>NZ_JAVWXA010000007.1:19896-66125 GCF_036662295.1 Stenotrophomonas sp.
GCCCACCCACGGCCGGGACACCCCGCGTGCAGTCGTCTGGCGAGCGACCCTACCATTGGTCGGTTTCCAATCGGCTGCCGACAACACTGACCGGCACGGCAAAACACCGCTGCGGCAAAGGTCATGCCCACCCACGGCCGGCTCCCCCACGTGCACCCGTCTGGGAAACGACGCCGGTAGGGTCGGTTCCCAAACGACCGCAGATACCGCTCATCGGCACGACGAACGCATGACCTCGGCCGACGCAAGCCGCGGCCACACACAACGGCAACGCACCCCTTCGGCAAAGGTCATGCCCACCCACGGCCGGGACACCCCGCGTGCAGTCGTCTGGCGAGCGACCCTACCATTGGTCGGTTTCCAATCGGCTGCCGACAACACTGACCGGCACGGCAAAGCACCCCTGCGGCAAAGGTCATGCCCACCCACGGCCGGTACACCTCGCGTGCAGTCGTCTGGCGAGCGACCCTACCAATGGATCGGCTCCCAATCGGCTGCCAATCCCACTGACTGGCACGGCAAAACACCCCCGCGCCAAAGATCATGCCCACCCACGCCCGGGCCCCCTCGGCCACATCCACCCGATACGACCATCAGCCCCACTCGGCCAGCACGCTCACCGGTACGCCCATCCGCGTGCAGGCGCGCGTGGCCAGGCCGTCCTGCAGCGCGCGGCGGAACAACGGCGTCATCGCGTGCAGCACCCGGGCCGAGGTGCGCGCCTGCGTCCGCTGCAGCGCCGTGCGCGCCAGCATCGCCTCGGCCCACGCCGGCAGCAGCGCCGCGCCCGCGCCCAGGAACAGCTCGCGCGACAGCCCGGCCATCGGCACCGGCAGCTGGATCCCCGACAGCACCCCCAGCACCTCGCGCGAACGCGCGTCGAATGCCAACTGCGGTACCTGCCGGGCAAAGTACGCCGCGACCTCCGCCTCCGATGCCGGCACGGACGTCGCGCCCAGCGCCTCGGCCACCCGCTTGTACTCGCGGTAGTACTGGTCGGCCACCGCCGGCGGCACCGGGCGGCAGTAGCGCCGGCACCCCTGCAGGAAGCCGTAGGCCTCGGTCACGTGCACCCAGGTCAGCAGCGCCGGATCGTCGGCCGCATAGGGCCGGCCATCGGCGGCGTGGCCCCGCACCTGTGCATGAATGCGCGTCACCTTCGCCACCAGCGCCTCCACTTCCGCCTGCGGGGCGTAGGTGGTGCCAGCCACGAACGCGGTCGTCCGGCGCAACCGCCCCACCAGGTCCCCGCGGAAGTTGGAATGGTCGTAGACCCCGGCCAGCGCCAGCGGGTGCAGGGTCTGCAGCATCAGCGCGCACAGCCCCCCGGCCAGCATCCCGGGAAATTCCGAATGGACCCGCCAGGTCACGCTGTGCAGGCCGAACCAGCCCGGATCGCCCAACGGCTGGTCGTAATCGATCCCGCTCTGCCCACGCGGGAAGGCGCCCAGCACCCAGCGCCGGAGGGGCGCGGTCATCGGGCGGGAAAGACGGTGCAGCAACGGCGGCATCACAACAGTCCAATCGGGGGAGGAAACGACCGTCGGCTGCGCGGTCGGCCCCGATTCTGGCCGATCACGGCCCGTCCAGCGAGCGTGGCGTTTCAGCCCGGTTTCATGTGCGGCCGCAGCACGATTTTCCCTGCGACATCTTGTCGCAGGCCATCATCGCGATGACGCACCGCACCACGCTTCCCGCATTCAGAAAAAGACCCAGCCTGGCTTCGCACTGCCCCCATTGCACGGCTCGCTGGAAGTGCTAGAACTGAATCCGCCTCAAGTTCGTCCAAATGCGCTGCCGCACGTTCCAGAAGGAGCACGTCATGATCGCTTTGTTCAAGGGTTTGGGTTTGCTGTTGCAGGACAACGAGCTCTACGGGAGTCCGTTCGAAAAACAGGTCGCGCATTGGCGTAACAAGAGCGAGCAGCAGATCCGCGAGGAAGTGGAGGTGCTGGCCAAGGCCAAGGGCCAGTGGCTGATGGCCTCCATCGTCGGCTGGCAGGCCTCCTCGCTGCTCATCCTCGGGTTGATCAGCAACTACCTGTGGCGCGATGACTTCCATATCACCTTCACCCGCGTGGTGATCGTGTTCGGCTCGTGGATCTCGATCCTGTTCGTGATCTGGTTCATGGCCAACATGTTCGACCATACCGCCGGTTTCGAGCGCTGGATGAAGGCCTTCAACAGCCGCGCGCGCATCACCTCCGACGCCGACAGCGTGGAATGCGTGGCCGAAGCGCTGGACATGGCCCAGCATTACCCCGAAGTGCTCGACTACAAGCAGGCCGTCACCGCCCGCCGCGAACTGCGCCATGAGGACATCCGCATCATGCGCGAGATCGGCCGGATGAAGCAGCACTCCGAACTGGTCGGCCAGCTCAACCACGTCGGCGATCAGGACACCCCGGGCAACCTGCACCTGCAGCCGGCGTTCTGACCGGCCCGAAAAGCGGGGGGAGCCACAATGCCATCGTGATCACTCACGGTGGCATTGTTCTTTGGGCTGTTCGGCCACGCACTGGTCGAAGCCAGCCGGCAGCCCGGTCACCTGCTCGGTCTTGCCCACCGCCACCGACAGCCGGCGCAGGGGCGGCTGCACGCAGGCCTTGTCGGCCTTGCAGCCCCGCGCCAGCACCAGGTAGTGGCACTGCCCGCTGCTGCTGGCGATGCACTGGAAGTGCGCCACTCCGTCCACCACCGTGGACTTGCTGTACAGCGTATCCACGCCATTGGCGCGCGTGCGCGTGACCGAGGTATTGCTGGACCCGCTGCAGGCGGCCAGGCCGAGCACGGCGGCACACAGGATCAGGACATGGCGCATGGTGGCTCCCAAGGGGGGGTGAAAGGGGCGGCTTACATGCCGCGGAACAGGCTCATGAACGGCTGGCTGACGCTCAGCACCTCGGCGCGATGCTTCAGCCGCAGCTGGCCACGACCGCTGTCATCGCGGCTCACCGCCGCCACTGCCTTCATGTTGACGATGGTGGAGCGATGCACCTGGCGGAAGCGCTGCGGGTCCAGCACCTCCAACAGTTCGCGCAGCGGGGTGCGCAGCAGGCTTTCGCCCTGTTCGGTCACCACCGTGGTGTATTTGCTGTCCGCGCGGAAGTAAAGCACGTCCTCCAGCATGATCAGCTGCGTGTCGCGGCCATTGCTGGCGGTGATCCACGCCAACGGCGGCGTGTTGGCGCTTGTCGTGTTGCCCTGGCCGAGCCGCTGCAGCAGCTGTTCGAGCATGGCGCTGTCCGGCCGCCCCGCCTGCAGGCGCGCCAGGATCCGCTCGCGCGTGGCCAGCAGGCGCTCGTCGCTCACCGGCTTGAGCAGGTAGTCCATCGCGCCCTGTTCGAACGCATCGATGGCGTACTGGTCGTAGGCGGTCACGAACACCACGTGGGTGCGCGGGCTGATCTCCGGCAGCGCGCGGGCCACGTCGATGCCGGTGATGCCCGGCATGCGGATATCCAGGAAGGCCAGGTCCGGCTTGAGTTCGGCGATGCGCTCCAGCGCGCAGGCGCCGTCCTCGCACTCGCCCACCAGCCGCAGCTCCGGCCACAGCCGCTGCAACTGGTCCACCAGCGACTGGCGCAGCAGGTCTTCGTCTTCGGCAACAAGCGCATCAAGCTGCATGGATGGCCTCGCGCGCGTCACGCGGCAGGGTGATGGTGGCGGCCACGCCGCTGGGGAAGTTGGAGACGATGGCCACCCCGGCGCGTTCGCCGCAGGTCAGGCGCAGGCGTTCGCGCAGGTTCTTCAGGCCGATGCCGGTGCCGCTGCTGCCCTGGCCGAAGCCCAGGCCATCATCGGCCACGGTCAGGGTGACATGGTCCTCGAAGGCGCGGGCGATGATCCACACCGTGCCGCCACCGGGCTTGGGCTCCAGGCCGTGCTTGATCGCATTCTCCACCAGCGTCTGCAGCGCCATCGATGGCAGCGGCAAGGTCAGCAGCGCCGGCGGCACGTCCACCTGCAGCGCCAGCCGCGCGCCCATGCGGATCTTGAGGATTTCCAGGTAGGCCTGGGTGCGCTCCAGCTCCACGCCCAGGGTGGACATCGACTCGTCCACGCTCGGCAGCGAGCTGCGCAGGTACTGGATGAGATGCCCGAGCATCTGGTCGGCGCGCGGCGGATCGGTGCGGGTCAGCACCTGCGCGTTGGCCAGCGTGTTGTAGAGGAAGTGCGGCTCGACCTGGGCGTGCAGGAGGTTGAGCTTGGCCACCGACAGCTCCTTCTCCGTTGCGGTCTGCTCGGCGGCGGCCTGCTCGTCGCGGCGCTGCTCGGACACCCGGCGGGTGATGGCGCGGGTGACGGCCTCGGCGTTTTCGTAGTTGCTGCCTTCGTCCACGGCCAACAGGTCGGCCCAGACCCCGGCGTCCGGCTCGAACAGGAGCGTAACGCTGCTGGTGCCCTGCCCCGGGGTCACCGTGGCCAGCACGCCATTGCGGCGGATCGCCAGGCGCGCCGGCAGGTTCCAGCGCGAGGTCGGCCGGCCGTTGTAGGGGTCCACCCGGCGCACGTAGGCGCGCACCTGCAGGCTGCCGGCGGCGCTTTCGATGTCTTCCACGCGCGGCAGTTCGGCGATGGCTTTTTCCACCAGGGCGAAGGCCGGGCCGGCATCCATCGGCAGCTCGATCTGGCGCCGCTGGCGGCTGGACAGGGTGGTGCCGTCCAGGCGCCCGGCCACCAGCCACACCCGGCGGATGTGGGTGATGCAGCTGCCGATCGCGGTCACCACCAGGAACATCGCCAGCAGCCCGAAGACCCACCCGGGGCCGTCGTCCATGCCGCTGAAGATGCCACTCCAGACGAAGCCGGCCACGACGATGGCGGCGGCCCAGGCCAACAGGATGCGGAGAATCAGAGCGAGGCTGGCGAACACGGCGGCGTCTTCACATAGGGAGTGAGGCGAGCATAGCCCCGCCACCGGCGGGAACAAGCGGCATGCGACGAAGGCGGGGAAAGGGGGGATGAAGGTGGCCTGCGGCCGGCTGCGTGGTAATGGCGGCCGCTGGCCGGGTAGCTGGTAACGCCGGCCGCTCGCCGGGTACCTGGTAACGCCGGCTGCTCGCGGGGTACCTGGTACGCCGCCCGCTCGCCGCGTACCTGGTAGTGCCGGCCGCTGGCCGGCTGCCTTTGTGCCGTGGGGAGGCCGGCCTGCCTGCTTCGATCATTGAACCGAGGAGCCGGCCAGCGGCCGGCACTACCCACGTTCGGTTGGAGCCGGCCAGCGGCCGGCACTACCTACGGTCGGTGGAGCCGGCCAGCGGCCGGCGCTACCCACGTTCGGTGGAGCCGGCCAGCGGCCGGCACTACCTACGCTCGGTTGCCTGGTTACCGGCGCTCGGCGGCGCTGGCCTCGCGCGGGGCGCGGAACTGGGAGTCATCGCTCCAGTTCGGCCAGGCGCGCGAGTTGGCCAGCTGGTTGCCCAGCGTGTACAGCACTTCCAGGTCGCGCGAGGCGCCAGCGAAGGTCCAGTCCGGCTGCCACTGGTCGCCCTGCTGGTGGTAACGCTTGGCGGTGTAGTCATCCGAGGCCGCCTTGCCCGCGGCCACGCCGCCGTCCACCCAGTCCTGCCCGGCCGAATAGGACACCGCCGGCACGCCGCGCTTGGCGAACGGGAAGTGATCCGAGCGGAAGAACAGGCCCGCTTCGGGCTTGGGATCGGGGGTATAGCGGATATCCCAGCCCTTGGCCACGTCCTTGAGCTGGTCCAGCAGTTCCAGCTTGGCCGAGCCGTAGATGCCGAAATCACGCGACGGACCGAACGGCGCCATGCCGTCCATGTTGATCACCGCCACGGTCTTGGCCAGCGGGTACAGCGGGTGGCTGGCGTAGTACTCCGAGCCCAGCAGGCCCTTCTCCTCGGCGGTCACCGCCAGGAACAGCACCGACCGCGCCGGACGCTTGGCCTTGGCGAAACCGCGCGCCAGCTCCAGCAGCGAAGCGGTGCCGCTGGCGTTGTCCAGCGCGCCGTTGAAGATGGTGTCACCGTTGGCATCCGGCTTGCCCACGCCGATGTGGTCCCAGTGCGCGCTGTACACCACGGTCTCGTCCGGATGGGTGGCCCCTTCCAGGCGCGCGGCCACGTTGTGCGAGGTGATCACCTCGGTCTTGACCGCATACCTGGCCGAGAAGGTCTCGCCCTTGAGTTCCACCGGCTTGAAGTCGCGGCGCTGCGCCTGCTGCTTGAGCGCCTCGAAATCCAGCCCGGCGCGCTTGAACAGGTCCACGGCCAGATCGCGCTGGATCCAGCCTTCCAGCAGCGGGTGCGCCTCCGCCGGCTTGTCGCGCACCACGTCGAACATGGTGTTGGTGTTGGAGCCGGCCACCGTCGCCCAGCCGTAGGAGGCCGGCGCGGTTTCGTGCACGATCAGCACGCCGAGGGCGCCCTGGCGCGCGCCTTCCTCGTACTTGTAGGTCCAACGGCCGTAGTAGGTCATGCCCTTGCCGTCGAAATCGCCCTGCCCGCTTTCGAAGTCCGGGTCGTTGATCAGCACCACCGCGATCTTGCCCTTGAGGTCCACGCCCTTGAAGTCGTCCCAGTTGCGCTCGGCCGCCTTGACGCCGTAGCCGAGGAACACCAGCGGCGCATTGCGGATGTCCACCTCGCTGGCACCGTTCATGGCCGCGCGCACGGCGATTTCCTTGCCCTGGCTGAGCGTCTGCGGGGCGCCCTTGCTGCTCAGCGTCAGGCTCGGCGCGCCGACGATATCGCCCTTGAGCAGCGGCACGGCCTGGGTCCACAGGCGCTTGCCGTCCTTGAGGTCGCCACCGGGCTGCAGGCCGGCTGCGGCGAACTGGCGGCTCAGGTAGGCCACCGTTTTTTCTTCACCGGCGGTGGCCGGCGAGCGGCCCTCGTAGGCATCCGACGCCAGTTCCTCGACGTCGGCGGAGATCCGCGCCCCGTCGAACTTGGGGGTGGCGGCCATCAGGGCCGAGGACACCGACAACGCCAACAGGCTGATTACCACACGCTTCACGCTGCACCTCATCACGGACGACAATCGCCCGAGTGTAGGCCAGCCTCGGCGCCCGGTGCAGTGCCGGTTTACACAGCCGCCGCGCGTGCCAGCAGCAGCGCCTTCTCCGGCTCGTTGGCGGTCAGCGCCGCGGCGCGCTCGAACGCGGCCCGTGCCAGTGCGTGCTGCCCCAGCTGGGCCAGCAGGTCGCCCTGCACCGCCGCCAGCGGCGCGTAATCGCGCAGGCGGGCGTCATTGCCCAACTGCGCCACCAGCGGCCAGGCCGCCGCCGCGCCCTGCGCACGCGACACCGCCACGGCGCGGTTGAGCTCGACCACCGGCGAGGGCTGCAGGCGTGCCAGCTGCGCGTACAACGCGGCGATCCGCGCCCAGTCGGTGTCCTCGCTGCGGCGTGCCCGCGCGTGGCAGTCGGCAATCGCCGCCTGCAGCACGTAGGGGTGCGCGTCACCGCCCAGGCCGAGGGCCTGCTGCAACGCGGCCTGCCCCCGCCCGATCTGCAACCAGTCCCAGCGCGCGCGGTCCTGGTCGGGCAGCAGGATCGGCAGGCCCGCCGCATCGGTGCGCGCGGCCATGCGCGAGGCCTGCAGTTCCATCAACGCCAGCAGGCCCTGCACCTGCGGCCAGGTGGGCAGGCGATGGGCCAGCACGCGGCCAAGCCGCAGCGCTTCCTCGCACAGCGCCGGGCGCATCCAGTCAGTGCCGGCACTGGCGGCATAGCCTTCGTTGAAGACCAGGTAGACCACCTCCAGCACCGAGGCCAGGCGCTCGGGCAGCGCGGCCTGGCGCGGCACGTCGAACGGCACCTGCTTCTGTGCCAGCGTGCGCTTGGCGCGCACGATGCGCTGGGCGATGGTGGCCTCGGGCACCAGGAAGGCGCGCGCGATCTCCTCGGTGGTCAGCCCGCCCAGCAGGCGCAGGGTAAGTGCCACGCGCGCGTCCGGCGGCAGCACCGGGTGGCAGGCCACGAACATCAGCCGCAGCAGGTCATCGCCGATGTCGTCCTGCAGGCCATCGCTGTCGTCCGGCGCGCGCAGCGGCAGCGGCTCCAGCGCACTGGCGTGCAGCGCATGCTGCCCGGCCACGCGCTGGTGCTGGCGCAGCACGTCGATGGCACGATTGCGCGCGGTGGTCATCAGCCACGCTCCGGGGTTGTCCGGGACGCCCTGTTCGGGCCAGCGCTCCAGCGCCGCCAGCCAGGTGTCCTGGGCCAGTTCTTCGGCACGCCCCACATCGCCGCCCAGCATCCGCGCCAGGCGTGCGATCAGGCCAGGCGACTCCATCCGCCAGAGCGTGTCCATGCGTTGGGAAAGGGCGGTCTCCATGCGCGGATCAGAGCATCGGCGGCGGCCCGGCACAAGCCCGCCGCCGCGCCCGCTTACGCCTGCCCCGGCTCGCCGTCCATGTGCGCGATCTCCCACAGGTGGCCGTCCAGGTCCTGGAAGCCGCGCTGGTACATGAAGCCGTAATCGCGGGCCGGCATCGGCTCGCTCGCGCCGGCCCCCAGCGCCTTGTCCACCAGCGTGTCCACCGCCGCGCGGCTGGCGGCGGACAGGCAGGTGATCACCTCGGTGGCGGTGCGCGCGTCGCTGATCGGCCGGGGCGTGAAGCCGGCAAAGAACGGCTCCACCAGCAGCATCACGAAGATGCTGTCGCTGATGATCATGCACGCGGCATTCTCATCGGTGAAGGTGGGGTTGAAGGTGTAGCCCAGTGCGGCGAAGAAGGCCTTGGACGCGGCCAGGTCGCGCACGGGCAGGTTGACGAAGATCATCTGCGGAGGCGTGGTCATGGTCATTCCTTGGCCGGGATCAGGGTTGCTTCATGCAGTTGACCATCCACGGCTTGCCGTAGCGGTCGATCAGGAAGCCCCAACGATGGGCCCAGAAGGTTTCGCCGATCAGCATCTTCACCTCGCCACCCTCGGCCAGGGCCTTGAACACGCGCTCGGCCTCCTCCACGGTGTCCACGTCGATGTTGATGGTGGTGCTGTTCTCGCCACCGCTGGAGGGGCCGTCGGCCGCCATGAGGATCGCGCCGGCCACTTCCAGCTGGCTGTGGGCGACGTGGTCCAGGGTCTCCGGCGGCATCTCGCCACACCCTTCGGGGGCGCCCTCCATGGGCGGCATGTCGCGGTACCGCATCTCGGAGGTGACCTGGCCACCGAGCACCTGCGCGTAGAAGGCCATGGCCTCATGGGTCTTGCCGTTGAAGCCCAGGAAAGGAATCAGTTTCATGCACGTTCTCCTTGGTTGTCGTTGTCGAGGCGGTCGCGCAGACGCTGTTCCTGCGCGCGTAATTCGGGAGTGAAGGTATCGCCGAGGTCCTCTTCGCTGAAGACGGGGCGGATCTCCACCACGTCCTGCGGGCCGAACGGGGCGCGTTTGAGCCACTCGGTGGCCTCGTCCAGCGAACGTACCTGCCACAGCCAGAAGCCGGCCACCAGCTCGGTGGTTGCCGTGAACGGCCCCTCGATCACCTGCGGCCGTTCCCCGCCGAAGACCACCCGGCGCCCCCGCGAGGTGGGATGCAGGCCCTCGCCGGCCAGCATGATGCCGGCCTCCACGAGCTGGGCATTGAACGCGCCCATGGCCTGGAACTCCGCCTCGGTGGGCATCTGCCCGGCCTCGGTGGCCGCGGTGGCCTTGACCAGCACCATGACTTTCATCGGATCGCTCCTGGTAGACAGCCCGCGCATCGGGCCTTCACTACCTCCGACGCCGGCAGGCGGCGGGAATCGACAATCCGATCCACTTTTTTTGACCAGCGGCAACGGCCGATGCAAAAGCGGCCCAGGCGGCGTGCCGGCCGTTGCTGGTTTGGTCGGGCACCACCGGTAGTGCCGGCCGCTGGCCGGCATCCCACAGCCACCATTACTCCCAACGACCACCGACCAACCGCCAGTGCGGCGGCTGTTGCTCTCCTGCGGGCCACACCCCCACCCGCGCGACCAGGCCGGCACTCGCAAGCAGTTTTCTCCCCCATCCACCCAACCCAACTGAACAGGCAACACGTGCGGCGCTGCAACACGCCGGTCGCGCCGGCTGCGGCATCATGACCGCCCCGTCCCGGAGCGCCCGGACATGCAATTCCTGCTGCTCATCTACATCGACGAAGGCCTGATCCAGGCCCTGCCCGAGGCCGAGTACGACCGCCTGATGCGCGACTGCCTGCACCATGCCGACGCCCTCCAGGCCAGCGGCACCCTCGTGCTGGCCCAGCAGCTGCAACCGGTGGCGCAGGCGCGCACCCTGCGCACCCGCCAGGACCAGCCGCGCATCACCGACGGTCCCTTCGCCGAAACCCACGAACTGCTGGCCGGCTTCAACCTCATCAATGCCCGCGACGCGGCCGAGGCAATGACCATCGCCCAGCAGTTCCCCTGGTCCCGGTTTGGCAGTATCGAAGTACGACCGGTGGCCGACATGGACGCCGAGCGCGCACGCGTCGGCGCCTGAGCCGGCCGGTCAGGGCAGCAGCGTGATCTTCAGCTCGCGCGCGCCCACGCCGTCATTGCCGCTGTAGTCGCGCGCACTGGCGCGGATCACATAGTCGCCGGCCGGTAACGCGTCCGGCTGCCAGCGCCCCGTCTCCACCAGGCCATCGCGCACGGTGTTGGTCACCAGGTAGCGGAAACGGGTGACCGCGCTGCCATGCACCGTGATGCCGCTGTCCGGCGCATAGGCCACCACGGTCGCGCTGTTTTCCGGCGGCATGCGGTTGAACACGATGTTGAACCGCGGCTGCTCATAGCCGGGCAACGGCTGGCCCTGCGCATCCAGGATCTGGTAACCCACCTGGTAGGCGCCCAGGCGCCGCCGCGGCAGGTTGCGATCCACCTGGTCCCATGCTTCCACCACGATCTGCACGCCCGGGCCCTGCCGCGGCACAGGCACGCGGCCGTTGGCGGCGGCCTTGAGCGGCTGGTCCAGGTCATCCAGCAGCGCCACCTCGGTGATGCGCGGCGCAAAGGCGTCGGCGTACCCCACAAAGCCCAGCGCCACCGCATTGCGCTCGAAGCCGCTGGCGCCCACGCTCAGGTGCACGTGCGCCATGCGGTTGATGCTGCCCAGCGGCTCGCCCACGTGGAAGCGCGTACCACGGCGCACCCGGATGCGCTCCAGCGTGCCCTCCTCGTCGCGCACCTGCTGCCAGCGTGCATCGAACGCCTGCCCGCGCGGGTCACGGCCCACCTGCATGTGGATGTACTTCAGGCGGCCCAGCGCCAGGCCCTCGCCCTGCCCGCCTACCGACCAGGCGGCAAACGCGCTGTCCACCTTGCCATCGGCGATGGCCAGCACGCGCTGGCCGACATCGCCGCGGATGTCGAAGCCGCCGTGCAGGTGGTGGCGGCTCTCGCCGGTGAAGTTGCCGCGCACCTCGCCCAGCGTCCCCACCACCTCGTGCCAGCCGTCCTGCGGGGCCAGCGGCCAGCGCCCGGCGGTCGCCGGCAGCGGCGCGTCGGGTGCCGGCCCGGTCAGCGCCGGCAGCGGCGCGGCGCCGGCGGGGGCCGCGCGCAGGCGATGCACGCGGTACGCGGCGGCATCGGCCAGGTACAGGCCTCCGTCGGCGTCCAGCGCCAGGCCACTGGGCCGGGCGAAGCGCGGCTGCGGCGCCACGCCGGCCAAGGCCACCTGGTGGCCCTGCGCGGACACCTGCACCACCTTGCCGTTGATGTCGCCCACGTACAGCACGTCGTCGTGGGTGACGGCCACCGACAGCGGGCCACTGACCAGTCCACCGCCCACCACCTGGGTGCGCAGCATGCCGTCCGGCGACAACCGCCGGATCGCATCGTTGTACAGATCGGCGATCAACAGGTTGCCGTGCGAATCCAGCGCCAGCGCCACCGGCGTATCCAGGCGCGCCTGCTCGCCAAACCCGTCCACGTTGCCCGGCGCGGCGCCGCCGGCCAGCGTGCGTACGCGGCCATCGGGTTCGATCACGCGGATGCGGTCGTTGTAGGTATCGGCCACGAACACCCGGCCGCTGCCATCCACGGCCACGCCCATCGGCGCATCGAAACGCGCCTGCGCGGCCGGGCCATCCACAAAGCCGGCCTGGCCGTCGCCGGCCACCGTGCTGACCCTCCCATCCGGCCCGATCCGGCGGATGCGGTGGTTACCCGTATCGGCCACGTACACCGCACCGGCCGCGTCCACGGCCACGCCCGAGGGCGTGTGGAACTGCGCCTGCAACGCCGGCCCATCGCGCCAGCCCTCATCGCTGCCGGCCAGCGTGTCCACGCGCCCATCCGGATACACGCGGCGGATGCGGTTGCTGTCACCGCCGTCGGCGACATAGGCCACGCCCTGCGCATCGAGCGCCAGCGCATACGGATCGGCGAAACGCGCCTGCGCGCCGGCGCCCTCGCGCAGGCCGCCCACGCCATCACCGGCGAGGGTCTCGATGCGCGCCTGCCAGCCGAGCGCGGTCGGCGTCGGGCCCTGCTCGACCGGCACCTGCGCAATCGGGGAGCGGAACGTCCACGCCAGCCCTGCCGCGGTGATCGCCACCACCACCGCCACCATCCAGTGCCAACGTTTCATCGCCTTCCCTGCCTTCGTTTGGGCCCCGACCTTAAACGTTGCCCGCGCGCGTGCAAAGCCCGCGCGCTTGTGTCCCCGGCGCGTTCCGGGTTCAATCGATGTTCTCTCCACGGAAGGAAGGCCCATGTCGAGCGTGCGACACCGTCTCACCGGTTGCCTGCTGCTGGCGCTGTTCACCACGCCGGCCATGGCCGGGAACGACCGCGATACGCCCGCCACGATCACCGTGCCGGACCACGCGCTGGCCACCCGCCTGGCGGACAGCATCGCACTGGCCGAAAGCGGTGACAGCGTGGGCGCGCTGCTGGGCTTCGAACGCGTCTTCGCCGACCCGGCCTTTGCCAACCTTCCCGATGCGCAGCGCGTGGACGGCTGGGTCACTGCCGGCCGCACCGCCTTCAACGCCCGCCAGGGCGCGCAGGCGCGCACCTACCTGACCGCCGCGCTTGGGCTGGCCCCGGACGATCCACGCGCGCTCTACGTGATGGGCCGCCTGCTGCTGTGGCAGGACGATATCGGCCAGGGCGCCGATTACATCACCCGTTCGCTGCGCGCCTCCGACACGTTCCTGGCCGACCTTGACGTGCAGATGGCCTACTCGCTGATCGACCGGCTGCAGGACCAGCCAGCACGGCGGCGTGCGCTGCTGCAGGTGATGTTCGACCGCGACTGGACCGACGATGGCATCGAGCCGGCCGGGCTGTGGCTGCAGTTGGCCACGCTGCAGGCCGACGCGGGCGACACCGCGCGCGTGGCGGCCACCGTGGCCCGCATCGACAAGCCGATGGAAGTGGTCAACCTGCGCAGCGACAAGCGCTTCGATGCGCTGGTGGATCGCCGGGGGCCGCGCTTCGATGCGCTGCAGTCCGCGCAACGCCATGCCGATGCGCTGCGCGTGCAGGGCCTGCTGCGGCCCGAACGGAGCGATCGCCTGGTCGAATTCACCGATACGCTGCTGCTGCTCGGCGAACACGAACAGGTGCTGTCCACCACCGACCGGCTATATGAGCGCCTGTCGCCACCGGACGCACCGCGCGCCTTCGCCGGTGGCCACTACGCAGCGTGGCTGCTGGCCCACCGCGCCACCGCCGAGCACCGCCTCGGCCGCGACGCGCAGGCCGAGAAGACCCTGTTGCTGGCCGCCTCGATCCGCGAAGAGGCGGCCACCGACAACCCGGTCACCGCGTTGTACCTGGCCAGCTGGTACCTGGCCCGGCAGCAGCCCGCGCTGGCGCTGCAGGCCATTGCCGGCCTGGACCCGTCGCCAATGGACGAAGAGTTCCTGCGCCAGTGGGTGTATTTCAGTGCCTACCGCACGCTGGGCGATGCCGAGCGCAGCGGGCAGGCCCGGCAGTGGTTGCAGACCAACGAAGGCGTTGGTCGCATCGCCTTTGCCGAGGTGCTGCTCACCGAGGGCCGCCTGGACGAGGCGGCGCAGCGGCTGATCGCCGACCTGCAGGCACCGGCGCACCGCCAGGACGCCCTGCAGGTGCTGCAGGATTTCCGCATGGCCGCGCCGATGCGCGGCGACGAGGCCAATGACAAGGCGTGGCAGCAACTGCTGCAGCGCGCCGACCTCCAGGCCGCAGCGCGCGCGGTCGGCCGCATCGAACGCCAGCCCATCTACAGCCGCAGCGCCTGGCGCTGACGCAGGGGCGGCTGGCCCGCGCGCCGGCCTACTTTGCCGGCGTTTCCACCTTGAATCCCATCGCCTCGCGGTAGCGCACGTACAACGCGCTCACCTTCTCCACATAGGCCAGGGTCTCGGCGTAGGGCGGCACGCCCTTGTAGCGGGTCACCGCGCCGATGCCCGCGTTGTAGGCGGCCGCGGCCAGCGTGCGGTCGCCCTTGTAGCGCTTCAGCAACGCCTGCATGTAGCGCGCCCCGCCATTGATCGACTGCTCGGCCGACAGCGGATCGGCCACGCCGAGCTCGGTGGCCGTGTCCGGCATCAGCTGCATCACCCCCTGCGCGCCCTTGGGCGAAATCGCCCCGGCATCGAAGCCGCTCTCGGCATGGGCGATCGCGCGCAGCCACGCATCGTCCACCCCGGTGGCGCGCGCGGCCGCCTTGAACTGTTTGGCATGTCGATTCAGCTGTGGCGTGCCCACCTTGCCCAGCCCTTCGTGCGCCGGTTCGCCCGGCGGGGTGGCCACGGTGAACTTGAGGAACACCCGCGAGCCGGGCAGGTTGCGCGTGGAGTACACCGGCTTGCCGTCCTGCTCGCGCTCGTACAGCGTGCCGCTGAACACCCCCATGTTGCCCCACAGGTTGGGGGTCTGCACCGCGTTGTCCTCCACCTCGCGGGCGGTGCAGCGCGAGCCCGGCTCCGGCGCGGTGGCCAGGCTCACCGTGTTGTCCTGCACGCAGCGGTACACCGTGCGCGCCGACGCCGCCCACGGCAGCAGCAGCGACAGCAGGACCAACGCGGCGGGCAGGCTCGGTTTCATCGGCTCGGTTCAGGGCACGCGGCTCGTGCGGCGCGATCATCGGGCCGGCGCCGCGAACCGAAGGTGAATACCGGGCCTGCCCCCTGCCGGGGCCGGTCCCGTTTCAGCGGCCCCGGCTGGCCAGCCGCTTGCCGGCGTAGCCCAGGCCCAGCAGCAGGAACCACAGCGGGCTGATCGCCAGCGCGTACAGGGTGTCCGGCTGCAGGGTCAGCAGCACCAGCACGAACACGAAGAACAGCAGGCACACCACGCACATCGCCACGCCGCCGGGCATCTTGAACGCCGACGCCGCATGCAGGTGCGGGCGCCGGCGGCGGTACACGATGTAGGAGCACAGGATCAGCGACCACACGAACATGAACAGCACCGCCGCCAGCGTGGTGACCAGCGTGAAGGCGGTCACCAGGTTGGGGATCAGGTAGATCAGCATCGCGCCCAGCAGCAGGCAGATGCAGGAGAACAGCAGCCCGCGCGCGGGCACCGCCGCCCGCGACAGCCGCGCGAACATGCCCGGCGCGTGCCCTTCCTCGGCCAGGCCGTACATCATCCGGCTGGTGGAGAAGATGCCGCTGTTGGCCGAGGAGGTGGCCGAGGTGAGCACCACGAAGTTGATCAGGCTCGCCGCCGCCGGGATGCCGGCCAGCACGAACAGCTCCACGAACGGGCTCTTGCCCGGCACCACCTCGCGCCACGGCGTCACCGCCATGATCGCCACCAGCGCCAGCACGTAGAACACGATGATGCGGATCGGGATGGAGTTGATCGCCTTGGGCAGGTTGCGCTCGGGGTCGGCGGTTTCGGCGGCGGTGGTGCCCACCAGCTCGATGCCGACGAAGGCGAACACCGCGATCTGGAACCCGGCGAAGAACCCGGCCAGCCCCATCGGGAACATCCCGCCATCGTTGTAGAGGTTGGCGAAGGAGGCCACGTGGCCCGACGGCGAGGTGAAACCCCACGCCACCAGCCCGAAGCCGGTGATGATCAGCGCGCAGATGGCGATGATCTTGATGAGGGCGAACCAGAATTCCATTTCGCCGAACAGCTTCACCGTCACCAGGTTCAGGCTCAGCAGCAGGATCACGCACAGCAGCGCCGGTATCCACGGCGCCAGCTCGGGGAACCAGAACTGCGCGTAGGCCGCGATCGCGATCACATCGGCGATGGCGGTGATGATCCAGCAGAACCAGTAGGTCCAGCCACAGAAGAACCCGGCCCAGGGCCCGAGCAGGTCGGTGGAGAAATCGATGAAGGATTTGTAGGACAGGTTGGACAGCAGCAGCTCGCCCATGGCGCGCATGACGAAGAACAGCATCGCGCCGATGATCAGGTAGACCAGGATGATCGAGGGGCCGGCCAGGCTGATGGTCTTGCCCGAGCCCATGAACAGGCCGGTCCCGATGGCGCCGCCAATGGCAATCAGCTGCAGGTGCCGGTTGGAGAGGCTGCGCCGGAGGTGATCGGGCGCGACGGCGGGAGCGGTCATGGGCAGGGCCAGCGGGATGACGGCCTGATCATGGAAGACCGCCGCCGGTTTGCCTACTGCCGGGCGGCCGGCCGCGTCGGCGTCGGTGTCGGCTTCACCCTGCCCGGGCCACCGCGATTCGGGCCGCAGGGACTGTCCGTACGGCAGATCCGGGTCTTCCCGGTTCCAATCCACCCCGCCAGGTGGTGAGATAGCGCGCAGGGCAATGGATGGGCCAGCCCTGCGCTCGTCATTGGCCACTCCCCACGCCCCCCGGGCATCGAGGTCCGTTTGAACCGCGCCAGGATCATCGCCGCCACCGTGCTGTTTGCCCTGCTGGGGGCCTTCGTGCCGATCGCCGCCCTGGGCTACTTCACCTGGAGCCGGGCCACCGACACCGAACAGGAGCGCCTGCAGCTCACCGCCGAACGCACCCTGCTGCGCGCCCACCGCGCCTACGAGGCCGGGATGCTGGCGCTGCGCCGGCTCAACCAGAGTTCGCTGACGCCCTGCTCGCCCGAGCACCTGCAGTTGATGCGGGCGCTGGTGTTGAGCACCCATTCGGCCGAACAGGTGGGCTACTTCCAGGACGGGCGCCTGCGCTGCACCTCCTGGGGCATGATGGAGCATCTGGTGCCCACCCCCACCCCGGACCATGTCACCGCCGACGGCGCCGGCATCACCCTGGGGGTGCGCCCGATGGCCGGCAACGGCACCCCGCTGCTGTCCCTGCAGCTCGGCGACTACGACATCCTGATGGACCCGGAGCGGTTCGTGGACGTCATCGCCGACCCGCACGTGCGCCTGGCCGTGGCCACTCCCGACGGGCGCCTGCTGGCCCAGCAGGCCATGCCCGACCAGCAGCTGCTGCAGCGCCTGCTGCGCGACCCGCGCAGCGGCATGGACGACACCACCCTGTATGCCACCGCGCAGGACCAGGAGTGGCTGGCCATCGCCACCGCCCCGCGCACCGACCTGGTGGTCAGCTTCCGGCAGCAGTTCCGCCAGTTCATTCCGCTGGGCGTGCTGGGCGCGCTGGGCGCCATCGCGCTGGTGGTGTGGCTGTCGCGGCGCCGCCTGTCGCTGCGCGGCGAGCTGGCCACCGCGGTGCGCCGGCGCGAGTTCCACATGCACTACCAGCCCATCATCGAGCTGGACACCGGCATCTGCGTGGGCGCCGAATCGCTGGTGCGCTGGACCCGGCCCGACGGCAGCCACGTGCGCCCGGACCTGTTCATCCCGCTGGCCGAGGAACACGGCCTGATCGAGGCCATCACCGACCAGGTGATCGAGCGGGTGATCGAGGACATGCGCGAGCTGCTGGTGCAGGACCGCAGCGCCCACATCGCCATCAACCTGTCCGCCGGCGATGTCAGCAGCGGGCGCGCGCTCAAGGTGGTGACGGCCAAGCTGGCCGGCACCGGCATCCACCCGCAGCAGATCTGGCTGGAGGCCACCGAGCGCGGCTTCATCGACATCGAACGGGCGCGCGGTGCCGTGGCGATGGCGCGCCGCGCCGGGCACAGCGTGGCCATCGATGATTTCGGCGTGGGCTACTCCAGCCTGCAGTACCTGCAGCAGCTGCCGCTGGACGCGCTGAAGATCGACAAGTCCTTCATCGATGCCATTGGCACCGACAGCGCCATCAGCCCGGTCACCTCGCACATCATCGACATGGCCAAGACGCTGGGCCTGTTCACCGTGGCCGAGGGCATCGAGACCCCCGCCCAGCTGGCCTACCTGCAGGCACGCCAGGTGGAATTCGGTCAGGGCTGGCTGTTCTCGCGGGCGCTGCCGCCGGAGGCCTTCATCGCCTTCCACCACCAGCGCCTGCGCCAGTACGGCAAGGCGCAGGAGAACATGCAGAACCCCAACAGCGCGGTGGAAGACTGACCCGGCACGGCCGGCCTACTCGTCGGCGATGCCGGCCTCGTCCAGCACCCAGCGCGGCACCTTCGGCTCACCGGCATAGAAGCGGCGCGGCTTGCCCTCGGCCATCGCCCAGCGGTGGATCCAGCTGATGCCGCCGGCCCCGTTGTAACCGTCGGCATGGGCATACGCCGGGTCCTGCAGGGCCTGCTCCAGGGAGATGAAGGTGTAGCCGCGGCGCCGGGTGGCGGCGATCAGCTCGCCGAGGGTGTCCGCGTTCAAGGCATTGGCGTGCATCAGCCACACCTGCGCGGGCAGCCGCCCGAACAACTGCTGCGACTGGGCCTGGAAGTAATCCAGCTTGTTGAGCATGTACGGCACATAGCCACGGCGCAGCTGGCGCAGGCGCTGCTCGCGCCGGGCCGGGTCGGTGTCGGTATCGCGCACGTGGTCATAGGCGAATGCCCAGATCCACTCGCTGTTGTCCACGGTGACCGGCGCGATCCGGTAGCCGTGCGCGTCCAGGAACGCGGCCAGCGCGGCGCGTTCCTGCGGGGTCTGCCCGGCGCGCAGGTAAGGGTGGCGGAACCAGCGCAGCGGCTGGCCCGTTTCGGCCAGCAGCGGGCGCAGCGTCTGCTCGCCGCGCAGGATGTCCTGCTGGTACGCCGGCAGCCCCACCACATGCAGGTCCACGTGGCCCCAGGTGTGGTTGCCCAGCTCGAACCCGGCATCGCGCCAGTCGCGCAGCAGTTGCACCCGCGCCGGCTGCACCTGGCCGTCGCGCACCAGCTTGCCCGCGTTGACGAAGCCCACCACCGGCACCTGCGCAGCGGTCAGCGCGGCCAGCAGCTGCGCGTGACGCTGCGCCAGTTCCGGGTCGGCGCGCTCGTCCAGCCGCTGCCACGGCAGGTCGTCGATGGTCAGCGCGATGCGCTGGTCCGGTGCGGCCTGCACCGCCGCGGCCAGGCAAAGCAGGCCCAGTCCCATCCACCGCAACACGGTCGCACGCATGCCTTGAACCTCAAAAAAGCGGCCTCCAGCATACCCAAGCCACTGCGCGCGATGCCCCGCAACCGCGTCGGCTCACACCCGCGCCATCGCCCACGCCGCCGGTCGCCGCCACACCAGCACCAGCGCGGCCGCCAGCAGCGCCAGCAACACCGCCGGCAACCAGCGCTCGCCCAGCGTCTCCAGCATCACCCCGCCGGCCACCCCGCCCAGCGCGATGGCCAGGTTCCAGCCGGTCACCACGAACGACTGGGCGATGTCGCCAGCCGCTCCCGCGCGGCGCGCCACCGCCGTCTGGAACTGGGTGGGTGCCCCGCCAAAGGCCAGGCCCCACATCACCGTGGCGGCCACCAGCACCACCGGGCTGCCCGGCCACAGCGCGAAGGCCAGCGCCGCCAGCACGAAGGCCAGCGTGCTGGCCACCACCAGCTGCCACAGCCGCCGGTCCACCCACAGCCCGGTGATCCAGATGCCCAGCAGCGAGGCCAGCCCGAACACCAGCAGCAGCCGGTCCAGCCAGGCCACCGCGCCGGCCAGCGCCGCGAACGGTTCGATGTAGGTGTAGAGCACGTTGTGGGCCAGCACGAACAGGAACATCGTCAGCAACGCCACGCGCATGCCCGGCAGCCGCCACACCGTGGCCAGCCGCTGCCGCGCGCCGATGCCCGCCGCCGGCAGCGCGGGCAGCACCAGCCGCGCCCAGACCAGCAGCCCCACGCACAGCAGCGACATCGACCCGAACGCCCAGCGCCAGCCGATGCTCTGGCCCAGCAGCGTGCCGGCCGGAATGCCCAGCGACAGCGCCAGCGGCGTGCCCACCATCGCCACCGCGATCGCGCGGCCCTGCAGCGCCGGCGCCACCATGCGGCTGGCATACCCGGCCACCAGCGACCACAGCAGGCCGGCGCTGATGCCGGCAAAGAAGCGCGCCACCAACATCACCGGGTAGTGGTGGGTGATCGCCGTCGCCGTGTTGACCAGCATGAAGCCGGCGATGGCGGCCAGCAGCAGCGGGCGGCGCGGCAGGCGCTGGGTCAGTGCGGTCATCGGCAACGCCGCCACCAGCGAACCGATCGCATACACCGTGACCAGCTGCCCCACCATCGCCCGGCTCACGCCCAGGTCGGCGCTCATCGGCGACAACAAGCCGGCCGGCAATGCCTCGGTGAGGATGGTCACAAACCCGGCGCAGGCCAGCGCCAGCAGCCCGCCAAACGGCAGGCGCTGCGCGCCGGTCGGCGTGGCCGGGCTCGGTTCGGCAAGCGGTGGGGCGGCAAGCTCGGAGGACATGGGGGCACCAGCGGGAAAAGGGAGCGCCATGCTCGGCCTTCGTGGCCGCGACAAACACCCGGTGCGCGCTCCGCACATTGCGGACCGCCACGTCGGCAATCGGCGCACACCGCGTCCCGGCAAGGCCGGCCCCCACGCCCGGGGCCGGCGCACCACTGCATCCCATCCATGGCCGCGCGCGCCATCGGCGTGCCGGTAGAGTGGGCCTTCCCTCACCCCCGGTTCGGCCATGTCGGCACTGCACAACCTGGGCAACCTGCAGACCTTCGTGCACGTTGCCGACACCCGCAGCTTCGTGGAGACCGGGCGCCTGCTGGGCGTGTCGGCCTCGGCCACCGGCAAGACCATCACCCGCCTGGAGCAGGCGCTGGGCGTGCGCCTGTTCCATCGCAGCACCCGCAGCGTCACCCTCACCGCCGAGGGCGAACGCTTCCTGCTGCGCTGCCGCCGCATCCTCGACGAACTCGACGCCGGCCGCACCGAGCTGGCCCAGCAGTCCGCCGCGCCCTGCGGCGTGCTGCGCCTGAGCCTGCCGCT
This sequence comes from Stenotrophomonas sp., assembly GCF_036662295.1. Taxonomy (GTDB): domain Bacteria; phylum Pseudomonadota; class Gammaproteobacteria; order Xanthomonadales; family Xanthomonadaceae; genus Stenotrophomonas. The sequence continues at coordinate 41,037 of NZ_JAVWXA010000007.1, forward strand.
GGTGGGCGACCTGTCGCTGCCGATCCTGGCCGCGTTCATGGCCGCCTACCCGGGCATCCGGCTGGAGCTGGATTTCGATGACCGCCTGGTGGACGTGATCGAAGAAGGCTTCGATGCGGTGCTGCGCGTCGGTGAGCCCAGCGACTCGCGGCTCAGCGCGCGCCGCCTGGGCGTGTTCCCGCGCTACCTGGTGGCCGCGCCGGCCTACCTGGCCCGGCGCGGCACGCCGCAGTGCGCCGCCGACCTGCTCGATCACGACTGCCTGCATTACCGCTTCCCCAGCAGCGGCAAGCTGGAGCCCTGGCCGCTGCCGCGCGCGCCCGGCGAAGCACCGCTGGCGCTGCCGGTGGCGATGGTCTCCAACACCATCGAGGCGCGGCTGGCACTGGCCGTGGCCGCGCGCGGCATCGCCTACCTGCCCGAGCACTCGGTGCGCCAGGCGTTGGCCGAGGGCACCCTGGTGCGCGTGATGGCCGACCAGATCCATGCCTGCGGCACCTTCCACCTGCTGTGGCCGTCCGGCCGCCACGTACTGCCCAAGCTGCGGGTCTTCATCGATTTCGTCAGCGCCCGGCTCACCGGGGTGGCCGCCTGACACAGCGGCGGTTCACCGCCGCCCGGGCGCTTGAACCTATACTGCGCGGGCGACAGCCAGTCGCCTGTGTCATGAGGTAGGCCCACATGCGCCATTGATGCCCCGCCGTCACCCGACGGCCAGTGTTCTTCCCGCCTGCACGGTGGGGAGCTGCCACGGCATCCATGGAGGTCGCATGACCGCATTCGCTCTCACGCTCGACCGCGTGACCTGCACCCTGCCCGACGGGCGGGTGCTGTTTCCCGAAACCAGCATCGCCTTCGATGCCACCCCGACCGGCCTGGTGGGCCGCAACGGCGTGGGCAAGAGCGTGCTGGCCCACGTCCTGGCCGGCCAGCGCGCGCCCTCCGGCGGACAGGTGCTGCGCCAAGGCCAGGTGCACCTGCTGGCCCAGCACAGCCGCATCCCCCAGGGCAGCATCGCTGCGCTGGCCGGCGCGGCCCAGTGGCTGGATGCGCTGGCCCGCATCGAGGCCGGCAGCGTCGACCCGGCCGATTTCGCCACGCTCGGCGAGCGCTGGAACATCCGCGAACAACTGCAGGGGCAGTGGCGGCAACTGGGCCTGCCGGCGCTGGATCCGGCCGCACCGGCTGCCTCGCTCAGCGGCGGCCAGGCCATGCAGGTGGCGCTGGCAGGCGCGCTGCTGTCCGATGCCGACGCGCTGATCCTCGATGAGCCCAGCAACCATCTGGACAGCGGCCATCGCGCCCGCCTGCTGGATGCCTTGGCCGGCTGGCGTGGCGGGTTGATCGTGATCAGCCACGACCGCCACGTGCTGGGCGCGATGCAGCGCATCGTGGAGCTGTCACCGGCCGGGTTGCGCAGCTACGGCGGCAACTACGCCCATTACGCTGCCCGCCGGCAGGACGAGCGGGCCAACGCCGAAGCGGAGCTGGCCCTGCGCAGGCGCGAGCGTCGCCAGCACCAGGACGACCAGCGCGAACAACGCGAGCGCCTGGCGCACCGCCAGTCGCGGGCGCAGCGCGCGGCGCGCACCGCCAACCAGGCCCCGATCCTGCTGGGCGGCATGAAAAACCGCAGCGAGCACAGCGCCGGCCGTTGGCAGGCGCAGCAGCTCGAGCGCAGTGCCAACGTCGAGGCGCGCGTGCGCGAGGCCGCCGGGCAGGTGGAGGCGCAGGCCGCCATAACGCTGCTGCCGCCGCAGGTTGTGGCACCCGGCCCGGAGCGCGTGGCTGAGCTGCGGGGCGTGCAGCTGCCGTGGGTGGCCGCGCCGTGGCAACGCCTGGACCTGTGCGTGCAGCGCGGGCAGCGCATCGGCGTGCGTGGGCCCAATGGCAGTGGCAAGTCCACGCTGCTGCGGCTGCTGGCCGGCCAGGTGGCCGCGGTGGCCGGGCACTGCCAGGTGGCCGCGCAGGTGGCGTTGCTGGACCAGTCGCTGGCGTCGCTGCCGGGCCAGGCCACCGCGTTGTCGCTGCTGCAGGCCGCGCACCCGGGGGAAGTGGAAGGAGCATTGCGTACCCGCCTGGCCCTGCTTGGCCTGGATGCCGGGCGCAGCCTGCAGCCGCTGGACACGCTCAGCGGCGGGGAGCGGCTCAAGGCGGCGCTGGCCGCGGTACTTTATGCGCAGGCGCCCCCGCAGTGCCTGCTGCTGGACGAGCCGGGCAACCACCTCGACCTGCCGTCGCTGGCCGCGCTGGAGCAGATGCTCAACGCCTACACCGGCACGTTGCTGATCGTCTCCCACGACCCGGCCCTGCTGGCCGCCGTGCAGCTCACCCACCACCTCGATGCCAGCGCCGACGGCTGGCACCTCACGGCGGTGTAAACGCGCGGCTGCATCGCACCGCGGCCGCTCAACCGGCCGCGGTGCGCGACCAGGCCGGGAAGGGATCGGGTAGCACCTGCCACAGCATCGGCCCGGCCTGCATTTCCGCATCGCTGAGCAGGCAGGCATCGAAGGCGTCCCGTACCGCGCGCTCATCCATCGCCACGCCGATCACCGCCAGCTCCTGGCGGCGGTCGCCCCACCAGCGGTGCCACAGCCGGCGCATCGCCTGGTACTCGCCCGCATCGCCCACCTCGTCCGGGGCGGGCAGCGGCGCGGTCCAGCAGGCCGCGTGCTGGCGCACCCAGCCTACGTCGGTATAAGGCACCTGCGGCACCGGCAGCAGCGGCACGGTATCTTCCAGGCCCGCCTCCACCCGCGCGCGCGCCGCATACCAGAAGCCGGCCGCCTCGGTCCTGGTCGAGGCACCCACGCTGGACAGCTCACCCACCCAATCCATGCGGTTGGCCAGCCAGAAGAATCCCTTGCTGCGGATCACCGGCCCCAGCCCGTGCGCCAGCAGGTGCGCAAAGCGCTGCGGGTGGAACGGCCGCTGCGCGCGGTACACAAAGCTGCTGATGCCGTATTCCTCGGTTTCCGGCGTATGCACGCCGCGCAGCGCCTGCATCCAGCCCGGTGCCAGTTGCGCCTTCACGAAATCGAAGCGCCGCGTGTCCAGCACCTCGTGCAGTGGCACGTTGCCGTGCTCGGCCAGCACCAGCCGCGCATCGCGGTTCATCGCGCGCAGCACCGCCAGCGTGGACTGCAGCACCTCGTCGTCGATCTGGTCGCACTTGCTCACCACGATCACATCGGCAAACTCGACCTGCTCGGCCAGCAGGTCCACCACCCCGCGCACGTCCCCGGCGCCGGCCTGCAGGTGGCGGTCGGCCAGCCGGTCGGTGCTGCTGAAGTCGGCCAGGAAATGCTGGCCGTCCACCACCGTCACCAGCGTGTCCAGCCGCGCGATGTCGTTGAGGCAGAAGCCGTCCTCCCCGCGCACCGAGAAGGTGGCCGCCACCGGCATCGGCTCGGCGATGCCGGTCGATTCGATCAGCAGGTAGTCATAGCGCCCGCTTGCCGCCAGCCGCCGCACCTCCTGCAACAGGTCATCGCGCAGGGTGCAGCAGATGCAGCCGTTGCTGAATTCCACCAGCGTTTCCTCGGTGCGGCTCAGGGCCGCGCCGCCCTCGCGCACCAGCTGCGCATCGATGTTGATCTCGCTCATGTCGTTGACGATCACCGCCACGCGCCTGCCATTGCGGTTGCGCAGCAGCTGGTTGAGCAGGGTGGTCTTGCCTGCGCCCAGGAAACCGGACAACACGGTCACCGGCAGGCGGGCGTCGAGGGGAGCGGCAATGGCAGTCATGGCGGGGCAGGGTCGTGGCGGGGTTGAAATGTTACTATATAACATACACATCCCCGGGGACCCCCACCCATGAAACGTGCTTCCACCCTGCTCGATGCCGGTGCCATCGCCTTGTCCAGCCTGTGCCTGCTGCACTGCCTGGCCCTGCCGGTGCTTGCCGCGGCGCTGCCGCTGCTGGGCGTCTGGGCCGAGGCCGAGTGGGTCCACGCCCTGTTCGTGGCCATCGCCGCGCCGCTGACCGGCTTTGCGTTATGGCGGGCGCACCGCCAGCATCCCCTGCCGCCCGCCGCGATGATGAGCGCCGCGTTGGGGCTGCTCCTGCTGTTGGCCGGCGCCGCCGAGTGGCCCAGCCACGACACCGAAACGCCGATGACCGTGGCCGGCAGCCTGCTGCTGGCCGCCACCCACGTCTGGAACGCGTGGCGGCGGCACCGCGGCAGCGCTCACTTTCCGTAAGCGCGCAGCAGCTTGACCAGCACCTGGGCCTCGGCGGCGCGCTCGGCCGGATCGGTCGGGCCCACCACGTGTTCCTGCAGGTGCTCATCCAGCAGCGCCATCAGCAACGCGTGCGCGGCACCGCGCACGGCCGAGGCCTGCATCAGCACATCGGTGCAGTCTGCCTCGGTGGACTGGAGCGAGGTTTCCAGGGCAGCGACCTGGCCGGCCATGCGGCGGACCCGGGCCAGCAGCGCTTTTCGTTGGTGATGGACGTGCGACATGGGGCCAGAGCATATACCCTATGGGGGTATATTCCAATGACCGCCGCCCATGACCCTCGCCGCCGCCACCCGCGCCCGTACCCACACCCATCATTTCGATGATGGCAACCCGCTGGCCGAGCGCAACACCCGCCGCGCGCTGTGGCTGACCACGGCCATGATGGGCGTGGAGATCGTCGGCGGCTGGTGGTTCAACTCCATGGCCGTGCTCGCCGATGGCTGGCACATGAGTTCGCACGCCCTGGCGCTTGGCCTGGCCGCGTTCGCCTATGCCTGTGCCCGGCGCTACGCGCACGACGGTCGCTTCGCCTTCGGCACCTGGAAGATCGAGATCCTGGCCGGCTACACCAGCGCCATCGCCCTGCTCGGCGTGGCCCTGCTGATGGCCGTGCAATCGGCGCAGCGCCTGTTCGCGCCCAGCGCCATCCACTACGACCAGGCCATCGCGATCGCGGTGACCGGGCTGGCGGTGAACCTGCTGTGCGCCTGGTGGCTGCGCGATGGACATGGGCATGGGCATTCGCACCATGGGCACGGACACAGTCATGGTCATGGTCACGCCCATCACGACCACGCCCCTGCCGCCGGGCAGGCGCACGATCCCGCGCACCCGGCCCAGGATCTCAACCTGCGCTCGGCCTACCTGCACGTCCTGGCCGACGCAGCCACCTCGGTGCTGGCGATCGTGGCGTTGATGGCCGGCAAGCTGTGGGGCGCGGCCTGGCTGGACCCGGTGATGGGCCTGGTGGGCGCGGTGCTGGTCACCGCCTGGGCGGTCGGCCTGCTGCGCGATACCAGCCGCGTGCTGCTGGATGCGCAGATGGACGCGCCGGTGGTGGCCGAGGTGCGCGAGGTGATCGAGCAGGGCCCGTGGTCGGCGCAGCTGTCCGACCTGCACGTCTGGCAGGTGGGGCGTGGCAAGTACGCGGTGGTGGCCAGCGTGGTCACCGACGCGGCGGTGAGTGCCGACCAGTTGCGCCAGGCCCTGGCCATCCACGAGGAACTGGTCCACGTCACCGTGGAGGTGCACCGCGTGGCGCCGAACCTCAGCGGTGCAGCAGCATCGACACGATGAACAGGGCCAGCGGCGCGGCGCCGATCACCGTGCCCAGTACGCCCAGCCACGGCCAGCGTTCCTGGCGCACGCGTGAGCCCAGCGCCGCCAGCAGCCCCACCACGGCCGCCGCCAGCACGCCGATCGACACGCCGGTGGTGCTGGCGCCTGCCGCCACGCCGTGGTTGGCCCACTGCGCGGCATAGCCGGCCGCCGCCCCCAGCGGCAACGCGAACAGGCTCAGCATCCCCAGCAACGGCGCGCGCGCGCCGCCGCGCGTTGGCGCTGGCGTGGCCGCGGCTCCCTCGTGCTTGTCGGCGTGCATAGGCCTACCTCGGCGGGGACCATCCCCCACCCCCAAGCCTCCTGCACTTGGGCATCGAGTTCAAGGCCATCCCTGCACGCGCGCGTGCACGGCGCCGCCGTACACTGCGGCCAGCCCGCCAGGATGCCTGCCATGCGCCCGCGCCTCTGCCTGCTGTTGCTTGCCCCGTTGCTGTTCGGCGCCTGCCGCCAGGCCGATGACGGCGCCGGCGTGTTCTCCTCCGACCCCCTGCTGGGCTGCTACGCCACCCACCCGCGCAAACCGGCGGAGTTCCGCATCGAGCAGCAGCAGGGCCAGTACCACGTGGCCTTCAACCGCGATGAGCAATGGCAGCGCGACCCCACTGCACTGCAGGTGTCCACGCGCGCGGAGATCAGCCGGTACTTCAAGGACGATGCCGACCAGATCGACAAGGCCCTGGTCCGCCCCACTGGCGGCTTCGGTATCTTCCACTTCAACCCGGGCGCCACGCTCAAGGGCAAGGCCAACGACAGCGACTACATGGCGCTGGTGCTGATCGGTGCCGGGCCGGTGTTCAAGGTACGCTGCGGCTGATCACGCGGCCGCCCGCCACCCCACGTGCCACCCGCCCTGCGGGCCGCTCCCCAGCGCCCCGCCCTCTCCCCCTCCCGGCAATGCGGTGTGGTCCGGTGCCTGCCTGCGGGTACCCATAACCCACCCACCGGTGTCCGGCACCGGCGGTCAGTGCATCCCTGCTACCCGACCTGCCGTCGCACCACGCCGCATTGCCGGCCGCGTGAAACCCCAGCGCCGTTCCCACCCCAAGCCCCCATCCCCTGGACGTCCTCAACGCGCGTGCGTTCCCCGGCAGCGCGCGCCACTGCTCAACCTGCGCCGTCGTCCTCCGCGCCGATGCGATGGATCGAGCTGTACGGCCATTGCCTGGCCTCGCGCACGTGGCCGTGCCGGACCGGGTTGTGATGCACATACGCCACGTGCCGCTGGAAATCGTCGCCGTCCACGATGCGATGCTCGCGGAAACTGGCGTGCCACAGCGGGCGCGCCGTGCGATCGCGCCGCAGCACCGCACGTGGCGGCATGCCCGGCAGTTGCCGGTCGAAGATCGCCTGGATCTGCGTCCAGCGCCGGTGCCCGTCGTCGTCGTTTTCCGGCAGCGTCCACACCCCATGCAGGTGGTCGGGCAGCACCACGATGGCATCGATGCGGAACGGTCGCGCCTGCTGGGCCACCCGGAACGCCAGCCGCAAGCCCTGCGCCTGCTCCACCAGCAGCTGGCTGCGGGGATCGCGCAGGTGCGCACTGAAGAAGTACGCATTGCCGGGCTGCCAGGGGCGGTGGTCGCAGGACATGCCGCCAGTGTGTGTTCCACAGCCAACCGCTGCGATCAGTGGCCGCCTGACTGACGGCTCAGGCCAGGCCGCAGCCGCCTATCGGGAAGCGCCTCGTGCCGCCGCACGCCACGGCGCGTGTGCGCCCCTCAGCGCGTCTGCGCCGCGCACGCCTCACGCGCCCGGCGCACGATGCGCCCGGCCAGGTCACCGTCCTCGCGCGCTTCCAGTCGCGCTGCGGCCCTGGACGTGGGCGGCAGCAGCCGCCGCACGGCCTGGGTGACCGGCACCGCGTAGCTGGTGGTGGCCGGCGCCGGGGCAGGCCCACCCAGCGTCCACGGCAGCATCTGCAGCCGCTGCGATCGCGAGGCCAATCGCTGCGGCGGTGCATGGTCGTATTCGATGCGCACCTCCATGACCGGGTCGTCGTCCGTCCACGGCAGGCCCTGGTAGTACTGCAGCAGCTCACCGCGCAGCTCCGCCCCGCGCAGCAGCGGCTGCAGGTATCCCTGCAGGCGCGCGCCGCTGCAGGCCGAGGCATCGCTGCCGGCCTCCGGCAACGCCTGCTTCAGGAGCTGCGCCGGGCGCACCCGCCGCGCCACGTGGGCCACGGCGCGCTCGGGCGACCAGGCCGGGGCGGACATCGCCCACAGCAGCTCGCCGACGCGCTGTGCCGGCACGCTGCCGGTGTCCGCCGCGCTGTCAGCGTGCGCCTCGCCCTGCGAGCGCCGCACGAAGGTGCGCCGGCCAGGCCCGGGCTGCAGCCGGTGCACCTCATCCACGCGGTCCCAGCCGCTGTAGCGGTAATGGATCTCGATGGCGCGCACATCCTGCAGGGCCGTGCCGGGCGGGGGCGCATGGTTGCCCACGCAGGCCGCCGACAACGCGGCGACGAGAACGACCGGCACGATACGCAGGCCGCGCGCAAATCGCAGGGCGTGGCCCGGCAGGCGGGCAGCAGGACAGCAAGGGTTGGCGAGCGGCACGCAGGTATCCCGGGCAGACGGTTGGGGGCGCCAACAGCGCCGGCCCCACTATAGCGAGCGGCGGTGACAACCGGCCTGCCCTCAGGCGCCGTTGCCACCTTCTCGGGTACGATGCCCACCCCTTGGCCATGCCGCCGCCAGGCTGCCCGCCAGCCCCGGCGCCCCCTCCCGTGACCCACTACACCGGCCCCCTGCTCACCCGCCCGCTTGCCGAAGCCCTCGTCCGCGCCCGCGACAGTGGCGCCGACACCTGGACCGGCTCGCTCGACCTTGCCCGCTCCACCGGCACCGCCACCCTGGCGGCCGATCACTGGACGTGGAAAGGCCAGCCCTACGCCTACCCCGGCAAGACCAAGGACCGCACGCTGTACTACTGGGACGGCGAGGAGTTCCTGGCCGTGTCGCGGTTCGGCTCGGCGCTGATCAAGCTGGTGCCCACCGAGTGGGATGCGCCCACCTTCGAGATCGATGGCATCAAGATGCTGCCCAGCGCGCAGGTCTCGCCCTTCGAGGATGCGCGGCGCAAGGTGGCGCTGATCGCGCCGGCCGGCAAGACCGTGCTGGATACCTGCGGCGGCCTGGGCTACTTCGCCGCGTGCTGCCTGGAAGGCGGGGTCACCCGCATCCAGTCCTTCGAGAAGAACCCGGACGTCCTCTGGCTGCGCACCCTCAACCCGTGGTCGCCCGACCCCGACGCACCCGGCAGTGGCGGCCGGCTGTCGCTCACCCAGGGCGATGTGTCCCTCACCATCCAGGCGCTGGAAGACAGCTCGGTGGATGCGATCCTGCATGACCCGCCGCGCTTCGGCATCGCCGGCGAGCTGTATTCGCAGGTGTTCTACGACCAGCTGGCGCGGGTGATGCGCAAGGGCGGGCGCATGTTCCATTACACCGGCGCGCCCAACAAGCTCACCAGCGGCCGCGACGTGCCGCGCGAGGTAGCCAAGCGCCTGGAAAAGGCGGGTTTCAAGGCCGAGCTGGCGCTCGACGGCGTGCTCGCAGTCAAGCGCTGACCGCGCGGGCTCAGTCCCCGCGCGGCAGCTTCTTGGCCCACATGTTGTCCACCAGGTTGGGGTAGGCCCGGCCGTTTTCCTCGGCCCGCTGCCGCGCCGCCTCCTTCTGCGCCGGCGACAACGGGCGCGACGGGCCCTCGTTCGGCGAGGGTTTTTTCCAGGGAGGGGTGCGCGGCTGGGCCATGGTCGTTACTTCGCCAGGAACGCGACCAAGGCCGCGTTGAACTGTTCGGGATGGCTGGCATTGCAGCCATGCGGCGCGTCCTTGAGCACCACCGCTTCGCTGCCGGCGATGGCGGCATGCGTGCGCGCACCGGAGCCTTCATACGGCACCGTGCCATCGCTGTCGCCGTGCAGCACCAGCGTGGGCACGCGCACCTGCTTCAGATCCTGGCGGAAATCGGTGGTGGCGAAGGCCTTCATGCAGCCCAGCGCGGCGGTCTGGTCGGCCTGCTGGCACAGCGCGATCGCCGCCTGGCGCTCGTGTTCGCTCACCTTCAACGTGCCGTTGGCACTGAAGAAGCCCGTGGTGAAACTGTCGAAGAACGTGTCGCGGTCACGCGCCAGATCCTGGTGCATCTGCTCGGCCGCCGACGGGGTGAGCGGACCTTCGGGGTTGTCATCCGTCTTCAGCAGGTACGGCGGCACCGCCGCGGCGAACACCACGCTGCGCAGGCGCTGCTCGCCATGGCGGGCGATGTAGCGCGCCACTTCGCCACCGCCCATCGAGAAGCCCACCAGCGTGACATCCTGCAGGCCGAGCTCGTCGATCACCGCGGCCAGGTCATCGGCCAGCGTGTCGTACTCATAGCCGTCGGCCGGCTTTTCCGAGCGCCCGAAGCCGCGCCGGTCATAGGCCACCACGCGGTAGCCAGCATGCTTCAACGCCGGCACCTGCGCCTTCCACGACTCGGCCGACAGCGGCCAGCCATGGATCAGCACCACCGGCCGCCCGGTGCCACCGGTATCTTCCACATGCAGTTTCACGCGTGATGCCATGGGGTGCTCCTGATCATCGAGGGGGAGCTTGATGCTAGGCGGCGGTGGCGACAGGTGCCGTGAAAGAAATGGGCGGGGTGATGACGTGGTGTTTACGTCTGCAAAAAAGCGCCGCGCCATGGCGGGTCTCACGTTGTGAGACGGCATGCGCGCAGGATGCCAGTCGGCTCCACTCCCACCACGCCGGCTCAGATGGACCTACGCCCGCTCTACCCGCACGTCGTCTCCCCGGCCGTGCTCGCCCTGCCCCGCCTTGGCTGTTTCGGCCTGGCCCGCACCCTGCTGCTGCATGGGGTGGGCGCGCATCCGGCGTCGCGCGCGGCCCTGCGCGATGCGCTGCGCCATGCCGGGCGGATCAGCCCGTGCACGTGTTGCCGTGGTCAAGGCCGCCTGGACGCCTGCGCGGCCGGCCTGCCCGCAACGCCACCTCGCGCCCAGCGCACGGCTCAGCGCGACGTACCTGCCCGCCGCGCCGATGAAGGCGGCAACGCAAGCCGGTGGGTACCCAGCACCGCGTAAGCAAATTCCCTCGTCGCTGGCATGCCATCGGGCTCGATTCGATGCCAGCGCCCGCCCACCCGGACGAACGCCGCATGCTCGGCGCCCTGGCGGCTGGCGCGTTGCGTCGCCTGCATCGTTTCCTGCACCGGCCCCGTTATCGTCACCCGCCTCACCTGCCCGCGCCGCCCCCACATGCGCAGGTACGGCAGGCATTGCCACAGTGCCCACAGCGCCGTCACCCATACCGCCGTGCCCAGCCAGGAAGTGAAGCCACGGCTCACCGCCGGCAGGAACGCCAACACCGCCATGCCCAGCAGCAACCCCCCACATATCCACCCCGCTGCACGTATCACCGCACGGGGCCGTGCCATCAGGCGTACCCAGTCGCTGGACTGCATCGGTGCGTCGGCCGGTGGTGGCGCGAAAAGCGCGGGGTAGTCCACCTGCAACAGGTGCGCCGGCCGTACCGCGCTGAAGCACAACCGCACCCGCGTGCCCGCCGCCGGCCCCTGCACCTGGCGCGTCACGAAGCCCAGCCGCTCCTCACAGCAGGGCGATTCCTCCACCACCGGGTAGGCCGCGCCGCCCACGCGGTAGGTGGGCAACTGCGACCCCGGCGCGTCGACAGCCGGCAGGATCTCCGCCGTGTCCAGCACCCCCTCCACCACCACCATCTGCCCATCGGCCAGCACCGCGCGCACGGCGGCGGTGTGCCCCCTGCCCAACACAAGCGCCCAGAGCACCGCCACCGCACCCAACGCCGCGGCGATGCACATCGGCACCACCGTCGGTATCGCGTTCGCGGAATACAGGCCCAACCAGCCCATGTAGACCGTGGCGGCAAGGCCTATAGAGACGGCCAGGCCCAGCCATGCCCGGCCGGTCTCACGGCGGAAGGCCAGGTCGGATTCGAGGCAGGTACGAAGTTCAGGCGACAGCGGTTGCGGCTGGCGCGGGAGAGTGGTGGACATCCTTGATCTCATGCAGCGGTGTACGCATCAGTATGACCGGATTGCGCGCGTCGCTCGCGGTGGGCTGTGGTGCGATTGCTATAGTGGCACCCCACTTTCATGGACCGAAATGATGCAGACGCTACCCGGCCGTTCCTACGCCCGCCACGAAGTCACCTTGGACGAGCTGCGCACGCTCACCGCCGGCTTCGCGTACGCCGACACCCTACTTGACGAAGGCCTGATCAGCGCCGACTACGACGCGGTGGTGGTGGATGGCGACCTGCACCTGCCCTCGCTGCAGCTGGGCAATGGCACCGTGTTCCTGGTGGTCACCGGCAACCTGACCATCGACGGCAGCTGCGAGGACTGCGACGACCCGGCCACCGGGCTGTACGTGCTGGGCAACCTGCAGGCCGGCTCGGTGTTCACCGCGGGCATGCTCGGCGTGCAGGGCGACCTCACCGTCACGCGCACCCTGGCCGGGTACTACAACGATTACAGCGCCATCGTGAAAGGCCGCACGCAGGCAGCGGTGTTCTTCCCGGAGAACCATTTCTTCGAGTTCGGCGGCGAGCCCACGTTCGGCCACGTGCTGGGCGAGAGTGCCTCCCACCGCGTGCCCGGGCAGTGGGCCGGGTTGATGAAGGAAACCCTGCTCGGGCGCGCGCTGATGGATCGCTTTCCCGGCGAGGACAACGAGGAGGTGGCGGCCTTCACCGAGGAAGAGATCGCCACCTATGGCGCCAGCACGCTGCTGGACGCCCCGTCGCTCTATGCCCTGGTGATCGCGGACAAGCCGGTGTTGACCGACTGACCCCGGCAAACCACCGCGCGCCCCGCCACACAGGCGGCAGGGCGCGCGGCAGGTGCATCAATCCAGCGCGATGCGGGCCACGGACTCTTCGCTGCCCTTGGCATCCTTGTCGCCGTTCTTGACCGTCACGTACAGCACGTTGCGCGTGGTATCCAGCGCCAGGCTGTTGGGGTGGGTCGGCACGGCGTAGGTGGCCACCTGCTTGTAGGTGTCGCTGTTGTAGGCGGTCACGCTGCCGCCATCGCGGTTGGTCACGTACAGGCGCTTACGCGGTGCATCCAGCAGGATGCCCAGCGGACCGGCGTCGGTGGCGATGCTGGCCAGCTCCTTGCCGGTGCCACGGTCCAGCACCAGCACGCGCTGGCCCGGGTGGGAGGAGGTGAAGCCCGAGCTGCTGGCCTGGTACTTGCGGATCATCTCCGAGCCCTGGTCGGTCACGAACAGGCGCTTGCCGGCCGGGTCCAGCGCGATGTTCATCGGCTGCTCGGCACCCACCTTGAAGCGCTGCTCCACCTTGCCGCTGTCGGTGCCCACGGTGACCACTTCGGCCAGCAGGTTGGAGGTGTACACGCGCTTGCCCTTGGCATCCAGCGCCAGGCCCGGCGCCTTGGCATTGCCCAGGCCGGGAATGGTGTTGATGACCTTCAGCGTGCGGGTGTCCACCACGAACAGCACGCTGCCCTCGCCGGAGTGGCCGGTCACGTACAGGCGGTGGCTGGGCGCATCCACCACCAGCTCGCGCAGGTCGTGGGTGTAGGCGGCCTTGCCATCCTTGCCGACCACCTTCTCCATCAGCTGCACGGTGCCCACGGCCTTGTTGGCGGCGGTGTCCACCACGGTGACCGAGGTATCCACGGTGTTGCCGACGTACAGGCGGTCACCTTGGTCATCGAGCACCACGCCGAAGCCCTTGCGCTCGAGGGGAATGCGCGCTTCAACGGCCAGCGTATCCGGGTTCAGGCGCAGCACCTGGGCCGGGCCGGCAGCATCGCCGAAGCCACCGGAGGACGCCACGAACACGGCGTGCTGCTTGGGGCTATAGGCGAGCTCGTACAGGCCCTGGGCAACGGGGGCGCGCTGGATGGCGGCTTCGGTGGTGGCGGCGGGGGTGGTGTTGCCGAGCGCGAAGGCCGACGGGGCGCCGAGGGTGAGGCTGACGGCGAGGGCCAGGGTGGCCGAACGGAGGAGGGAACGTGGGTGCATGCGAGCGTCCTTAGGAGGGCACGGGGGTGTCCTGGCTCGCGGGGCCGTTAAAAAACGGCCAGCCCCTTGTTTCTGACGCAGGGCAGGCTGGCTGGTTCTGGTCTGGGCATGTTAACAGGCTGGGGACGACACGGTTGATTTCGGAGTGGTCGCACGAGGCATTGGGAGCACGCCCGCCCGCTCGATTGCACCTGTGAAGCGACAGTTGAAATGGGCCACACAGGAGTATCTACCGCAATCGGCTGGGGCGCCCGCGCATCACCGCCTATAGTGGCTGGCCCACCCGTATCGGAGCGACCCTTGAGCGTTACCTCACTTGGGCGGTATATCGTGCTTGCGGCCGCCGTTGCATTGAGCGCGACCGCCTGCGCACCTACGCCACCGCAGGACAACGGAAGGCGCTCGGACGTGACCGAACAAACGCGTCACGGGCGGGTTGTTGACGGGTATACGTACACGAGTACACCTGTAGAGGTCGCGCTGGGGCCAAGCCGCTTCAAGATTCCAGCCAACTACTTCGACAACCAGATCGGCCCCTTCGGCGAAGGCCTGAGCCTCAAACTCGAATGGCCCGGGATGGAACCGACCCAGCCAGGCGCACGCGCCGCACCGCGTACGAATGACTTCCGGCGCGAGATATCCGTCTCGGTCGACTTCATCGACAGGCTGCCCATTGCCGGCGCCATGGCCAGGCGGGTCACCAATGACGCGGTCACCCCGGAAGGCTCACTGGAGCGCCGTGACCCAACCGAAAGGCTGGAACTGCGCGTTCCCAAGCCGGATCGGATGGGGCTGACGCCGTATGACATCGACCAGAACCTGCTGGTGGCCTATGCCAAGGCGTATGAGGTCAAGTTTGGTCGCCCCCACCACCGCAACCCGGCATTTGAACCTGACTGGTACGTGGCACGTGCCGACGACGGCGAAATCTCCACCTTCATCAAGTGCGACAACGCCCATCATCGTGGAGATGGCGTCACGCTGGAAGGCGACCGTGTGATCTCAGAGGATCGCGTCGTAGCCGCTGGATGTACGCACTATTTCGTGGATCTCCAGAACAACCTCTCCATCAGCCTCAGCTACAAGCGCGTGTTCCTGAAGGACTGGAAGCGCATGGAGGAGGCGGTAAGGCGCGTGCTGAAGCAGTACAGAGTCGCGTGACCTATGGTGCACACTCAGACTCCAACCCTGCAGACCTGGCCCGGCACTTTGCCTGCCGGTAGTGGAAGCCCCGTGCCACACGCGGATGTCGCCGTACCTGGTGCTGTTCGCGAGAAATTTTAAAAAGTGAAATCAGGCATGAAATCGTTCCTTAAGCCTTGTGAGCAGGAACAAAAACACTGGCCAATTCGATCGTGCCATCAGGCAATGGATACACCTCGTCCGGAACAGCAACACCATTACGCACAAGCGCCTCAACAGTGGTCAACACGACATTTCGATGAGCATTCCTGTTGCCTTTCTGCCCTGCGAAGACATTCACCAATCCACGCGCGACATCGCGTATGAAGTCAAAATCCCTGTCTGTGTTGCCAATGGCCTTTTTGAAGCGGAACAACCGTACGAATGCCGAGTCCTGGCCAAGGTCAATTGTATAGAGCCATACGCGGCGGCCTGACTCCTCAAGTGCAGCTTGGTAGCCAAATAGACCCAATCCGCCGATTCTTTCGCCATTGCGGCGAAATGTGTACTGATATTCGATGCCATCCCGGCCGTCTGGCAGCGTGGCTGGCAGCATTCGAGGCTGAGGAATCGAGATGTCACTTTCCTCATCGAAGGCAGAGCTCACCATAGGCTTGAAGTCGATAGGCATCGCGTGTCCCTTGAATTCCTTCGATTGCGCGGCAGACGGCGCTCCCGCGTTTTTACCAAAGATGCTGCATCAAAAGCGAATCACGACGCCTGTCGAGCGTAGACACTCGTTCACGCCCGCCTTCAGCCTCGATCATCGCATCAGTTCCAGGAAATCCCAACCTGCCTAAGGAACTACGCATGGAGACGCCAAGGCGGCACTCAGGCGTTAGAGTGTTGCCCATAGTGATGCTTATCGTGCGCAAGGGAATGATCATGAGAAAGGCTACTTACCGTAGATGCCTGGCGCTATCGCTCGGCGTGGTAGTCAGCGTTGGCGCCTGCGCAAGGCCAACGGACAGTCATGGCGAAGGAACGCAGGTCCGCATGCCAGATGGAAAAATCATCAAGAACCTCGTGAATGGCCGCACCTACACCAATGAGCCGGTGGAGGCCCGTCTTGGTCCTCATCGATTCATGATTCCTGCCAACTACTACAACGATCAAGTTGGCCCATCGCCAGGGATAGGGCTGGAGCTGACCTTGTTCTGGCCAACGCTGGAGGCAGCTCCGCCAGGCAACCACCCTGCGCGGACGATCAATGAACAGTATCGCCAGGCCAGTGCGACGGTTGTGCCGGTGGACAGGGTCCCGATTGACTCAGTGCTCGATCGACTGGTTACCACCGATTGGACGGCGGAAGTCGGGTCGCTGCGACGCCGGGATCCGCGTGCGCGCCTTGACCTACGCACGCAGCAGTCGGAGATGTTCGGCTTGACCCCCTACATCATCGACGAAGATCGCATGGCCCGGTTCGCGAAGGCGTTCGAGGCCATCAACGGGCACGAACCCCTTCGCAACCCTGCCACTGAAAAGGACTGGTATATCGCGCGTTCGCCAGATGGCGCGCTGGTGACGTTCATTGCGTGCAGCAGCAAGCGACTGAGCGAGGATGGCTTGGTGGTCAGCGAGGATGAGATCACCTCCGACGGCAGCGCGCAAGCGGCGATGTGCAGCCATCATTTTGTGGATTCCGACAAGCGCATCGCCTTCAACATGAGCTATCCCCGCGTCCTGCTTCTCGATTGGAAGCGGATGGAGGAGGCCATGCGTGATGTGATGGACAGGTATCAGATCAGCTGATCGCCGTTCATTCAATGCCGGTGTACGAATGCCCAAGACATCCTTTCTTCTGTCTGCCATCCGCTAGTGACTATCGTGCGCACTCCTCTCTAACAATCGCGAGCTGGTCACGCTCACGCGACGGAACAACGCGCGTCAGTTCGTCGTGCAGCGCGATGAGTTGGATGTCTGCATTGTCGGGAACACCAACCTGCTCCACCATGCGCCAGCGCATATTGCTGCCTTCTCTATCCAGCCGCACAAGGTACGAGCCGTCGCTTCGACCGCTGGTGACCACAACAACGGCCGATCCCTTGACAACGACACCCCGTATTGAACGAGGCTCTCCCTCGTCAATCTGGGTCAGCCCAGGCCGTGCCGCGCCGAATCGTCCACAGACTCTTTCGCCATCCTGGACAAGGAGGGCAGTGAAACCACCACAGTCGCTATCCGGATGATCTCTGTCGCACCAGTTCACCGACCAAATGCCTTCGAATGACGCTTGGGCGGGAGACGTCGATGCAGGTGCTTGCGGTGAGCCACAGAGACACAGCAGGCTGGCAAACGGGGCAATTGCAGCTTTCAGCGCCATGGTCACATCCATTCCACGCAGGCATCCAGAACGTTTGAGGATAGCAACAACCTTTAGCTGACGGCGCACATACCTCGCCAGGTCTTGGGTCGTGTGAGATTCTTGCCGTGCGTTTCCAGCAGTAGATCGACGCGTGCGTCGGCGAACCGAAGGCTGTGTACTGAAGGTGACACGGGCCGTCGCATACTCTCCGGGGTCGCGCCTCGCCGTTGACCCACCCTACCTCAGGCGTCTCCAGCAGTTCGCCGTCTCGGCGCGTCTACTGCTCGACAGGGTGGTGAGCTCAAAGAAATGGGATCTTCCCTGAGATGCACTTCATCTCCTTGAAATCCGGCAGTGTCAGATGTCGGCCGCGTCCTTGAAGCGCAATCCGCGCGTGACCTTTGCGCCGCCTATACCTGCATCCCACACCGCATCACGCAACGTGCGATCGCAGTAGACCAGACCTCCGGAGTAAGGCATGCGGAAGATGTGCGCTTCACCAATAGCGTCCGCTCGAAAGGCTAGACTCGCTCCACCTGCCAGATCGTAGAACTTGCTTCCTGGATAGTCGTCACTAACGATGATGTTCAGCTTCGACGACACCTCATCCAATGCATCGAGCTCACGAGCCACCTCACAAAGAAAGTACTTTGGTCCTTTTGTTCCGTCCGCGAGTCGATAGTCGCACTCCACGAACTCGCAGCCCTCTGGATCAACCGCTGCGAGCACCTGTTTCAGCCGATCCGATATCAGTAGATACCCGCTCATTCCGCCTTCCAAGTCCTCAGGCAGGTCTCCCTTCTTCGGCGCGTGGACCAGACGTGGAACTTCCGCAAGTATTGGGAACCCTCCACTCTCAGGGCGAAGAATGAGTCGGGGCGGGGTTCTCAACGCCTTCACGTTCTCAAAGACCAGGCCATGCCCCCTTCCGCCACGAGTGGTATCCGGCATCAGCAGGAAGAACTGCCCCGGCGAAGGTTCATTCCTCGTTGAGCTTTCCATGCGTTGATCCTGTATCGATTGGATGAAGCCTTGAGACCAAACCAGCGTAACGCATGCCTGGCATCTCACTGTACTGCCGCGGCGAGCGCGTCGTGCCTAGTGCCCACCTCGGCTTCTCTGTCACATTGACCGAGGCGCTGATAGCCCGCCTTCATGAGTCGTGAGACGGCCTTCAGTAGTCTGCAGCGTCTTCGAACCAAACGCCTCCCGAGCTGCCTTCAATCCCAATCCCAGCCGTCATTACCGCGTGGTGCAGCAGTCGATCACATATGACGTATCTACCTGAGTATGGGGTGCGGAAAACGTGCGCGCCATCGACGATCTCCGGACGAAAGGAAAGGCTCACCCCACCGGCGAAGTTGTAGTACTTCCCGCGCACGAAGTCATTGCTGACCTCGATTCTCAAGGTTGAAGCGGCCTCATCCAGAGCGTCCAACGTACGCACCACGTCACATAGGAAGTAGCGTGGCCCTTCGCTTCCGTCTTGCAGGGTGTACACGCACTCCACGAAGGCGAATCCCTCAGGGTCTACGCACTCAAAGACCCGCTTGAGACGATCAGACACAAGCCAGTAGCCACTCATGCCGCCCTCGAGATCCTCTGGAGGATCACCGACAGCCGGATCATGGATCATTGAGGGGGACTGTCGAAGCAGCGGAAAACCTCCGCCAGGGGGCCTCAGAATTCGCCTGGGTGGGTCCAGAAGCGCATCGATGTTCGCGAAGACGACACCGTGACCCCGCCCTCCACGCCGGATATCGGGCTCAAGGATGAAGAATTCGCCGCTCCTGGCTTGTTTGTCTTTACTCATGCCCCGCCCAGTTGATAAGTACACGATTCCATGGAGCCAAAGCCCGCTTGAGCCTCCGGTGGTGACGATGCCCGCGTCTTCCTCCAACCACTCCATCGACCATGTCCACCGTAGTGACGCCACGTTCTTTGCCCGGGGCGTCACTCTCCTCAGATGTCAGCTGCATCAACGAACCAGATGCCACTTCTGCCGGGATCGATCGGCACACCTGCCGCACGGACCGCATCCCTGAACGATGCATCGCAGAATGCGAAGGGGTTGAACGGCGTCAGGAACACGTGGGCGCAGCCTAGAACACCTGGCCTGAAAGCCAGCCTTGCGCCACCGCCGAGGGAGTAGAACTTGCCGCGCGCATAGTCTTCACTGACCTTGATCCGCAGCCGAGACGTGTCCTCGTTCAGCGCGTCCAGCTCCCGGACCACGTCACACAGAAAGTGCACCGGGCCTTTCGAGCCATCTGCCCAGCGCGTGTCACATTCCACGAACTCGAAGGCGTCGCCATCCACTGCCAGCATTACCTGGCGGAGGCGATCTGACACCAGCCAGTAGCCACTAAACTCGCCTTCCAGGTCTCGAGGCAGGGGGCCTTTGCACTCGTTGAACGTCAGACGGGGGCTTTCCGGCAATGGGGGAAATCCACCTGTTTCGGGCCGAAGGATGTGTCGTGATGGTGGCAACAGTTGTTGGATGTTCTCGAAGGTTGCAGCATAGGAACGAGCGCCACTGACCATCTCTGGTCCAAACAAGAAGAACTGACCTCGCTTGGGCAGGCTAAGGGCTGCGTGCGACCTCTGTGTGGTGGACAGAGACATTGGCCCGGACGATTGCATCAGCCGCGGCGGGCAGGAATGGCGACTTCTGCCAGGATGATTTTGCCGTCCAGCTTCAGCGTCTCGTCGTCCAGATACGAGACGCCAGCTTGAACGAGCGCTTCGGGCGTAGTGACAGCTACATACCGCACGTCAGTCCTGTTATCCGTTCGCCCCGCGTAGGCCAGGACCAGTCCCTGTGCCAGGGCGTGCAGGAAGTCGTAGTCGTCAGCCTGAAGACCCAGCGTCTGCTTGAAATCAAGCATGGACGTCATCACCCAAGCATGCCCAAGATCCAGTGTGAAGACCCTTTCCCTATGCCCGGCTGTCTCGACAACGGCATCTGGCCCGGAGAAGCCCAAACCATCGATCACCTTCCCATCCCGAATGAAGGCGTACTGATATTCCGTCCCCGGTTGGCCGTCAGGGAGAGTCGTGGGAAGAATTCGGGGTTGCGGAATGGATACACCCGTGTTCGGATCGAACGACGAGGCGGGCCTAGGCTCGAAACAGAGAGGCATAGCTGATCCTTGTGTTTACATGGGACGCGGGGCGGGGATTGGCGTCCCATTGTGCGGTAGACGCAGGTTGGTCGTTGGAGGTGGAAAGAAGTCGTCGCTGCGCTGACACTGTATTCCCGTGAGAGCGCCCGTTGCGCCACTGGCGTCCGGTGGACGGCAACGGAGTTGTTTTCGATTCAAGCACACTTAAGTACCAGTACCAAGGCGGCAGATGGGTCTACGGAATGCAGCTTCCATTGGCCATCGGGCGCTTCCTAGTAGTCGGAAGCGTCATCAAGGCACATGCCGCTTCCATTTTCCCAAGTACCGATCCCTTGCTCTATCAAGGCATCTCGCATGATCCGATCAATGACGATGAGCTGGCCGTTGAATGGAGACCTGAATACATGCGCTCCCTCCAGGATATCCTTCTTGAAAGCCAGCCGCGCCCCAGCCACCCCGTAATACTTTCCTGCAGGGTACCCGTCTCGGAAAATTTCCAGCGTGGAGGCATCTTCGTCGATGGCATCCAGCACTCTTGCTACGTCACAAAGATAGTAGGCCCCGCCTGCCACTCCATCGAATCGAATGAACTCGCAAAGGCGAAATTCGAAACCGCACGGATCCACGGACTCGAATACTGTTTTCAGCCGATCGGAGACCAGCCAGTAGCCCTCGAATGCGTTCTGATAGTCCGTCAACGTGTGGTCCGGGCTCGTTTCACGTAACCGCGGGAGCTCGCCAAAATCAGGAAAACCGCCGTCCGCCGGCCTGATGATTCCGCCCGGGTTAGGGCGCAGCTTCTGCACATTCTCGAATGAGACCTCATGCGGGGGAGTGTCGAAATCTGGACGAACCACATAGAACTCTCCCGGCCGAGGAGCGTTGGTAGCTTCACCCTTTGGCCTGTCTTCCTTTCTATCCACTTACGTCAGCTCCAGCCATCGTTGGATCAGGTGCTGCCGGGGCTTTCAGCGGTGCTCTTACAGCGCCAACGTCACGCCACAGCTCAGTTCGACAAGCCCTTATGCTGCTGGTAGCTACTCTCCTCCGCCCCCACCATCACCGCTCATGGTCATGATGCGTGCGTCTGCCTCCATCTGAACCTGCTGCGCTACCCGACCCGGGAGACGATCAAATGGGGCATGAACGTAGCCCTCATTCTTCATGCGCAGGAACAAAGGCTTCGGCCAAGACGATCCTGCCGCCAGCCGCGACCTCGATACCCACGGGCGGCATCACTCCATTGCGTACCAGCGCATCCACATTCGTGTAAATGACATTGCGCTGTGCTTCTGAATGAATTTCCTCCTCCGCGAACACCTTCATCAGACCTTGCGCCATGCTCTGGATGAAGACGAAGATATCATCGGAACTGCCAATGTCCCGCTTGAAACGGAGCAACGCCTGGAGTGCAGGATCGTCTGCAAGGTCGAATTTATACAGCCACACGCGGCGCCCTGCTTCTTCCAACGCAGTTTCGGCTCCAAATATCGCCAGCGCGCCAATTCGCTGATCATCACGTCGAAACGAATACTGATACTCAATGCCGTCATCCCCACCGGGTAGCTTAGCGGGAAGAGCCCGCGGGTGGGAAATGGAGATGCCGCTGGCCTCGTCAAATGCAAAACTGTGTCTCGACTTGAAATCCATTGATGTCGCGCTCCTAAGAAATATCAAGGAAAGACCTCGTCCGTCATCCAAACCCGTTCTAGACGAGCCTGCGACATCAGACTGAACTTCGCTTCCGTGGCTGCGATCAAACAAGGCTCGCCGCTCACCACTGCTTGATCGAGTTGAGGTCTGGCCTGGACCATCGACGGATCAATCCTACCGTGTAGCTTGTCCTTGGCGCGTCCCAATCTGGATGTGAGCGATGGTGGCGTCTCGGTCACGACTTTTCGGACCTCTTGCAGACGCTCTGTAAGCTCGGAGTAGTCTTTGAGCATCTCCAGCAACTTCGCACCTGCGCGTCGGCAGTTGACCCAGACGACGCTGGGGTGACACGGGCGCCCGGCTGGGACATACAAATGCATTGATGTCATTGCAAGCGGATGGAGTCAACTGGGCACCAACGTCGTCGTCAATGATGACGCCCTGCGACGCTATCAAAGGACGGGAGTCGACAATTGCACTGGACTACCTTTCCCGCGCGGTGACCTCCATCTGCGACTGTTGACCCAGAACCTGCAACTCCATCCGCTGCGCCTGATCGCGGTGATGGTCCTGGCTCTGCGCCGCGAACTGTTGCATGGCCTGTTCAACCGAGGTCTCCACCGCTTGTTGGGTGTGCATCGAAGCGCGTCGACCCGCCGGGTCGCCGATGCTTCCCTCCACCACGAACACGAACTCTGCCTCCGGCCTGCCCGCCGATGCACTGCTCATCACCACGTGGTCCGCTCGGTTCAGGCCCTGCCCCTTGGCCAGAACGAACAGGTTCGCCGACATCCGCTCGCTGGTCGCATCGAACGTTCTGCCGTACTCGGCGTCCACTGCCGCCACGCCGCCACGTATTTGTTGCAGGAGCGGGTAGTCCCGGTGGTCTGGATTGGTTGGCCACGCTTGAGAGTATCCGGTCGTTTCGACACTGGCGGCCGGTTCTTCATGTGTCTGGACAGTCGCAGCGGGCCTTTTGGTTGGCTGCGCTTGGTCAGGCGTCGGGTCGTATCCGGGAACCGATGTGCCTTGCTGAGGCTTCTGCTCGTGCGACGAGAACGGTGCGACACCCACCCCAACGGAATCTGAGAGCGACACCGTATTCTCATGGTCCGCACGATCCCGCCCATCCAACGACGGTTCATGCGGCGTCACCGTCACCGTCTCCAACGTGGCTACGTTGCCATGCCCACCGACAACCGCAGCGGGAGCTACCTCTTGGTGCAGCGACTGTATCTTCGCCACGTCTTCCATTGTGATGCTCGCGGTGAGCACC
Organism: Stenotrophomonas sp.; assembly: GCF_036662295.1. Lineage (GTDB taxonomy): Bacteria > Pseudomonadota > Gammaproteobacteria > Xanthomonadales > Xanthomonadaceae > Stenotrophomonas. The sequence goes on from NZ_JAVWXA010000007.1 coordinate 64,205, forward strand.
ATCCGGCCGCCGCCTGCATCGCTGAAGGCGGCAATCGCACTCTCCGCCCCCGGAGCATGCGTGCGGGGGTCTGCCATCAACTCCAAGACAAGATCCTGCGGCGAACCGTTGCTGGCAAGGCCCTGCTCCACCGCCGCAGTGGTTGCGCTCAACTGTTCCTCAGTCCGCTCAATCCCATGGCGCTCATACAGCGCGGCTACCTGACCATGGATTCCCTCGCGTGCCGGTTGCATGCTGGCCCTGAGCTGTTCGCCCATGGCATTCAATCCGGCGATGCCTTCCTGTTGGCTTTGCCAGGTGCCATTGAGCTCTTCACTCAGGTTGGGGCTGGCGGTGCTGTCGTACAGCACGCCATTGTTGCGCCACTGCCCATCGTCCTGGCGAGTGTAGCGATCGCCATCACTTGCCTTGAGCGTATTGGCGTCACTGCGTGCGTCCTGAATAGCACTGGGGATGGACGGGTTGTCTTTGTCACCGAAATCGCTCCAGCGCCCTTGCTCATGCGCCACCATATAGCGTGCAGCCATGGCCGCTGGCGTGTTCGCCGCGTTCTGCGCGATGACTGTGCGCGACTGCTCGTCCAGGACTTGCGCTTGCTCAGGAGAGACTGGCTCATGGCGGGTGATCGACGTGCGGCTGTCCAAGACCGTCTTGATCTCCAGCTCCCACTGCCGCGACATCGGATCGCGGACGAAGGCACGCTCGGTCTCAAACGGAACGCGCGGCGCCCCCGGCTCGTCCTTGACCGCCAGCCTGTATGGGTCGTGCGCCGGTGGCGGATTGGCCAAGCCCAGCTCGTAGGAGGCCTTGGCGGCCTTCCAGTCCAAGTAACGCTCCAACGTGCCGCTTGCCACATAGCTGGCACGATAGGTGACGTCGTCTCCCAAGGCGGTCTGTACTGGTCGTACTTCAACTCCGTTGCCCAGATCACTGCTCTGGACCTGCTGCTGCTCTGCGCCGCGAAGCCAGCGGCCCTCGGGATCGCCCGGGCGCTGGGTCCAGGTGCGGCCCAAGGTGTCTTCCTGGATATAGACCCGATCGATGTCCCGCTGATCGGCCCAGCGTTCGCCGAGGTAGGCGCCCAGTGCACCACCGCCGATACCGGTAACCAGCGCACCTGGTCCTGTCCAGGAACCGGTCGTCATGCCCACGCCTGCGCCAGCGATAAAGCCGCCCAGTGCACCGCCCGCGTTTCGGCCAATGAAGTGCGCCGCAGTGGAGTCTGCGCCGGCGGAATTACCGCTACTGCTCAACTCCACCCATTTGTGGCCGGAGGTAGCGAAGTCGTGCGCCAGCAGCGCCATACCAGCAACGCCCGCGACCTTCATGCCCGGGCTCACGCCCGCCCCTGCGACCGCTTCAGCAGCAAGTGCGCCGGGCGGGCCGCGTGGCCGGCCCGACTCGGTGGGCCGCTGCGACAGGTGTTCGGGAGCATCCGGGTAGGGGCGAGGACCTGACGACATGGCGACCCGGCTCGCGGTCCAATCTGCGCGCGTAGATTTCATGTCGTCCAATGTCAGGGTCTTGAAGTCATCCACTGGACGATCGAACAGTAGTTGGTTGACGGCGTCGTAGCCGTCGATTGGCTTTACTTCAAGACGTATCTTCGCAACGTCCACAGGATGAGGACCGTTATTCGTCGCGTGCTCTGCCAAGCTGCGTTCGAAAGCCTTGTACTCGGTGGCGGACTTGCTTACGAAACCGAGCGGATCTTGCCCGAATGCGCTTACCGGATAACCGTTGATCCTTGAGTCTGGGTGTTGGAGCGCGGTAGTGAGTTCAAAATTGCTGAAGCCGCGATTTGCTGGTGCGTTCTCTACGAATACGATGAGAGGCTTGCCCGTGGCGATCGCGTTCTCAAAGTACTGTGAATCGCCCAGGGTTTTGTAGACAGTCGTCAGCCGTTTAGTGCGTACTGCTT
>NZ_JAVWXA010000008.1:0-54532 GCF_036662295.1 Stenotrophomonas sp.
ACGGTCCCGCGAACCCGCACACCCCCACCCCCGACAGTTGGCCGGTGGCCCGCAGCAGATCAACTGCCGCGTCACGGGCTGTTGGTCGGTCGTCGTTGGGAACAAGGGTGGCTGTGGGATGCCGGCCAGCGGCCGGCACTACCGGCTTTTTCGGTGCGCACCGGCCCACTGTCCAAGGGCGGGTACGGGTGGGGGTGCGGGACCGTCATACGCCATGGATGGCGTATGTCGAGCTTACAGGGACGTACTTGCAGCGTGTCCCGCACCCCCGCCCGTACCCGCCCCAAGCGACAAGGCATGCACGCGCGTGCTTCAGCAAAGCCTTTACCACGCAGATGGGCGAAGAACCTCTTTTTTGGGGCTTCGCGCGTTCGTGTCAGCCCTCTCTACTGGTAGCGGCACCCCACCGCACCGCTCTCAAGCCGTTGGCACAGGACCGTCACGTTTCCGGTCTGCGTCGGCGCTTCGCCCAACACCTCGATGCCTGCCCAACGCGCCCGATCGACGAAGGCATCGGCGAACCAGCGGTTCAACCAGGAAAAATGGTAGCTCATGGACGCTACCTGGCCCGGCAGGAAGTCCTCTGCCGTGTTCTGGACGCTTCCGCTCTGGCCAGGTTCGGTAGCGTCGGCAAATGCCCATTGCCGATGCAGGTAATCGAAGTGAAACCGGGCGGAATTGCCGTTACCGTCGTTGAGGGCCAACAGTGCCATCACCGGGTAACCGCGTTCGCGCATCACCTGCAGCTGCAACAGCCGGCCGCCGGAATCGCGCGTATCCAGGAAACCGAAGTTGCCGTGACGCTGCAGGTAGCGGACGACCGTCTCGCGCGCCTGCGCGTGCCGCGGGTGCAACGCCGACAGGTGATGCCCCAGGATGTACTGCTCCTCGAGGGTGCGCATGCCGTGGTCCGACCCGGGTGCGTACAGTCGCACCCGCTCGAAGTACTTCACCACCCCCGCCGAGGGCATGTAGTGCTCGGCCAGCGACAGGAACTGCCGCTTCACCCAGTCCTCGGCCTCGAAGCGCGTCGCCACCCGCTGGCCCGAGGCAGCGCTGACGGTGTAACCGTCGATGCTGAGCGCGTCGAAGTCGTAGACATAGTGCGTGCCCTCGCCCAGGCCCACGGCCACCTGCTGCATTTCCGGCGCCGTGCAGAAGTAGCACGCGTGGGCAACCGGATCATCGGCCTGCGCGGCTGCCAACGGCGGTGCCAGCAGCAGCAACAACAGGGGCAACAGTTTGTTCATGGGACAGGCCTGCAATGGATGATCCTCCATTGCAGCAGAGCCGGTCCCGCCGGTGCCATCGGATCGGAATGGAATGCAGGCAACCGCGCGCCGGCCCTTGTCGCACCACGTCTATCGCTTGGCGCGCATCGCCCACAGGTTGTCGCCAATGAACAGCAGCAGCCCCGTCCAGATGGCCGCAAAGCCCACGGCCTTGCCCGCATCGAACGGCTCACGGAAGAAGAACACGCCCAGCAGCAGCCCCAGGCTCGGCGCGATGTACTGCAGGATGCCCACCACCGACAGCGGGATCCGCTTCACCCCGTAGGCGAAGCCGATCAACGGCAGGGCCGTCACCGCGCCGCCCAGGATCAGCAATGCATCGTTCTTCCAGCCCCAGCCGCCGAAGAACCCACCGCCGTGCCCGTTCTCGCTCCACAGCGCAAAGCCGATCGCCGGCAGGAACAGGTACAGGCTCTCCACCCCCAGGCCGGCCACCGGGTCCACCGAGATCAGCTTGCGCAGCAAGCCGTACAAGCCGAACGAACATGCCAGCCCCAGCGCGATCCACGGCGGCGTGCCCGCGTCCACGGTGAGCCAGGCCACGCCCAGCGCCGCGCAGCCCACCGCCAGCCACTGCAGCCCGCGCAGGCGCTCCTTGAGCACCACCACGCCCAGCACCACGCTCACCAGCGGGTTGATGAAGTAGCCCAGGCTGGTTTCGATCACGTGCCCGGCGTTGATCGCCCAGATGTACAGCCCCCAGTTGAAGGCGATGGCCAGGCTGCTCAGGGCCAGCGTGGGCAGCGCGCGCTTCTGCGCGGCGATGCCCCGCCACCAGCCGGTGCCGGCGCTCAACAGCAGCCAGGCCACCACCAGCACCGTGCTCCAGATGATCCGGTGCGCGATGATCTGCTGCGACGGCACTGCCTTGAGCAGGTGCCAGTACACCGGCACCAGCCCCCACAAGGTGAAGGTGAAGGCGGTGATCGCCAGGCCGCGGCGCTGGTCCTGCAGGTGCGTGGAGGGCAGCGCGCTCATTTCGCGCGCGTCCGCGCCAGGGTCAGCACCACCACGCCAGCCAGGATCACCGCCATCGCCAGCAGGTCGTGCGCGCCGAAGCGCTCGTGCCCGATCAGCGCGCCCAGCAGCACCGCGATCACCGGGTTCACGTAGGCGTAGCTGGCGGCCAGGGCCGGGCGCACGTTGTGCAGCAGCCACACGTATGCGGTGAAGGCCACGATCGAGCCGAACATGCACAGGTAGGCCACCGCCAGCAGGCCGTCCGTGCTCGGCCAGGTGGTGGGCCGCTCACCGGTGGCCAGCCCCAACGCCACCAGCATCACCCCGCCGCACAGCATCTGCCCGGCGGCGGTCATGAACGGGTTGGGCAGGTCCAGCCCGCGCGCCCAGACCGAGCCGAACGCCCAGCCGATCGGCGCGATCAGCAACAGGATCAGGCCCTGCGGCGAGGCGGTCAGGCTGCTGCCCGCATTGAGCCAGACCACGCCCAGGAAACCGATCGCGATGCCCAGCCATTCGCCACGGCTGGCGTGGGTGCCGCGCATCGCACCGAACAGCGCCATCCACAGCGGCACCGAGGCCACCGCCGTGGCCGCCAGCCCCGAGGACACCGTGCGCTCGGCCAGCACCACCATGCCGTTGCCCAGCACCAGCATGGTCAGGCCCATGATCGCCAGGTTGCGCCACTGGCGCCGGGTCGGCGCGGGCATCCCGCGCCAGCGCAGCACCGCATACATCAACGAGCCGGCGATGATGAAGCGCGCGCCGGACACCATGGTCAGCGGCAGCGCGCCGCCTTCCAGCGCCAGGCGGATACCCAGATAGGTGGACCCCCAGACCACGTAGACCAGCAACAGGGCCAGTACGACAAGGCCGCTCCGGGGAGCAGCCGCTACGGGTTCAGGTGAAGACATGGCACGGCACCATCCGGGGGAAGGGGAATTCTAGGCCACTGCGGGGCTGGCGGCAGCGCGGACATCCGGCCATTGGCCTGCGCTCACGCATTCTGTCGCAGGAAGTGGTTACCCTCTTGCCCATGCGCTGCGATGCCAGGAAGGCCTCCAGCGCCAAGGACCGCTTGCGGCTCCTTGCCCACCCGCACCGTTTTCCCGTGAGGACATCCTTCCTGCATGAGTACTTCCACCCCCTCCGCCGCCGCCCATCCCGAGCGCGCCGCGCTGCGGCGCTCGATCTCCAACACCCTCAAAGGCTCGGCCGGCAACCTGGTCGAGTGGTATGACGTCTACGTCTACTCGGTGTTTGCGGTCTATTTCGAGTCCCAGTTCTTCTCGGCCGCCGACAAGAACTCCACCATGTACGTGTGGGCGATCTTCGCCGCCACCTTCCTGATGCGCCCGATCGGGGCGTGGTATTTCGGCCGCTTCGCCGACCGCTACGGCCGCCGCCTGGCGCTGACCGTGTCGGTCACGGTGATGGCCGGCTGTTCGTTCCTGATCGCCATCACCCCGACCGCCTCGCAGATCGGCATCTGGGCGGCGGTGATCCTGCTGTTCGCGCGCCTGTTGCAGGGCTTCGCCACCGGCGGTGAATACGGCACCAGTGCCACCTACATGTCCGAGGCGGCCATCCCCGGCCGGCGCGGCTTCCTGTCCTCGTTCCATTACGTCACCCTGGTCGGCGGCCACGTGCTGGCCCAGTTGACCCTGCTGGCCATGCTCAGCTTCTGGGACAAGCCTCAGATCTCCGAATGGGGCTGGCGCATCGCCTTCGGCATCGGTGGCATCGCCGCCATCGTGGTGTTCTGGCTGCGCCGCACGATGGACGAATCGCTGGGCGAGGATTCCATCGAGGCGGCCAAGGAAGGGCGGGCCAAGGCGTCCGGCTCGATGTACGAACTGTTCGTGCACCAGTGGCGCCCGCTGCTGCTGTGCTTCCTGATCACCGCCGGTGGCACCGTGGCCTTCTACACCTATTCGGTGAACGGCCCGAAGATGATCCAGAGCGCGTTTGCCGGCACCGACGTGATGACCGGTACGCTGATCAACCTGGGCGTGTTGACCTTCCTGATGCTGCTGCAGCCCATCGGCGGCTGGCTGTCGGACATCGTCGGGCGCAAGAGCCTGCTGGTGTTCTTCGGCGTGGGCGGGGTGCTGTACAGCCACTACCTGATCACCGCACTGCCGCAGCAGCACGACCCGCTGATGGCCTTCGTGATCCTGGCGATCGGCTTTGTGATCCTCACCGGCTACACCTCGATCAATGCGGTGGTGAAGGCCGAGCTGTTCCCCACCCACGTGCGCGCACTGGGCGTGGGCTTCGGCTATGCCATCGCCAACTCACTGTTCGGTGGCACCGCGCCGCTGCTCTACCAGGCGGCCAAGACCACCGACCGGGTGGGTCAGTTTGCCTGGTATGTCACCGCCATCATCGCGGTATCGCTGGTGGTGTACGTGTTCTGCCTGAAGAACAAGGGCCCCAACTGGCTGGACGGCACGCGCACCCAGCCGTAAGCGGGAGGCCATGGCGGGCCGCACGCGCGGCCCGCGCTTCAATCCCGGCCGATCGATCGCGTACCCTTCCCCGTGACCCTGCGCCCATGAAGCGGCGCAGGGCACTGGATGAGGCAGCAGAGGGACGTGGCCGGTGCGGGGAAGGATCCTGTGGATGTTGATCGGGCTGGGGCTGTTGCTCCCGGCCGTGGGCGGTGCCCGCGAATGCCGTGCCGGGCAGCCGGTGCCTGACCGCCATCCCGGCAGCATCGCCGTCATGCCCACCGCGCAGGAACGGCAGGCCCACACGCTGGCCTGCCAACGACTGGCGCGGCAGGACCAGCGCCTGCGGCCCTGGCTGCGACCGGTACAACACACATTGACCGCGGTGATCCTGGGCGCGGCCCTGCTGTGCGCGGTCACGCTGTTCCGGCAATGGCGCTGGCGCCATCGCGGCCGCGCGGGCGGCTATGCCTTCGTGGCGCTGCACGCGCTGTCTGCCTGGATGCTGCTCAAGATCGGCGTGGCGATCTACCGCGGCGTGACCCTGGCCCACCTGCGCGGGCCGCCGCGCTGGCTTTGGTACGAACAGTCGCCGCTGGCGTTTTCCGTGCAGCAGTGCGTCGAAGCGGCCATCGCGCTGGCCGTGCTCGGCGTCGCGTGGGCCGTGCTGAACATGGGGCGACCCTGGCCGGCCCCGAACCCGCTGCCGCGGCGTGGACCCAGGCGCGTGCCACGCCGCCGCTGAACCGGCTCAGCGCCGCGAGGCTTCGCTCTGCTCGCGCACCTTGCCGAACTCGGACCCTTCTTCCCAGTGCGGCCAGCGGCGGCTGTTGGCCAGCTCGGCGCCCAGGTCGTAGACCAGCAGCGTATCGGCGGCGTGGCCGCTGGCGTCCCAGTCCGGCGTCCAGGCATCGCAGGCCTGGTGATAGCAGGCCGCGAAGTACGCATCGCGCAGCTCACGGCCCTTCTCCACGCCGCCCTCGCGCATGTCCAGCCCCGGCCCGATGGTGATGGCCGGCACGCCCAGGCGGGCGAAGGCGAAGTGGTCGGCGCGGTAGAAGAAGCCCGCTTCCAGGTTCGGGTCCGGCGAGTACGTGCGCCCCCGCGCCTTGGCCACGCGGGCCAGGTCGCCTTCCAGCGAGACCCGGCCGTTGCCCCACGAGGCGATGTCGCGGGTGGGGCCATCGGGGCTGAACATCTCGATGTTGAGCACCGCGGCGGTCTTGTCCAGCGGCGCCAGCGGGTGGGCGGCGTAGTAGCTGGCGCCCAGCAGGCCCTTCTCTTCAGCGGTCAGCGCCACGAAATACAGCGTGCGCTGCGGCTGCGGGCCGGCGGCGAACACCCGGCCCAGTTCCAGCACGGTGGCCACGCCGGTGGCGTTGTCGATCGCACCGCGGCGGATGCGGTCACCCTTGGCGTCGGGCTGGCCGATCCCGAAGGCATCCCAGTGCGCGGAGAAGATCACCGCCTCGTCGGCGTGCGCGCCGCCGGGCAGCTTGGCCACCACGTTGCGGGTGACCACCTGCTCGCGCTTGAGGCGGAACCCCACCGACAGCTGCGCATCGCCCAGCGCCACCGGCTTGAACGCCGGCGTCATCGCCTTGCGCTTTTCCGCCTCGAAATCCAGGCCGGCGTCGGCAAACAGCTGCTCGGCCAGGTGCCGCTGCATCCAGCCGCGCACCGGCACGTGCTGCGCCAATGCCTGCTCGGGGCTGCGCTCGATGTCGAACAGCGGCGAGGTGCCCGAGCTCTTCACCGTGGCCCAGCCGTAGGCGGCCGGCGCGGTCTCATGCACGATCAGCACGCCCTGCGCGCCGCGTCGCGCGGCTTCCTCGAACTTGTAGGTCCAGCGGCCGTAGTAGGTCACCGCCTTGCCGTCGAACGCGCCAGGCGGGTCGGCCTCGAAATCGGCGTCGTTGATCAGCACCACGGCGATCTTGCCGTGCAGGTCCACGTCCTTGTAGTCGTTCCAGTGGCGCTCGGGGGCATCGATGCCGTAGCCGACAAACACCAGCGGCGCATTGCGGATGTCCACCGCCTGCTGCGGGCGCAGGCTCTGCAGGGTCACGTCCTCGCCGTTGACCAGCGCGCGCGTCCTGCCCTTCTGGCGCAGCTGCGCACGCACCGGCCCGTCCACCTGGGCGCGCACCATCGGCACCGGCTGCACCCAGCTGCCATCCACGCCACCGGGCTGCAGGCCGTACTTCTTGAACTCTTCGATGAGGTACTGCACGGTGCGCGCTTCGCCGGCGGTGGCCGGCGCGCGGCCCTCGAATTCGTCCGAGGCCAGGATGCGCACGTGCCGCGACAGCGCCTGCGGATCGATGCCGCCGCCGGGCAGGTCATTGGCCGCGTGGGCCAGGCCGCCCATGAACAGGCAGGACGACAGCAGCAGCATGCGCATCGGATTCACGGCAGACACCAGGACGGAAAGCAGGGGCCTGGGAGTGTAACGTGACACCTGCATGACCGCGCGCCGTGCGCGTGCCGCCTCAGCGCTTGTCGCGGTCCAGCCAGCAGGCCAGGCCCTGGGCGTTGAGCTCGATATCCATCGCCAGCACCGCGGTCACCGCCGCATCGTCGAGCGGGCAACCATGGGCCTGCGCGCGTTCCAGGTACAACGCAGTGAGCGCAGCGACCAGGCAGCGGTGGCGATCGGGCCGGCCATCGCACTGGCGGCCGATGTCGGCCATCGCATCGATCTGTTCGAGCAGGTCCGCGCCCAGCCGCGCCACGTCCTCCACGCGGCCGTAGTGGGTGAGCAGCATCGCCTGTGGCGCGTAGGACAGCAGGCGCGCGATCGACTCCTTCAGCGCCTCCGGTTCGAACTGCACCGGCGAGGAGGTGGGCACGATGAAGGCGCCGCGCGCACTGTCCAGCTCGCGGTAGGACAGGCCGAAGGTATCGCCGGTGAACCAGGCGCGGCTGCGCGCGTCCCACACGCACAGATGGTGGCGGGCATGGCCGGGGGTATGCAGGCACAGCAGGCTGCGCCCGGCCAGGTCCACGCGGTGCCCATCTTCGGCGACCACCACGCGCTCGGCCGGCACCGGCAGGATCGGCCCGTAACTGCGTGCGATCTCGACCGCGCCATACACCTCGGTCGCGCCGGCAATCAGCCGGGTGGGATCGAGCATGTGCGGTGCGCCACGCGGGTGCACCACCAGCTGCGCGTGCGGCAGCTGCTGCATCAGCAGGCCGGCGCCGCCGGCGTGGTCCAGGTGCACGTGGGTGAGCACCAGCCAGTCCACGGCCGCCACGTCCAGGCCGGCACGGTCCAGTGCGGCCAGCATCGCCGGCACCGCCAGCCCCGTGCCGCAGTCGATGAAGGCCGCGCGGCCGTTTTCCACCACCAGGTAGGCGGCGTCGAAGTCGCCGCGCGCCATGAAGCCGGTATCGATGGTGTGGATGCTGGGGTCGAAAGACATCGGTCCCTCCCTGGCGGATTACCCCACCATGTTAGGACGAACCCGGCACCGGCTTCGATGCGGCTTTGGTCGCACGCCGGGCCAGCCACGCCCCGCGCAGCAGGAGCGCGCCCACCAGCACCGCCAGGAAGGCACCGTAGGCGTACAGCACCGCCAGCACCTGGCGCCAGATCGGGCCCGCATCGTCCTGCACCACGCCGATGTGGTGGCCCCACAGCATGGCCACGATGCTCAGCACGAAGGCCAGCACCAGGGCGGTGGCGTCGAACAGCCGCCGGGGCGCATCGCGGGGCTGGCGCGGGAACAGCCAGTACAGGGTGCCGAGCAGCAGGAACCAGGGCAGGAACAACACCAACGACAACCAGGCCATCGCCGCCTCCCGTCAGGATGACCGCATCATGCCACGCGCCCGGTTCCGGCAGGGCCGGCCGCTGGCCGGCTGCATGGATCGCCGCCGTTGCCTGGTGGCCGGCCAGCGGCCGGCACTACCCGCGCAGCGCCTGCAGCGCGGCCAGGACCACGTCCACCTCGGCCTCGATCTTGAACAGCTCGCTCTGCAGGCCATCGCCATGGTCGGTCTGCTTGAGCACGCCGATCACCTGCCCGGCGTCGCGCGGCGAATCGAAGCCCTGGCTCTGGATCAGCAGGCTGCCATCGCCCGCCTGCAGCTTGAAGTAGAAACGGCCGTCCTTTTCGCGGTACTGCTTGAACAGCGGCGGTGCCGCGCGCGCCTCGGTGCCGGCCTCGCCGGCGATGTCGCCGGCGCTGGACAGATCGCGCAGGCCCACGGCGTGGCGCAGTTCCTTCAGCAGTGGAATGGCGTACTGCTCGCGCAACTGCTGGCCGCGGCGACGCAGCAGCGCCTCGATCTTCTCCGGCTCGGCCATCAGCGCCTCATAGCGCTCGCGCAGCGGGGTGAGCTCGGCATCGATGCGCTCGAACAGCTGCTGCTTGGCATCGCCCCAGCTGATGCCCTCGGCGAAGGCCTGGGCAAAGGCGGCGGTCTGCTCGGCGCTGGCGAAGGCCTGGTACATCTGGAACAGCGCCGAGCCCTCGGTGCTCTTGGGCTCGCCGGGCGCGCGCGAGTCGGTGAGGATGCTCGACACCAGCTTTTTCAGCTCCGCGCGCGGGGCGAACAGCGGGATGGTGTTGTGGTAACTCTTGCTCATCTTGCGCCCGTCCAGGCCGGCCAGGGTGGCCACCTGTTCGTCGATCACCACCTCCGGCAACGGGAAGTACGCCTTGCCGTAGACATGGTTGAAGCGCTGGGCGAAGTCACGCGCCATCTCGATGTGCTGGATCTGGTCGCGCCCCACCGGCACCTGGTTGGCCTTGAAGATCAGGATGTCGGCGGCCATCAGCACCGGGTACATGAACAGCCCGGCGCTGATCCCGGCGTCCTCGTCCTGCTGCTCTTCGCGGTTCTTGTCCACCGCCGCCTTGTAGGCATGGGCGCGGTTGAGGATGCCCTTGCTGGCGATGGCGGTCAGGAACCACATCAGCTCGGTGGTTTCGGGAATGTCGCTCTGCCGGTAGAACCACACCTTGTCCGGGTCCAGGCCACAGGCCAGCCAGCTGGCGGCGATCTCCAGGGTCGAGCGCTGGGTCCGCTCCGGCTCCTGCGCCTTGATCAGGCTGTGCAGGTCGGCCAGGAAGAAGAAGCTCTCGATATCGGACGCCTGGCTGGCGGCGATGGCCGGGCGGATGGCGCCGACATAGTTGCCCAGGTGGGGCGTGCCGGAGGGGGTGATGCCGGTAAGAACGCGGGTGGTCATGGGGGGATCATTACGGACAGGTGAACCGCGCCAGTTTACCTGCCCCGGCCCAACCCCGTCGCACCCGCCCGCCCGTTGAACCTGTCACTCCATCGCCGAGCACTGCCATGAAACGCCTGATCCTGCCCCTGTTCGCCGTGCTGGTCCTGTGCGGCTTCCGCCCCATGCCCCTGCCCCACACCCCCGCCGGCCCGGTCTACCTGACCGTCATCGACCGCGACGGCGACGGCGCACTGCGCGCCTACAGCGACGGCGATCAGCGCTGGATCGCGGGCGAAAAGGGCCATCGCTACAGTGTGCGCCTGCGCAACGCCAGCGCCGAGCGGGTGCTGGTGGTGGTGTCGGTGGACGGCCTGAACGCGATCACCGGCCAGGTGGCCGCGCCCGGCCAGACCGGCTACGTGCTCAACCCCTGGCAGACCGCGGACATCAGCGGCTGGCGCAAATCGTCCGAGGAAGTGGCGCAGTTCGTGTTCACCACGCCTGGGCGCAGCTACGCGGCCCGCACCGGCCGCCCGGACAACATCGGGGTCATCGGCATGGCGGTGTTCACCGAGGCCGGGGCGATCGCTCGCGATCTGTCCCCGGCGGTGGAGCGGCGCCGCAGCCTGGCCGGCGGGCCCGCAGCACCAGCGGCGCCACCGGCACCGGCGGCGGCCGAATCGGCCATGGCCGACAGCGCCACGCGCAGCGCCGCGGCCGCGCCGGCCCAGCGCCTGGGCACCGGCCACGGCGCACGCGAGACCTCGCGCGTGCGCGACACCGCCTTCGAACGCGCCAGCAGCACACCGGTCCAGCAGGTGGAGCTGCGCTACGACAGCGCCCAGAACCTGCGCGCGCGCGGCATCCTGCCCGCGCCCACCCCGCGCCCGGACAGCGCCCCCCGCGCCTTCCCCTCCCAGTACGTGCCCGACCCGCCGCGCGACAGCCGCCTGCGCTGAGCGCCAGCCACGCCGACACACACACGAAGGGCCGCTTGCGCGGCCCTTCGTGTTTCATACACCCGGTGAAGCAACCGCGCCCGGTCAGGCGCGGCGGTACTCAATGAAAATCGGGGTAATCCTTGTGCATGGCTTTTTCGAAGTCTTTCACTTCGGTCTCGGCGCGGTCGCGCGCCCAGCCATAGCGCTCCTGCAGACGGCCGGCCAGGTACTCGGCGTTGCCTTCGGCCACCTTGAAATCGTCGTCGGTCAGGTCGCCCCACTTGGCCTGCGCCTTGCCCTTGAGCTGCGTCCACTTGCCGGAAATGATGTCTTTGTTCATGGGTTCGATTCCTCGGTTGCAACGGCACTGTCGCCGTGACCACAGCATGCAGGGGCGCGCGTTCGTCCCCGGTCAAGCGCGGATGAAACCCATGCTCACCTGCTTGAATGCAGCGTGAGGTCGCGCCCACGAAAAAGGCCGGGAGATCCCGGCCTTTTCCGTTGCCAGCTGATCGCGGGGATCAGTTGGTCTTGGCGGCGTCTTCAACCTTCTCGCCAGCCTTCTGCACGTCCTTGCCGGCACCGGCAACGGTGTTGCAGCCGGACAGCATGGCCACCGAGAACATCGACAACAGCATCAGTGCAATAACACGCTTCATGGGGTTCTCCTGGTTGATCTACGTCGACACCGGCAATCCGGTCCCACCTGTCAGATGGGCCCGCCGGCGCATGGTGCGCGAGGCGGCCCCTCTTCCTGATCGCGGTGACGTCGTGGCCGTTTCCGGCACCGCCGCCGCGTGGATGCAATCTGGCGGCAGCGGCGTGCAGCGAATGTGAACGCATCGGCGCAGCGTTCAGCCATCCGCAGGAAAGCCCCGCGTGGCGGGCCGCTGTCAGTCGCGCATCAGGGTGGATTTGCCGAACAGGCTCTCCACCAGATCCACCGCCAGCACCGCCGTGCTGTTGCGGTTGTCCAGCAGCGGGTTCAGTTCCACGATGTCCAGCGAGCCCATGCGCCCGGTGTCGGCGATCATCTCCATCACCAGCTGCGCCTCGCGGTAGTTGACCCCGCCCGGCACCGTGGTGCCCACGCCAGGCGCGATGCTCGGGTCGAGGAAATCCACGTCGAAGCTGACATGCAGGTGGGTGTTGTCGTCGATGCCCTGCAGCGCCGCTTCCATCGTGCGCTTCATGCCGGCCTCGTCGATGTAGCGCATGTCGTACACGTCCACCTGGTGCTGCTTGATCAGCCGCTTCTCTTCCTGGTCCACCGAGCGGATGCCGATCTGGTGCACCTGCTGCGGGCGGATCGCCGGTGCGTCGCCACCCAGCCGGGTCAGCGCGTCCGGGCCCAGCCCGCACAGGCAGGCCACCGGCATGCCGTGCACGTTGCCCGACGGGGTCACCTCGCTGGTGTTGAAATCCGAGTGCGCATCCAGCCACAGCACGCGCAGCGTCTTGCCCTGCTCGCGGCACCAGCGCGCCACCGCGGTGATCGAACCGATGCCCAGGCAGTGGTCGCCGCCCAGCATGATCGGCATGCGCCCGGCCTGCAGCGCGGCGTAGGTGGCGTCCATCAGCGCGCGGTTCCACGCCACCACCTCGTCCAGGTGGCGATAGCCCTGCACCGGCGCGGTCCACGGGTTGCGCGGGCCATCCAGGTTGCCCAGGTCGCGCACGTCCACGCCGCGCGCCTCCAGTGCCTCGGCCAGCCCGGCGATGCGCAGCGCGTCCGGCCCCAGCCCGGCCCCGCGATGGCCGGCCCCGACGTCGGTGGGTACGCCGATCAGGGAAACGGGGGGATACGTGGCCATGGGTGCCTCCTGCAAATACGGAAAAAGAGCCACAGTCTAGCCACCCGCCTGCAGGCCCACTCGCGGCGGTGCAGCAGCGGGGCGGCCCTGACCCCACAGGGCACCCGTTGACCGCCCGCGTCGGATCACGACGCAGGCGGAAACCCTTGTGCGTCAATCAGTTGACACAATCGAAAGACAACGCGCGGTTCATCCTGCGTTATCCATGAAGGTAAAAATAACGTGCTACATTTCACACTTCGACGCAGTACTGATTGACTAATCCAGACGGATTGGTCGCGTTTCGTTGTGTGCCAGGGGGCAGGGAAGTGCAACGCAGTGCCATCCACCAGATCGTTCGAGATGCCAGCGGCGCGAGCCAGCCGGCGCGCCCGTCGCTCGACCTCGACGGCATCCATGCCGTCTTCGCCCACAGCCGTGAACGCGAGCGCGGGCTGAGCCTGCTCATGCTGTCCACCGCCGACGGCCGTGCCGTGGCCGAGAGTTCGGCGCTGGACGTGGACGGACGGCGCCTGGCCGCGATGGCCAACTCCTTCCTGACCCTGGGCGAGACCCTGTCGCGCGAGCTGGCGCTGAGCGAGGCCGACTACGCCACGATCTGCACCCGCCAGGGCAACGTGGTGCTGATCCGCATCCAGGGCGACAAGCCGCTCACCCTGACCGCCGTGGCCGGTCACGAGGTCAACATGGCCGTGCTGCTGTTCCATGCGCGCGAGTGCGCCACCCGCCTGGACCCGGTGCTGCGCCCGCGCGCGGGCTGAGCCGCCTTCTTTTTCGTTGTGCCCTTGCGGCAGGCCTCCGGCCTGCCCTCCCATTGCCTGAAGAAAAAAGGATTTACGTGCCCAATCTCAATCTGGAAAAGCTCAATTCGCTGGCCGGTTTCGTCGGTGCCGCCCTGGTCGACGGTGACAGCGGCATGGCCCTGGCCATGGTCGGCGGTGGCAACATCAACCTGGAACTGGCCGCGGCCGGCAACACCGAAGTGGTCCGCGCCAAGCGCCGCGTGGCCGAGCAGCTGGGCCTGTCGGATACGCTGGAAGACCTGCTGATCACGCTGACCAGCCAGTACCACCTGATCCGCCCGCTGGAAAGCAACCCGCTGCTGTTCCTGTACGTGGTAATGGACCGCAGCAAGGCCAACCTGGCGATGTCGCGGCATGAGCTGAAGGCCTTCGAGAAGACCCTGGACTTCAGCTGATCGCCCCCTGGTCCGGCGCAGCGCAGGCTGCGCCGGACGCTCGCGCCGCCGCGTGCACGCACGCGATGACCGGCCGCACCGTGGCTCCCCGATGAAAACCCCCATTCGTTCCTTCCAGATCGCCGCAACCGGCCTGGACGTGCTGCACCACACCCGCCTCAAGCTGGCCAGCTCGCTGCTGCTGGCCGAGCGCATGGACGTGGCCCTGCGGGACTGGTCCGGCCAGCCGGTGGACCTGCTGGTGATCGGGCTGGATCACCCGGCCAGCGCCGACGCGCAGGCCCAGGCGCGCGCGCTTGGCGTGCCCACCCTGTCGATCACCCGGCGCGTGGCGGCCATCGCACGCGGCGAGCTGCCGCATGGCGCCACCGTGCGCGACATCAACGAACAGCTCTCCACGCTGCTGCTGGCCACGCCCGATGCGCCCAACGCGGTGCAGGGCACGCCGCTGCTGATGCAGCTGGCCCGCCACGATGCCCAGCCGGCCGGCATGCACCTGCTGCAGCGCGGTGCGATGACGCTGCTGGTGGACCCGGCCACGCGCAGCATCGCCCTGCCCCTGGCCACCCCGCTGGCCGAGGTGGCCGCCCAGCTCGATGACAGCACCTGGTCGCTCACCGCGATCGATGCCGACACCTTCCAGCACCAGTACGCCTACCGCCTGCCGCAGCGGCATTCGTTCGAAGCGCTGTTCTTCTGCATCGCCCGCCATCGCCCGGAGCTGATGCCGGCGCCGGCCGCGCAGGCCTCGCTGCAGCTGCGCCAGTGGCCTGACCTCAGCGCCGACGACGTGCCCGGCCCCTGGCTGCTGGCCATCGCCCGCCTGCATGCGCGGCCCTGGCGCGCCATCGCGCTGGCCAACGCCTGCCGGATCCCGCAGGACGCCGCGCAGAGCCTGTTTTCCGCCGCCGTGGCCAGCGGCCTCGCCTTGACCCAGGATGCCCCCGTGACCCCGACCCCACGCCGCGAAACGCCGACCGACTCGCGCTTCTTCTCGTGGGTGGCGCGACGCTTCGGCCTCACCCTCTTCGCGGGGGCGGCATCATGAGCCTGCCGGCCAACAAGCTGGTGTTCGTCGGCGGCATGGGCGCGGGCAAGACCACCGCGGTGCGCGCCATCTCCGACGTGGAGCCGGTCAGCACCGAAATGCCGTTGAGCGAAGACGCCTACGGTGACAAGGTGGAGACCACCGTGGCGCTGGACTACAGCTCCATCGAGCTGGACGACGGCGAGCTGCTGCACGTCTACGGCGTGCCCGGCCAGCGCTACCTGGACTTCATGTGGCCGATGGTCTGCGACGGCGCACTGGGCGTGATCGTGCTGGTCAGCGCCCGCCAGCCCGACCCCATCGCCTCCACGGTGGAACTGCTGCAGGAGTTCTCGCGGATCGCGCCCGACGCCAGCCTGGCGGTGGGCATTACCCGCACCGATGAATTCCCCGAACTGCTGATTCCCGATGTGCGCCAGGCGTTGCTGGATGCCGGCTTCCGCCTGCCGGTGATGCGCGTGGACGCGCGCTCGGCCACGCAGGTGACGTTCCTGGTGAAGTCGCTGTTGTCGTATCGGTTTGCCGAGACGCAGTAAGGCAGGCAGGAGGCGTGCCGCTGCTGCGCGGCCAGCCTGCAGGTTAGGATGGCGATGACATGGCGCGGAAAACGGAGTGCCTGCATGCCCACCAGATCGCTGAGGTTGCACCGACAGACGGCGTTGCCGCTGCTGGTGCTGCTGTCGCTGTCGTCCACCCTGGTCGCCTGCACGGATGCAGGGATGACGCCGGTGTACCCACAGTCGATGGTCGAGCCGGTCAGCGTTGAGAAGCGCTCGGCTACCGAGATTGCCGTCCGCTACAAGGTTCGCCCCGAAACCCGCCACTACGCCGGGGGCGTTGATTTCGAGCGGGTTGGCGATGCGCTTCGCATCGTGATCAAACGCTGCACCGTCGGGTCCGCTTGCGCGCCGATGGCGAAATCGGTCATCCCGCTGGACGATCGCTGGCAGGGGGAAGTGCACCTTCCCTTCGATGCCGCGCGCGTGGTCATGGTGAGTGCCGATGGTGAGCGGCAGGTGTACCCCTGATCACCTCGCGCAGGCGCAGGGGTGACCGGCGACAGCCACGCACAAAAAAACCCGCCATGTCGGCGGGTTGATTGCGCGCCGTGGGCACCGGTGGATGCCAGCGGAGCGGAGCATGGTGCCGCTTATCCGAATCGAACGGATGACCTACTGTTTACAAGACAGTTGCTCTACCAACTGAGCTAAAGCGGCATGGCGCCGGGCGATTCTAACGCACCCGCGCGCAGTCCAGCGAGCGGTGCTGCGCCGCGCCGCTGCGCTGGCGGGCGGCGGCCGGCTCGGCCTGCTCGGCCAGCGTCGCGTCCAGCCACCACTGCGCGCTGCCGTCACCGCCACTGGCGATCAGGCGGGCGTTGAAGCCGGCGGCGCTGAGCGCGGCCAGGCGGCGGTCGGCGCCTTCGCGGTTGCGGTACTGGCCCAGGGCGATGGCATTGGCTTCCTCGCCCTGGCCGATGATGTAGTAATCGCTCAGCCCGGCCGCGACGATCCGCTTGACCGTGGCCTGCGCGTCTTCCCGGCTGGCGGCGGGCGGCAGGATCACCCGGTAGCGGGTGGCGCCGGCATCGGCCACCTCGCGCAGGCGCGCGCCGCGCAGCAGCGTGCCCGCCTTGGCCTGCGCCGCCTGGGCCGCGGCGCGATCGGCGAACGGCCCCAGGCTCAGACACTGCGCGGGCGCGGCAGGCGGTGCAGGTGCGGCGGCCACCGGGGCCGGGGCCGGGGCCGCAGGCACGGCCGCGGCGGGCGCGGACTCGACGGGCGTGGGCGTGGGTGCGGCGGCCACCGGCGGCGGTGGTGCCGGGCGCTCCGCTGCGGGCGCCGGCGCAGCGGCCGGGGTCCGGTCATCCAGGGCCTGGGTCGGCGCAACGGCGGCGGTGGGCGGCGGCGCGGCAGTGGCCGGCAGCAGCTGCAACTGGGCCACGCCGGTGGTGGGCGCGGGCGGTGCCGGCGCCGGTTCGCCACGCAGCATCCACCACAGCGCCACCCCCAGGTTGAGGATGGCGAGCACGACGATCAGGGCACGGGTCAGCATGCGGGGATCCTACCTTGCGTGTGCCGGCGAGTGCACGGCCCAGCGCGCGAGCCCATCGAGCACGAGTGCCGGCTGGAAGTGCGCCTGCGCCAGCAACGGCAGCAGCGCGGGCGCACCGCCGCCGTGCACCAGCAGGCGCGGCGTGACCCCGAGTTGCTGTGCGGCCTGGGCCACGCTGCGCTCGATCAGCGCCACCGCCGCGCCGTCGCAGCCGGAGGCCAGCGCATCGGCGGTGTCGTTGGCGAACTCGCTGTAGTCCCCACCGCTGGCCGGCAACTGCACCGCGCGCGCATGCAGGGCCTCGCGCATGGTGGTGGGCGAGGCGGCGATGCGGCCGCCGTGATGCAGGCCGTCGGCGTCGAGCAGGTCGATGGTCAAGGCAGTGCCCACGCCCGCCACCACCACCGCCTCGCCGCGCTCGGCCGCGGCCAGCAGCGCCAGGAAGCGGTCCACGCCGAACCGGGCCGGATCGGCGTAGGCCACGCGCACGCCGGCGCACGTGGCCTCGGTCCGGGCCACGCGCACGTGGCGGAAGCGCCCCTGCAGGATCGCCAGCATGCTGCGGGTGAGCGTGGGCGCGGCAACGCTGGCCACGTAGGCGACATCACCGCTGGGCAGCGCCTGCAGCAGCTCGGCGGGCATGGTTTCCGCGCCGTGCGGCCAGGCCTGCACGTCACCGGCACGCGCGTCCTGCAGCGGGGCGAACTTGAACCGCGAATTGCCCAGGTCGAACAACCAGTCGCTCATTGCGCCCTCACGCTGACTTCGCCGGCATGCACGTGCTGCTCCACCCCATCGATGCGCACGCGCAGCGCGCCGTCATCGGCCAGGCCCAGCGCTACGCCCTCGCGCCACTGCCCGCCCTGCTCCACGCGCACGGTCTTGCCGCGCAGCAGGTCCAGCTCGGCATAGCGCGGCAGGAACGGTGCCAGCCCCTCCGCGTCGAACAGTTCCAGCGCCGGCAGCAGATGCGCCAGCACCGCGGCCACCACCGTGTTGCGGTCCACCGGCCTGCCGGCCAGCGTGTCCAGGTCGGTCCAGGGCTGGGTGATGTCGGCGGCGAAGGCGGCCGGCATGTGCACGTTGATGCCGATACCGATCACCGCACGCGCCGGGCCGGCATATTCGCCACCGCCCTCGGCCAGCAGGCCCACCAGCTTGTGCCCGTCCACCATGAGATCGTTCGGCCACTTGAGCCGGGCCTGCACATAGCCCAGGTCATGCAGGGCCTCGGCCACCGCGATGCCGGCCACCAGGCTCAGGCCGCTCAGGCGCACCAGCCCGCCGGAGAACAGGCGCAGCACCGAGAGGTACACGTGGGCGGCCAGCGGCGAGGCCCAGGTCCGTCCGCGACGACCGCGTCCACCGGTCTGGCGCTCGGCCAGCAGGACGCGAACGCCCTGCTCAGGCGCGCTGCACCGCAGCAATTCGGCGTTGGTGGAGTCCACCGTCCAGGCCACCTGCAGCGCGTTCAGCAGCGCCGCCGCGTCCTCTGGCAGGCCGGCGCGAATGGCCTCCGGGGTGAGCAGGTCCAGCGGGCGGGTGAGCCCGTAGCCTTCGCCGGCACGCCCTTCCACCTCGATCCCGGCCGCCCTAAGTCCTTGAATCCGCTTCCAAATCGCGGCGCGCGTCACGCCCAGTTCCTGGGCCAGCGCATCGCCGGACAGGCGCCCGGCGCCCAGTTTGGCCAGCAGTTGGCGGTCGTCCACGGCAGCTTCCATCAGGTAATCGGGAAAATTATGCGGCAAAGCCGCACCCACTGCCTGCCGGCGGGGGTTCCAATGCGGGCGCTGAATCGGGCTAGAATCGAAGACTGACCCGCCTTCCGGATGTCGACGATGCGCCCGTTCGCCCATTGCCTGATCCTGCTGATGGCCCCCTTGGCCGCGCACGCTTCCGATGCGCTGACCAGCACGGGGCGGGGTGGCTGTGTGTATTCGCCGGCCGAAACCGAACGCACCGCCCAGGCCGCGGCGCCGGCGGCCCGCGCGCCAGCGGCGGTGAAGCCGAGCGCGGCCAGTGGCACCAGCAGCGGCGGCGGTGGCGATGACGACGTGCTGCCGCGCCTGCGCGCGCCCAAGTGGCACAGCTTCCTGCCGGGCATGTTCCGCTGATCGAACGCATGTGGGGTTGGCTGCGGCGCACGCCGCGCGAGATCGATCCGACGGTGTGGCAGCACTGCTGCACGCGTGCCCCGTGGCTGCATGGCCTGGACGATGCGCGACGCGAGCGCCTGCGCGCCCTGAGCGCCCGCTTCCTGCACGAGAAAACCATCAGCCCGGTCGGCGAGCTGCAGCTGGCGCCTGCCGATGGCGTGCTGCTGGCCGCGCTGTGCTGCCTGCCGTTGCTGGAACTGGGCGAGATCGGGCTGCGCGGCTGGTCGCAGCTGATCGTGTACCCGGACGCGTTCCGGGTGCAGCGCAGCCACGTCGATGCGGCCGGCGTGCTGCACGAATGGGATGACGAGCTGATCGGCGAATCCTGGGACAGCGGCCCGCTGATCCTGTCCTGGGCCGACATCCAGGCCGACATCGCCGACCCGCACGCCGGCTACTGCGTGGCCGTGCACGAGATGGCGCACAAGATCGATGCGCTGGACGGAGCGATCGATGGCACCCCGCCGCTGCCGCGCGACTGGCAGCGCGAATGGGCCGCCGATTTCCAGCGCGCGTATGACGCGTTCTGCGACGAGGTGGATCGCGGCCGGGACACGCTGATCGACCCGTATGCGGCCGAGGCACCGGAGGAGTTCTTCGCGGTGGTGACCGAATACCACTTCTCCGCGCCAGCGGTGCTGGCCGAGGCGATGCCCACGGTTGCCGCGCACCTGCGCCGGTTCTACGGCGAGCCACCACGAATGTCGGGTACCGACCAGCGGCCGGTACCTACCGGCGGGCGTTGATCGCTTCCCGGGTCACGCCCGGCAGGCACCCACCGTGGGTCGATGCATGGCGCGCACGCGCCTGCCCATCACCTTTGCTTCGATACCGCGCCGCGCTCACGGCCCGGGCGGCAGCTTCACCTCGAACCGCGCCCCGCCCAGTTCCGGCGAACGCTTGACCTGCAGCTCGCCGCGGTAATCCTTGATCAGGTCCTGCACGATCGACAGGCCGATGCCGTGGCCCTGCACGCGCTCGTCGCCGCGCACGCCACGCTGCAGCACCTTGGCGATGTCTTCCGGGGCAATGCCCGGGCCATCGTCATCCACCGACAGCACCAGCCCGGCGCGGCGTGCACCGGGCGCCGGCAATGGCTTGGCGGTCAGCAGCACGCGCCGGTTGGCCCACTTGAACGCGTTCTCCAGCAGGTTGCCGAGCAGTTCCTGCAGGTCGCCCGGCTCGCCGTGGAAGCGCGCGGCCTCGTCGATGTCGAACTCGCACAGCACGCCCTTGCCGGCGTAGACCTTCTCCAGGCCACGCACGATCTCTTCGGCATTGGATTCGATCGGCAGCGGCGCGGAGAACAGCTTGTGCCCCGACGACGCCGCGCGTGCCAACTGGTAGGACACCAGGTTGTTCATGCGCCGCAGCTGCACGTCGAACTCCTGGCGCAGGTCCTGGTCCTGGGCACCGCTGTCCAGCTGGGTGCGCAGCACCGCCAGCGGCGTCTTGAGGCTGTGCGCGAGGTCGGCCAGGGTGTTGCGCTGGCGCTCCAGGTTCTCGCGCTCGCTCTCGATGAAGGCATTGATGCTGTCGGTCAACGGCTCCAGCTCGCGCGGATGGCGTTCGCTCATGCGCTCGGTCTCGCCGCGCTGCACCTTGGTCAGCTCGGTGATCACCCGCCGCATCGGGCGCAGGCTCCACTGCAGGATCACGGTCTGCAGCATCAGCAGGATCAGGCCGGCACCGCCCATCCAGAACCAGACCCGGCCGCGGAACACGCGCAGCTGCGCGCCCAGCGCGCGCGAGTCTTCCATCACGTAGATGGTGTAGGGGAATTCAGTGGCCGGATCGGCGTCGGCATCCCAGACCAGGCCCAGGCCATAGCGATACACCGAGCCCTGGCTGCCATCGATCTGGATCATCGGCAGCGGGCCTTCGAACACCTCCTGGCGCGGTGCCAGCAGGCCGCCGCCCACGGTGGGCAGCATCGGGCCTTCGGCCGACATCGAGTTGCCCTTGCCGTCGGGCATCACCACCTGCAGGTACAGGCCGCTGCCCGGCACGTCGAAGCGCGGGTCCGGCGGCTGCTCGCGGATGTACAGCGAGCGGTCGCGGGTGAAGTCGATCCCGGCCGCATACGCGGTGGCGTAGTTCTTCAGGCGCTCGCGCAGGTTGGCCCGCGCGGTATCGGCGAACGCCGCATCCAGCGCGTAGCCGGCAATGGCCAGGAAGGCCACCAGGCTGACCGAGGCGGCCAGCAGCTGGCGCGCCTGCAGGGAGCGCGGCCGCCAGCGTTTAAAGAACCACAGACGGCCTGACATCACACTCCTTCGCCCAGCGACCGGCTCAGCCTTCGTTGCGCGGGATCGCGAAACGGTAGCCGCGGCCACGCACGGTTTCGATCGGCTTCAGTTCGCCGTCGGCATCGAGCTTCTTGCGCAGGCGGCCGATGAACACTTCCAGCACGTTGGAGTCGCGATCGAAATCCTGCTGGTAGATATGCTCGGTGAGGTCGGCCTTGGAGACCAGTTCACCGGCATGCATCATCAGGTATTCGAGCACCTTGTACTCGTAGCTGGTGAGGTCCACGTTGCTGCCGGCCACGCTCACGGTCTGCGCGGCGAGGTCCAGCGCGACCGGGCCGCACTCCAGGGTGGGCTTGCTCCAGCCAGCGGCACGGCGCAGCAGCGCATTGACGCGCGCCAGCAGTTCTTCCACGTGGAAGGGCTTGACCAGGTAATCGTCGGCGCCCTGCTTGAGCCCTTCGACCTTGTCCTGCCAGCTCGAGCGCGCGGTGAGGATCAGCACCGGGAATTTCTTGCCCTCGTCGCGCAGGGCCTTGATCAGTTCCATGCCCGACATCTTGGGCAGGCCCAGATCGATGATGCCCACGTCGAACGGCACTTCGCGGCCCATGTACAGCCCTTCCTCACCGTCCTGCGCAGCGTCGACGGCAAAACCTTCGCGCTTGAGCCGGGCGGCCAGGGTTTCCCGCAGCGGGGCTTCGTCTTCGACCAGAAGGATACGCATGAACTCTCCCTAGTGTCCTGGGTATGGCCGGGGGCCAGTGGAATACGGTTTATGACGGACAACTATCCCTGTTCAGGGGTTATCGCCGCGTAGTGAAGACATATCCGATCGCGGTGCGCGGGGCTGTGAACGTGCCGGCGCGGGATCGTCCATGTAGCGGACCCGGCCCCGGTCGTCCATGTACTTGACCCGGTTGATGTCGCGGCCGTCGTAGGGCACCCGCTCGGCCCCCAGGATGTGGCCCCCGGTGGTGCGCTGGACGCGGCGGACCGCATCGGACAGCGAACGCTCCGGCGGTGCCCCGCGCGAGGCACGGATCATCTCGCCACGCGCCTGCTCCGGGAGGGGCGCCTGCGCCGAGGCACTGCCGATCGAGGCAGCGGCGCCCGTCGCCAGCAGGGCGAGGACGACAAGACGGCGTTGGCAGGTCACGGAGAGCATCGGTTTGATCCTAGCGGAGCGCGGCTAAACGTTCAAAATTTGTAAATCCGGAACCGCCAGCCGAGGCAGGCGATTTACGAATCCTTAGCGAATTCTTGGTTTTACGCAGTGAATCCGGTCTGAACTTTTCCGCTTGCCCCTTTGCGCCGTTCATCTAAGTGAACATTGGCGTCTAAAGTGGGCGCCTTGTCAAGCCGACAAGGTGATGCGCCTCACGCAGCGACGCGATCGGCCTGGGCGCGGGTGACCGCCAGCGCCGCCTCGATCAGCGCCCAGTCGGCGCCGGGACGGTGTGCGCCTTCGCTCAGCACTTGGCGGAAGGCACGGCCGCCGGGCTGGCCGTGGAACAGGCCCAGCAGGTGGCGGGTGATGTGCTTGAGGGCCAGGCCGCGCTCCAGCTGCGCCTCGATGTACGGGCGCATGGCGCGCAGCAGCGCCTCGCGTGGCTGCACGGCCGCACCGGTCTGGACTGCCTCCAGCTGATGCAGCACATAGGGGTCGTGATAGGCCGCGCGGCCCAGCATCACGCCGTCCAGCGCCGGCAGCTGCGCCTGCGCCGCCTCCACCGTGGCCAGGCCACCGTTGAGCACGATCTGCAGCGCCGGGCGGTCGGCCTTGAGGCGGTGCGCCCAGTCATAGCGCAGCGGCGGCACTTCGCGGTTTTCCTTCGGCGAGAGCCCCTTCAACCAGGCATTGCGGGCGTGCACGATGAACATCGCGATGCCGGCGTTGGCCGATTGATCGACGAAGTTGACGAAGGTTTCGTAGTCGTTGTCTTCATCCACGCCCAGCCGGCACTTCACCGTGACCGGGATGTCCACCGCCGCCACCATGGCCGCCACGCACTCGGCCACCAGCGCCGGTTCGCGCATCAGGCAGGCGCCGAAGCGCCCGGCCTGGACCCGGTCGGAGGGGCAGCCGCAATTGAGGTTGACCTCGTCGTAGCCCCAGTCCTGGGCGATGCGCGCCGCCTGCGCCAGCAGCGCCGGGTCGCTGCCGCCCAGCTGCAGGGCCAGCGGATGCTCGCTGCCGTCGAAGCCGAGCAGGCGCTCGCGGTCGCCGTGGATCACCGCGTTGGCGTGCACCATCTCGGTGTACAGCCGCGCACCCGGCGCCAGCAACCGGTGAAAATACCGGCAATGGCGGTCGGTCCAGTCCATCATGGGGGCGACGGACAGACGCAGGGAGGCGGCGTAACGCGCGGCGGCGTCGGGGCTGGGCAGGGTCATCGGGACGGAGCGTCGGATATTGCTGGCATTGCCAGCGCAATCAATAGTTTACCTGCTTGGAATGAACGCTGCCCGAGGGGTGCCGTGCGCGCCCGGCCGTGGCCCCTGCTGCCCAGGACCGGCGCGACAGGGGACAATGCCCGATTCCGCCCCGCCAGATGCCCGATGCCATCGCCCCGCCCCCGCCGGTTCGACCCCACCACCGAACAGGGCGTGCTGCGCCTGTCCATCGCCGCCTCGCTGGCGATGGCGGCCGCGGCGGTGGTGTTCGGCTTCCTGGCCAACTCCTCGCTGATCATCTTCGACGGCATCTACGGGCTGATCGACGTGGTGATGACCTGGCTGTCGCTGCTGGTGGTGCGCCTGATCAGCCAGTCCACCCACGTGGACACCCTGCAGTCGCGCTTGAACCAGCGCTTCACCATGGGGTTCTGGCACCTGGAGCCGATCGTGCTGGGCGTGAGCGGCACGCTGATGATCGGCGCGGCGCTGTATGCGGCGGTCAATGCGGTGGACGCGCTGATGTCCGGCGGGCGCGATATCGCGCTGGGGCCGGCGATCCTGTTCGCGGCACTGACCATCGTGGCCGAGATCGGGCTGGCGCTGTTCATCCGCCGGGTCAACCGCCGCATCGGCTCGGAGTTCATCGCGCTGGACGGCAAGAACTGGGTGGTCTCGGCGAGCATGTCGGCGGCCTACCTGGTGGCCTTCGGCGGCGGCTGGCTGCTGGGCGGGACGCCGTGGGCCTGGCTGGTGCCCTACATCGATCCGGCGATCCTGCTGGTGGTCTGCCTGTTCGTGATGGTGGCGCCGCTGGGCACGGTGCGCCAGGCGCTGGCCGACATCCTGCTGCTGACCCCGCCGGACCTGCAGGCGCACGTGGATGCCGTGGCGCGCGACATCGTGGCCCGCCATGGCTTCCTGGAATACCGCAGCTACGTGGCCAAGGTCGGGCGCGGCGAGCAGATCGAGCTGTTCTTCGTGGTGCGCGCCGACGACCCGCCACGGGCGCTGCTGGAATGGGACCGCCTGCGCGATGAGATCGGCGAGGCGCTGGGCGAGGAGTCACCGGACCGCTGGCTGACGATCATGTTCACCACCGATCGCGAGTGGGCGATTTGAGTGCGACCGCAACGCCTCAGCGGTGGCCGGCGATCCAGAACAGCGAGCGGCCTTCATCGGCGACCAGCCGCGCCAGCAGCTCGGTGAACGAGCCGGCGATGCGGGTGCTGGCGTCGGCGGTGGGATAGCAGTCCCAGTAGGCGTCGTAGCACGTGCCGAAGGTGGGGCCCTCGGCCAGGCAGATCGCGATCGTCTGGTCGCCGCAGGTGGCGATGACGTACCAGTGCGCCGAGAGCGGCTCGTCGATGTCTTCGCCGACCACATGCTCGTCGGCGCGTTGCAGGTTGTCGGCGGCGGCCAGGGTGAAGCCGTACTCGGCATCGGGATACAGGGTGACCGCGCCGAACCGGGCATGGAACGCGGCCAGGTCGGCAGGCAGCGTGCGCGGGCGGGTGCCCGGCACCGTTGGCAGGGGCGTATAGATGGCCTGCGCCATGAGCTGTTCGATGGCGGCAGCGGCGGTAGCGTCGGCGATGCTCATGCGCCCACCCGTTCCTGCTTCCATTGCCGCGGCGAATGCCCGGTCTGGGCCTTGAACGCGCGCGACAGGGCCGCTTCGCTGCCGTACCCCACATCGATGGCGATGCGCTTGAGCGGCTGGCCCTTGCGCAGTGCCTGCTGCACCAGCCGCGTGCGCCAGCCCTGCAGGTACTGGCCGGGCGTGCTGCCGATGGTGTCGCGGAAGCTGTCGGCAAACGCGCTGCGCGACATGCCGGCGCGCTGCGCCAGCGAGGCCAGGGTCCATTCCTGGGCCGGCGTTTCGTGCATGGCCACCAGCGCATGGCGCAGGCGCGGGTGGGCCATGCCGGCCAGCAGGCCGACGCGCAACTGGCCGTTCTCCATCAGCGCGCGCAGGATCTGGATCACCACCACCTCGAACAACCGGTCCAGCAGCGCCTGGCGGCCGCAGCGCTGGCTGAAGGCTTCTTCGAACAGCACCGCGAGGATCGGCTGGCCGCCGTAGAGTTCGTCCAGCGGCAGGCAGATCACCGCCGGCAGCGCCTCGGCCACCGGGTTGTTGCCGGCGCCTTCGAACTGCAGGTGCGCGCAGGCGAAATCGGCACCGCGCCCGGGATCGGTGACGAAGCGGTGGGCCAGCGGCCGCGGGTAGAGCAGCACGCTGGGCCGGTCGATCTGCAGCACGCTGCCGTCGGCGTGCTCGACGCGGACCTGGCCCTCGCGGATCAGGTGCAATTGGCCGCGCCCGGCATCGGCGGCGAGGTCGTTGATGCCGCACAGCGGGCCGGCATGGAAGACCTCGGCGGTGACCGCAAAGCGACTGAGCAGGGATTGCAGGCGATCGACCATTTCGGACGCTCGATCAAGTTTGATAGACGAAATGTAACCCAAACGACCGCCATCCGGGTCAAAGTACACCTGCCATCCGGCTTTCCCCCGATCACTCCCCAGGAGATTCCCATGTCCATCGAAAAGGTTCTGTACACCGCCACCGCCACCGCTACCGGCGGCCGTGAAGGCCACGCCACCTCCTCCGACAAGGTGCTGGACGTGCAGCTGTCGACCCCGCGCGAGCTGGGCGGCGCCGGCGGCCCGGGCACCAATCCGGAACAGCTGTTCGCCGCGGGCTACTCGGCCTGTTTCCTGGGCGCGCTGAAGTTCGTGGCCGGCCAGGCCAAGGTTGCGCTGCCGGCCGAAACGGCGATCACCGGCAAGGTGGGCATCGGCCAGATCCCGACCGGCTTCGGCATCGAAGTGGCGCTGGAGATCAGCGTGCCGGGCCTGCCGCGCGAGCAGGTGGAAGACCTGGTGCAGAAGGCGCACATCGTGTGCCCGTACTCCAATGCGACCCGCGGCAACATCGATGTGACGCTGACGGTGGTCTGACGCGCGAGGCGTGCCGGCCGAGGGTCGGCTGCCACGTGATGAAAAAAATGGGCGGCTGCCTGGCTGGATAGCTTGGCAACCGCCCATCCCACCGCGGTGGATCCTGTGGGCATGCCCACGGGATGCGTCTGGTGTGGGGGCAACGACCAATGGTTGTTGCCTGCCTGGTCTTGTCCGGGTTTGTGGGGTTGCCGGCCAGCGGCCGGCGGCGCTCCGCCGGGTTTGGGTTTGAGGGGTTGCCGGCCAGCGGCCGGCACTACCTGGCGGGTTTGGGTTTGTGGGGTTGCCGGCCAGCGGCCGGCACTACCTGGCGGGTTTGGGTTTGTGAGGTTGCCGGCCAGCGGCCGGCACTACCTGTTGTTTTTCGTTTGCGATTAGGCCGGCGGTGCCGGTTATTTTTCGTTTGCGATGAGCTGCACGACGCTGGAGAAATCCAGCTTGCCGCGGCCGGCCTGGTGGTTCATCGAATACAGGTTGCGGGCCAGCTCGCCCAGCGGGATGGAGGCACCGACATTCATCGCCGCTTCCACGGCCAGGCCCATGTCCTTGAGCATCAGGTCGCTGCCGAAGCCGCCGCTGTAACCACGCGAGGCGGGCGCGTTTTCCAGGACGCCCGGCCACGGGTTGCACACTTCGGTGGCCCAGCTGCGGCCGGTGCTGACCGCCATCATCTGCGACAGCACCGCCGGGTCCAGGCCGTGGGCCACGCCGAGGGCGATCGATTCGCCGGTGACGGCCATGATCACGCCCAGGGCCATGTTGTTGCAGAGCTTGGCCACCTGGCCGGCACCGCTGGCGCCGACGTGGAAGATGTTCTTGCCCATGGCCTGCAGGATCGGCCGGGCGCGCTCGAGCGCGTCGGCTTCGCCACCGACGATGAAGGTAAGGGTGCCGGCCTGCGCGCCGGCGGTGCCGCCGGAGACCGGTGCGTCGAGCATCTGCAGGCCGCGTGCGGCGGCGGCTTCGGCCACCTTGCGCGCGCTGGCCGGGGCGATGGTGCTGCAGTCGATCAGCAACGCGCCGCCGGGAATGTCGCCCAGCAGGCCGTCATCGCCCAGGTACACGCCTTCCACGTGGCGGCTGGCGGGCAGCATCGAGATCACGATCTCGGCGTCGGTGAGGGTATCCAGCGCGGAATGCGCGGCGCTGGCACCGGCATCGACGGCGGCCTGCACGGCGGCCGGCACCAGGTCGAACACGCGCACGGCATGGCCGGCCTTGGCCAGGTTGGCGGCCATCGGGCCCCCCATGTTGCCCAACCCGATGAATGCAATACGGCTCATGCGTGGCTCCTTTCAGGGACGGTGGTACCGAGGTCGGCCAGCGGATGCGCGGCGTCCGACCACGGCGAGACGAAGAAGGTCTGGGCCCATTCGGCAGTGGCGTCAGCCAGCGTACGCGGCTGCCACTGCGGGTTGCGGTCCTTGTCGATCAGCAGCGCGCGGATGCCTTCGGCGAAGTCGCCGTGCGCGGCCGCGTGCAGGGCGGCGATGTATTCGATGCGGTAGACCTCGGCCAGCGAGGCGCCGGCGGCCCGCCGCTGCAGCTCGAAGGCTAGCCGGGCCGAGCCGGGCGCACCGGCGGCCAGGGTGGCCTGGGCGCCCTGCAACCACGGGTCGTCGGTCTGCAGCGCGGTGATGGCCGCCACGATGGCCGGCACGTCATCGCCCACGCACAGCGCGTCGATGGCGGCCGCATTGCGCAGCAGCGGGCCGGTGGCCGCATCGCTGGCGTGCTGCTGCAACAGCGCATCGAGCTGGTCGTGATTGCGGCGGGCGTCGTCGCTCCAATGCACCTCGGTGAGCGCATTGAAGACGGCCTCGCGCTGCGCTTCGGCGATGTGGATGTCGGCCAGGCCGGCATAGATCGCATCGCCCGCATTGAGCGCTGCGCCGGTCAACGCCAGGAACAGGCCGCCCTTGCCCGGCACGCGCGGCAGCAGGTAGCTGCCGCCCACATCGGGGAACAGGCCGACCGTGATTTCCGGGAAGGCCAGCTTGGAGCGCTCGCTGACCACCCGATGGCTGGCGCCGGACATCAGCCCGATGCCGCCGCCCATCACGATGCCATGGCCCCAGCACAGGATCGGCTTGGGGTAGGTGTGGATGGCGTAGTCCACGCGGTATTCGACGTCGAAGAATTCGGCGGCGTAGGCGTTGTCGCGGATGTCGGTCTTCTGCGCCTCGCGATGCTCGACCATGCTGCGGTACAGGCTGTGCAGGTCGCCACCGGCGCAGAAGGCCTTCTCGCCTGCGCCCTGCAGCACCACCATCGCGATGCCGTCATCGGCTGCCCAGGCCTCCAGCCGCTCGCGCAGCAGGTGCGCCATCGGCAGCGAGAAACCGTTGAGGGTGCGCGGTGCGTTGAGCGTGGCGATGCCGATGCGGGTGCCGTTGGCGGCAGCGCGCGTTTCGAACAGGACCGGGGCCTCGTCGTGGGCGGCGACCTCGCTCATGCGTTGGTCCACTGCGCGCTGCGCTTTTCCAGGAAGGCGTTGACGCCCTCGGCCTGGTCGGCACTGTCGAACAGATCCACGAAGGCTTCACGCTCGGCCACCAGCGCCGAGGCGTGGCTGCCGCTGCGGGTGGCCTGCACCAGCGTCTTGCAGGCGGCAATGCTGGTGGGGCTCTGCTTGCCGGCCTTGTGCGCCCACGCCAGGGCCAGTGCCTTGGCTTCGCCCTTGCCGACTTTCTCCTCGGCCAGGCCGATGCGCACGGCGGTGTCGGCGTCGATGCGCTCGCCCAGCAGGATCATGCGCTTGGCCCAGCCCTCGCCGACCAGGCGCGGCAGGTTCTGGGTGCCACCGGCGCACGGCAGCAGGCCCACGGTGGCCTCCGGCAGCGCGACCTGGGCGTGTTCTTCGATGATGCGCAGGTCGCAGGCCAGCGCGCATTCCAGGCCGCCGCCCATGGCATAGCCGTTGATGGCGGCGATGGAGACGCCACGGAACGCCGACAGCGCTTCGAAGGCTTCGCCGAAGCGGCGTGCCGCTTCACGCGCGGCGGCCTTGTCGCCGGAGGCGAACTGCTTGAGGTCGGCACCGGCGGAGAAGAACTTCTCGCCACCGCCGGTGATCACCAGCGCGTAGATGCCTTTGTCTGCGTTGAGCGCGCCCACCAGGTCGCGCAGCGCCGACAGGCTGTGCACGGTCCAGGTATGCGCCGGCGGGTTGTCCAGGGTCACCACGGCCACGTGGCCATCGGCCTCCACGGCCAGGCCGGTGTGTGCATGCGTGCGCCAATCCATCATCGCAGTTCTTCCTCGGTGTTGAGCAGGTGGCGTGCCACGATCACCCGCATGATTTCGTTGGTGCCTTCCAGGATCTGGTGCACGCGCGAGTCGCGCAGCAGGCGTTCGATGGGGTACTCGCGGATGTAGCCGTAGCCGCCATGCAGCTGCAGCGCATCGTTGCAGATGTTGAAGCCGGCATCGGTGGCGAACCGCTTGGCCATCGCGCACCACACGTTGGCATCGCTGGCGCCGGCATCGAGCTTGCGCGCGGCGGTGTGCACCATCTGCCGGGCGGCGACCAGCTGGGTGACCATGTCGGCCAGCTTGAACTGCAGCGCCTGGAACTCGGCCAGCGCCTTGCCGAACTGGCGGCGCTCGCCCATGTAGCGGCGTGCGGCATCCAGCGCGCCCTGGGCGGCACCCAGCGAGCAGGCGGCGATGTTGATGCGGCCGCCGTCCAGGCCTTTCATCGCCAGCTTGAAGCCGCTGCCTTCCTCGCCGAGCAGGTGGCTGACCGGCACGCGGACGTTCTCGAAGGTGATGCCGCGGGTGGGCTGGCTGTTCCAGCCCATCTTCTCTTCCTTGCGGCCATAGCTGATGCCGGGCAGGTCGGCCGGCACCGCGATGGCGCTGATGCCGCCGGCGCCGGGGCCACCGGTCCGGGCCATCACCACCAGCAGCTCGGTGGCACCGGCGCCGGAAATGAAGGCCTTGGCGCCGTTGAGCACGTAATCATCGCCATCGCGCGCGGCGGTGGTCTTCAGCGAGGCCGCGTCCGAGCCGGCGCCCGGTTCGGTCAGGCAATAGGAGGCCAGCTTGCTGCCCGAGGACAGGTCGGTGCCCCAGGCGGCGCGCAGGCTTTCCTGGCCCCACTTGGCCACCATCCACGAGGCCATGTTGTGGATGCTGACGTAGGCCGCGGTGGACGGGTCCACGTTGGCGAGCTCCTCGATGACGACGGCGGCGTCCAGACGGCTCAAGCCGCTGCCGCCGACCTCGGGGTCCATGTACAGGCCACAGAACCCGAGTTCCCCGGCCTTGGCGATCGCCTCGCGCGGAAAGATGCCCTCCGCATCCCATCGCGCGGCGTGCGGCGCCAGTTCGGCCTGGGCGAAGTCACGCGCCGCCTCTCGATAGGCCTGCTGCGCTTCGTCGAGTTCCGTCGTCATCGAGTGGCTCATGGTCGAACTCCGTTACTTCAGGCTGATCGTGGTGTTGACGCCGTGGCCCAGCGTCTCGTCATCGAACCAGCGCGAGGTGATCGTCTTGGTCTGGGTGTAGAACATCACCACCTGCTTGCCGTACGGGCCCAGGTCGCCGAGCTTGGAGGCACGCGAACCGGTGAAGGAGAACAGCGGCACCGGCACCGGGATCGGGACGTTGATGCCCACCTGGCCCACGTCGATGTCTTCCTGGAACTTGCGGGCGGCCGCACCGGACTGGGTGAACAGCGCGGTGCCGTTGCCGTTGGGGTTGGCGTTGATCAGCGCGATGGCGTCTTCCAGGGTGTCGGCCTCCAGGATCACCAGCACCGGCCCGAAGATTTCCTCGTCGTAGATGCGCATGCCCGGGGTGACGCCATCGAAGATTGTGGGGCCCACGAAGTTGCCCTTCTCGAAGCCATCCACCTGCGGGTTGCGGCCGTCCAGCACGAGCTTGGCGCCCTGCTCCACGCCCGAGGCGATCAGCGCTTCGACACGCTCGCGCGCGGCGCAGGAAATCACCGGACCGACGTCGGTGCCGGCAACGCTGCCGCCACTGACCTTCAGCGTTTTCGCCTTGGCCACCAGGTCCGGCACCCACGCGCGCGCCTCGCCCACCAGCACCAGCGTGGAGGCGGCCATGCAGCGCTGCCCGGCCGCACCGAAGGCGGCGCCGACCATGGCGTTGAGGCTCTGTTCCTTGTTGGCGTCCGGCAGCACCACGGCGTGGTTCTTGGCGCCCATCATGCACTGCACGCGCTTGCCGGCCAGCGAGGCACGGTTGTACACATGGGTGCCGACGCGGGTGGAGCCCACGAACGACACGGCCTTGATGTCCGGGTGGTCGCAGATGGCGTTGACCACGTCTTCGCCACCGTGCACGACGTTGAGCACGCCCTTGGGAATACCGGCTTCCAGCGCCAGTTCGACCAGGCGCATGGTGACCATCGGGTCCTGCTCGGATGGCTTGAGGATGAAGGTGTTGCCGGTGGCGATGGCCATCGGGAACATCCACAGCGGGATCATCGCCGGGAAGTTGAACGGCGTGATGCCCGCGCACACGCCGAGCGGCTGCAGCAGGGTGTAGGTGTCCACGCCGTTGGCCACGTTGTTGGCCAGCTCGCCCAGCTGCAGGTTGCCGATGGCGGCGGCGTGCTCGACCACCTCCAGGCCACGGAACACATCGCCTTCGGCGTCGGGCACGGTCTTGCCCTGCTCGGCCGACAGGATGTGGGCCAGCTCGCCCATGTTCTCGCGGATCAGCTGCTGGTATTTGAGGAAGATGCGCGCGCGGGTGCCGATCGGGGTCTTGCGCCAGGTCTTGAAGGCTTCCTTGGCGGCGGCCACGGCGGCGTCCACTTCGTCCATGGTGGCGAACGGCACCTGGGCCAGCACGTCCTGGGTGGCCGGGTTGACCACGTTCTGCCACTGCGAGGAGGCCGATTCGACGAACTGGCCGTCGATCAACATACGGATACGGGGCGCTGCAACAGTCATGGACAATCCCGACGGGTCGAAAGTTGTTGGCATTATTCACAGCCGCCGACTCGATTTCCGGCCTGAAGACGCTTAATCTGGCCAATGCCCGCCACGATTTTTGTTAATTCTGTGAATAGCCAGCTCCCTCATCGCCAGATCGGCCTGCGCCTGCTGAAGCTGCGCGAGCAGCACGGCTACAGCCAGGTCGAGCTGGCCCGGGCGCTGGGGCTGTCGGCCAGCTACCTGAACCAGATCGAGCGCAACAAGCGGCCGTTGACCCCGGCCGTGCAGCAGAAGCTGCGCGCGGTGCTGGGCGATGTGTCCGGGCTGTTCGAGGTGGATGAGCCCGGCGCGTTGCAGGAGGCGCTGGGGCAGACCCTGCGCGACCTGGGCCTGGACGATGTGAGCGGCACCGATCTGCGCGCGATGGCAGGCAACCTGCCGCAGGTGAGCCGCGCCCTGCTCGACCTGCATCGCCGTCACCTGGTGCTGCGCGAGCACGCCGCCGCGCTGGAGTTCCAGCTGGGCGACGTGCACGCCGGGCAGGCGCTGCCGGCCGGCGACCAGGTGCGCGACTTCTTCAACCGCATGCACAACCACCTGCCCGAGCTGGACGACCTGGCCGAGCAGCTGTTCGGCGAATGGGGGCTGGTGGCCGGGCACGTGGCGCCGCGGCTGCGCCAGTTGCTGGCCGACCGCCACGGCGTGCTGGTGGAGGTGGGGCCGCTGCAGGCCGGGCGCGAGAAGCGCGTATACGACGGCGGCAGCCGCACGCTGTGGCTGCCCGACTACCTGGAAGCGGGCCAGCAGGCGTTCCAGATGGCGGCCGAACTGGCGCTGCTGGGCTATGCGGCGCAGATCGATGCGGTGATCGCGCGCGCCGGCTTCCGCGAGGCCGAGCAGGTGGCCCAGGCACGGATCGGCATGTCCAACTACTTCGCCGGTGCGCTGGTGATGCCGTACGCGCAGTTCCTGCGGGCCGCCGAACAGGCCAGCTATGACATCGACGCGCTGGCGCACCGGTTCGGGGTGGGCTTCGAGGCGGTCTGCCACCGGTTGAGCACGCTGGCGCGGCGCAGTGCGCCCGGGTTGCCGTTCTTCTTCATCCGCGTGGACCGCGCGGGCAATGTGTCCAAGCGGCATTCGGCCACCGACTTCCATTTCTCGCAGGTGGGCGGCTCGTGCCCGCTGTGGATCGTGTACGAGGCCTTCAACCAGCCCGGGCGGGTGTTGACCCAGACCGCGCGGATGCCCGACGGGCGCCGCCATTTCTGGCTGGCACGGCAGGTGAGCAGTGGGCCGGTGGGGCACGGGCAGCCGCGCAAGACCTTTGCCGTCGCGCTGGGCTGCGACCTGCAGCATGCCGAGCGATTGATCTACACGCGGGGCCTGGACATCCAGAGCCCGGGCAACTCGGTGTCCATCGGCCCCGGCTGCCGCGTGTGCCCGCGCGAGGACTGCATGCAGCGCGCGTTCGCGCCGCTGCCGGGGCGCGGCTAGCGCCGGCGTCAGTAGATCGGGGTGACCTTCATCTGCGGCAGCGGGCGCGGGGCACCGTCGGTGAGGTCGGGGCCGAGGTCGTCCCAGCTTTCGCCCTGGTCCACCAGCGCGCGCCACAGGCGCTGCGACTCGCGCCGCTTGTCCTCCGAGGCCAGCCGGTAGGAAGGGGGAGGCGGATCGCCGGTGGCCACGCTCTGGTAGGCATCGGCCCAGGCCGCCACGCGCTGGCCGGGATCGTCGGTGCGGGCGATCTCCAGGGTGTAGCGCTGGTAGGCCGAGGCCAGGTTGCGCCAGCGGATCCAGTAATGGTTGTGGAAAGAGAAACTGCAGAAGCGCTCGCCGGCCACGCTGCCCTTGGCCGCGATGCGGCTGAGGACGGCCTGCGGCATGTCCAGGTTCATGCCGCCCTCGTCGCCCTGCAGCGCCACGTGCACGATGCGGTCGCGGTAGCCGGGCGCGCGCGCCTGCAGCACGTCGCGCCAGTTCTGCATGGTGGAAACGATGGAGAACAGGAAGCCGGACATCTCCGCCGCGGCCAGCGGCCGGGCGATGGCGTGATAGCTGCGCTGCCAGCCCTGCCGGTTCTCGCTGGGCAGGAACACGGCGTGGTCGATCTGCGCCTGGCCGGCCGCCTCGTCGGTGGCGAGCACGCTGATGGCATCGGCCTGGCGCGGATACACCAGGTTGATGCCGAAGGTGGGCCAGCGCGGCAACGCCGCATCGAACAGGTGGATGGGGAAATTGCTGCTGATGCCGCCATCGGAGAACCAGCACACGCGGAAGGCGGTGATCTGCGAGGCGCCCTGCTGCCCGGCGCTGGTCAGCCCTTCCATGCTGTCGGCCACGTGCGGGTTGGCCGGCGCGGCCGAGGCCTCGGCCGGCGTGTCGCCGCGGCGCTCGCGACGGGCCGGCTCGTGCAGGGGCACGGCGCTGATCAGCAGGGGGAAGCTCAGGCTCATGCGCGTGGCCACCAGCACCGGCAACTGCTCGCCATCGACCAGGCGGTAGTAGTCGCGCCCGTCGACGTGGTCCGGGGTGCCCGCGCGGGCGACCAGCCAGGCCACCACGCTGGCCGGGAACAGCTGCTCGAACTCCTCGCGCAGGAACCAGAACTGCGCTCCACTGAAGGGCAGCGTGCGCGGCTCGGTATGCGAGATGCAGGTGGTGATCATCTGCAGGCTGATCGCCTGCGCACCGCCCGGCTCGCCGCCATAGCGCGGCGCCTGGTGCAGGTCGCCGAAGGTGAGCGGTTCCTCCAGCGGCTTGCCCGACAGCCGCTGCAACTGCTCATGCAGCCAGTCGGTGAGGGCCGGCGGCGCGTCGTCGCCCTGGCCGCGGCCGCTGCACAGGCCCAGCAGGTTGCGCCGCGCCACCCGCGCCACCCGCAGCGCCGCCGCGAGCACGCCGGCCCCATAGGCGCACAGCAGCGATGGCAGCAGCGTGGCCCACACCCCCGCCAGACCGCCGGCCAGCCAGCCGATGCCCAGCAGCCCCACCAGCGCGCCGAACACCTCCAGCGGCGCGATCGCCACCACCGCGGCCAGCAGGCAGGCCAGCTTGCGCGGCAGCCCGGACTTGCCGGTGAGCATCACCAGCAGCCGGTAGGCGGTGCGCGCGCCATAGGCCGGCTGGAACAGGCCGTAGATGAACCCGCGCGTGGACAACTGCGCCGACACCGCCGCCAACCCCGGAAAGCCGACCTGACCGCCCACCGGCTGGCCGCTGTAGCGGCGGCGGTCGCCCAGCGCGGCGGCGGCAGCCACCGCCGCGGCAATGGCCCCGGCCGAGGTGCCGCCGATGTTCTTGAAACGGTACTGGCGGGCCAGCGACAACACCGCGTTGGGATACACGATGCCGCTGGTGATACCGCCCTTCATGACCAGATCGCAGTATTTGTCCGCCACGTCGCGCCCTCTGTCGGTCGTCCGCGCGCCCTGCCCGCGCATGCCCCCGTCCGTGGGCCGTGACTGCCTCCGTGCCGTTGCAGTGTGGCCCCCGCCGCGGTCCGCCCGATGACGGTGCCGCGTTGACGGGCCAGGCGGACAGTATCGCCGACGGGCTTCTCAGGGCCTGAGACCCCCGTCGCCTTCAGCGCGTGCCGGCGGCCGACTGCGGCACGCGCCGCACCTGGGACAGGTCGTAGCCCAGGGCGGCGAGGCGGGTCATCGCCTTCTGGTAATCGGCCTCGGACAGGGACGGGCTGCGCGACATCAGCCACATGTAGTCGCGCTTGCTGCGCCCGACGATGGTCTGCTGGTAGTCCGGGTCCAGGTAGACGATCACGTACTCGGCCTTGATCGGCCAGATGAACTGCATGCCCCATTCGGCGCCGTTGGTGCCCGGCTTGACCGTGCCGATGGGATGCATGGTCTTGATGGGCGCATCGAAGCTGCCCTTGCGATAGCGGAAGGTGGTCTGGATGCGGCCGTCCGGGCGCAGTGCGTAAGACTCCACCGCATCGAAGGCCTCGCGCTCGGGCCGGCTGGGAATGTGGGCGATCACGTACCAGTCGCCCATGAAGCGCGGTACATCCACCTTGGCCACCGGGGGGATCGGACGTGCATTGCCGCCGCAGCCGAGCATCAGGCTGGCCAGCAGCAGCGGAACGAGAGTGCGGACGGACATGGCAGGCTCCTCATGGCGGGCGGGACGATCACGGACGGGCGAACAGGTAATGAGCCACCTGCCATTGCTGGCCATTCTGGTAGCCGAACAGCTCGGCGCAGGCCATCCAGAACATGCGCCAGCGCTGCGCCCACAAGGCCGCCGACGGGGCGCCGTAGCACTGGCGCATGAGCTCGAGCACCGCGTCACGATGCTGGTCCTGGTTGGCCAGCCAGTGGTTGGCGGTGCGCTGGTAGTGGGTGCCATCGAGCAGCCAGCGCTGCTGCAGCTGCAGGTGCTGCTGGAAGCACAGCAGGGTGTCGGCGGCGGGCATCAGGCCACCGGTGAAGAAGTGGCGGCCCATCCAGTTGTCCTCGCCCTCGGTCTCGAAGGGGTACATCAGCGTGCGGTGCACGAAGATGTGCACGAACAGCTTGCCCTGCGGGCGCAGCCAGCCGTGGATGCGCTGCAGCAGCTGCTGGT
Source organism: Stenotrophomonas sp. (assembly GCF_036662295.1). Classification (GTDB taxonomy): domain Bacteria; phylum Pseudomonadota; class Gammaproteobacteria; order Xanthomonadales; family Xanthomonadaceae; genus Stenotrophomonas. Next base: position 37,215 of record NZ_JAVWXA010000008.1, read on the forward strand.
AGTTGCGCATGTGTTCGAACATCTCGATCGACACGCAACGGTCGAACGTGCCGGCATCGAGCACCAGGTGGTTGGCATCGCGGGTGAGCACGGTGACGTTGTGCAGCCCGCGCAGCCGGCACTGCGCCTGGATGTGCTCGCGCTGGCTGTTGGAGTTGGACACCGCGGTGATGTGCGCGTTGGGGTAGTGCTCGGCCATCCACAGGGTGAGCGAGCCCCAGCCGCAGCCCAGCTCGAGGATGTGCTGGCCATCGGCAAGCTCGGCACGCGCGCCGTACAGCGCCAGCATGGCCTCCTCGGCCTGGTCCAGGGTCTCGCTGCCGGTGGGGTAATAGCAGCTGCTGTACTTCAGGCGCTTGCCCAGGCAAAGCTCGAAGAAGCGCGCCGGCACTTCGTAGTGCTGGCGGTTGGCGGCATCCACGTGCAGGGCCACGGCGCTGCGCGACAACGCGGCGATGCGCTCGGCGTAGCGCCGGGACTGTGCCTGCTGGCCACCGGCCAGCTCTTCGTGCAGGCGTTGCTGGCACTGGCGGCGGATGCCCAGGCGCAGCAGCGGGTCGGGCAGCATGCCGCGCTCGGCCAGGCCGGTCAGGCCCGTGGCGAAGTCGGGCTCGGGCAGGTAGTCACTGGCGGCATTCACGGGGAAGGCTCCTTGGGGGGATGCGGGTTGCGGGAAGGGAACCAGGGGAACAGCATCGGCGTGCTGCGCTGGTAGTCGCGGTAATCCTCGCCACGGGTGCGCAGCGCCTGTGCCTCGGTGAACGGAATGCCGCTCACCCAGCGCAGGAAGACATACATCACCACCGGGCCGGACCAGGCCAGCCACCACAGCGGCGAGTGCACCGCCAGCAGCACGTAGGTGAACCAGTGCAGCCACTCGAAGAAGTAGTTGGGATGGCGCGAGTAACGCCACAGGCCCTGCCGGCAGGTCTTGCCCTTGTTGGCCGGATCGGCGCGGAAGCGCGCCAGCTGGCGGTCGGCAAGGGCTTCACCGCCCACACTGAGCAGCCACACCGCCACCGCCGCGACCATCCAGCCCAGGCTGTCCTGGCGCGGGGCGTGCGCGACCGCCACGAACGGCAGCGCGAACAGCACGATCAGCAGCGCCTGGAACTGGAAGAAGCCGAAGATCTTGCCCTGGTGGCCCTGCCAGTGCGCGCGCAGGTGCTGGTAACGCCCGTCTTCGGGCTCGCTGCGCACGCGATGCCACAGATGCAGCGCCAGCCGCGACCCCCATAATCCGCCGAGGACCGCCAGTGCGATGCGCGGGGCGGCCGCGCCGCTGCCGAGCAGCGCCAGCAGCAGCGCCGAGGCGCCCACGCCCTTGGCCCAGAGCACGTCGACCACGCCGATGTTCTGGTGGCGGCGCTGCCACCACCAGCCCCCGCTCATGATCACCGCCGCGTACAGCCACACCCACCACAACAGCTTCATGCGTGTTCTCCCGAATGATCCGAGTGCGCGTGCACCTGCACGGCCTGCCAGTGCCGCGCGCATGCCGCCAGCAGCGGCAACGCCATCGCCCAGCCCACGCCGAGCAGCAGCACGCCCTGCCAGCGCGGCTCGGCAAAGGTCACCGCCGACCAGCCGCGCGCGGCGGACAGGTAGGCCAGTGGCGCCAGCAGCAAGCCCACCAGGGCGGCCACGCGCAGGTGCCGTTGCAGCACGGCCATGGACACCGTCAGGGTCATCGCAAACGCCGCCCACAGTGCCAGGATCCACACCGGCGCCAGCCAGCCGGGCGTGTTGCCGGCGGCGTAGTGCACCGCGCCCGAGGCGGCGGCCACCCCATCCACCAGCAGCCCGCACGATACCGCCACGCCCAGCAGCCGCAGCTCCACGCCCGGCTGCGGCGACCACGCCAGCTGGCTGCCCACGTAGACCGCCGCCGCCAGCAGTGCGGGCCAGCGCAGGTCGTGGCCGGCGCCGATCACCGCGCACAGCCAGACCAGCTGGTTGCCGATCACGTTGGCCCAGAAGCGCAGCATCGTCAGGTGCCCGCGTCCGCGCCGGGCGGGCGATACCCCGGCCGCGCCATCAGCAGGTGCGAGACGCCGATGGAGCGCTCCAGGAAGCCACCCTCGCAGTAGGCCAGGTAGAAGGTCCACATGCGGATGAAACGCTCGTCGAAGCCCTGCGCACGCACCGCCGGCAACTGCGCCAGGAAGCGTTCCCGCCAGGCGCGCAGGGTGCGCGCATAGGAATGGCCGAAGTCGTGCTGGCCCACCAGCTGCAGGTCGCTGCTGCGGGTCTTGGCGGCGATGATCGCGTTGATGGAGGGGATGAAGCTGCCGGGAAACACGAAGCGCTTGATGTAATCCACGCTGCGCCGCGCCTGCTCGTAGCGCTGGTCTTCGATGGTGATCGCCTGCAGCAGGGCCAGCCCGTCCGGCTTGAGCAGGCGGGTGAGCGTGGCGAAGTAGGTGTCCAGGTACTGCGCGCCGATCGCCTCGATCATCTCGATGGAGACCAGCTTGTCGTACTGGCCCTCCAGGTCGCGGTAATCCTTGAGCAGCAGCGTCACCTTGTCCTGCAGGCCGGCCGCTTCCACCCGCGCCTTGGCCAGGGTGTACTGCTCCACCGAGATGGTGGTGGTGGTGACGTGGCAGCCGATCTCGCCGGCCGCATACAGGGCGAAACCGCCCCAGCCGGTACCGATCTCCACCACGTGGTCGCCGGCACGCAGCTGCAGCTGCTCGCAGATGCGCGCCAGCTTGCGCCGCGAGGCGGCCTCCAGCGTATCGGTCGGGTCGGCATACAACGCCGAGGAGTACATCAGGTCCGGCGACAGGAACAGGGAGAAGAACGGGTTGCCCAGGTCGTAGTGGGCGGCGATGTTGCGGCGGCTGCCTTCGCGCGTGTTGCGGCGCAGCCGGTTCCAGCCCTGCAGCAGCCAGCCGCCGAGGCGTGCCACGCCGCGCTCCATGCCATCGAGCAGGTCGCGGTTGCGCACCAGCAGCTGCACCAGGCCGACCAGGTCGCTGCAGCGCCAGTCGCCGCGGATGAAGGCCTCGCCGGCGCCGACGCTGCCTTGCGCCGCCACCGCGCGATAGAACGCCGGGTCATCCACCCAGACGGTCACCCGCAGCGCGGCGGTGGGATCGCCCAGCAGCACGTCGCCGGCGGCATCGCGCAGCTGCAGGCAGCCGTCGTGCAGCGGTGCCAGCTGGGCCAGCAGGCGCGTGCGCAGGAAGCGCTCCAGTGCGCTGGGCATCGGCAGGGCGATCGGCCGGGTCATGTCGTTCATGGGCGTTTTCCAGCAAGCGAAGGGTGGTCGTGGACGGGATTGCGCTTGAGCCACAGGCGCAGCGCCTGCCAGTGGATGGCGGCCACCACCTGCAGGGTCATCAGCGGGAACCGCAGCAGCACCCCGGCCAGGCCGGGGCCGGTGATCGGGTGCCGCTGCAGGACCAGGTCCGCATCGAACTGGCGGGTGCCGTCGCGCCAGACCTGCATGTGCACGTGCAGGTCTTCGCCCGGGGCGGTGAAACGCCAGCGGTAGCGGCAGTCCATCGGCATGAACGGGGAGACGTGGAACTGCTTGTCGAACTCCCAGGCCAGGGCGCGCCCGCTGGCATCGGCGGCGGCCACCGGCAGCACGTAGGCGTGGCGCTCCTTCCACGGGGTGTTGGTGATCTCGGCCACGATGCAGTCCAGCGTGCGGCCATCGGCGGCATAGCAGTAGTAGAAGCTGACCGGGTTGAACGCATGGCCGGCGTAACGCAGGTGGGTGAGCAGGCGGATCGGGCCCTGCGGGGCGCGGCCCAGCGCGGCGGTGATGCGCGCGCGCACCGCGTCGGCCAGCGGTTGGGCGGGGTCGCCGAGGTAATCGCTGCGGCGGAACTCGGCCAGGTTGCGGCGGCCCACCGACCACAGCCAGCGGCGCTGGAACACGGTGTCCAGCTCGTCCAGGTCCAGCAGCAGCTGCGCCACCGGGTAGCCGAAGGCATGCGGCTGCGGCGCGTGCCGGCGGTGGCGCATGCGGCCGCGGTAGAGCGCGCTGGCGGTCATGCCGGCTGCGCCTGCGCCAACGGCCAGTAGGCATCGGCATCCAGTGCCTGCAACGCATCCACCACGCGCCGCGCGCTGCGGATGCCGTCCTCGTGGAAGCCCCAGCCCCAGTACGCGCCGGCAAACCAGGTGCGGCGGCGGCCCTGGATCTCGGCCCAGCGCTGCTGCGCGCGCACCATCGCATGGTCGTGCACGGGATGGGCGTACTGCAGGCGGCGCAGCACCTTGTCCGGGTCGATCGCATCGGTGCGGTTCAAGGTGACCACCAGCGGCGTGGGCGTGTCGATGCCCTGCAGCTGGTTCATCAGGTAGCTCACCGTGCACGGTGCCTGCGGATTGGCCGGCACGTGCGCGTTCCATGCCGCCCAGGCCTTGCGGTTGCGCGGCAGCAGGCTGGCATCGGTGTGCAGCACCACCTCGTTGGGCTGGTAGCGGATCGCCCCGAGCACGCTGCGCTCGGTGGGGTCGGCATCGGAGAGCAGCGCCAGCGCCTGGTCGCTGTGGCAGGCCAGCACCATCTGGTCGAAACCCTCCAGGCCGGCGGCGCTGTGCACGCGCACGCCGTGTTCGTGGCGCTCGACGCCGAACACGCGGCAATCCAGCCGCTCACGCACCTGCCAGCGGCGGCGCATCGCCTCGATGTAGCGGGCCGACCCGCCCTGCACGACCCGCCACGGCGCGCGCCCGCTCACCTGCAGCATCTGGTGGTTGGCCATGAACTGCACCAGGTAGCGCGCCGGAAACGCGCCCAGGCTGGCCGTGGGCGAGGACCACAGGGCCGAGGCCATGGGCAGGAGGTGCTCGTCGATGAAGGTGCGGCCATAGTGGCCAGCGGCCAGGTAGTCGCCCAGTGAAGGGCCTTCGTCCTCGCCCTGCAGCAGCGTCGGCGCCTCGCGGTAGAAGCGGCGCAGGTCGGCCAGCATGCCCCAGAAACGCGGCGACACCAGGTTGCGGCGCTGGCAGAACAGCCCGTCCAGCGAGGTGGCGTTGTACTCGCGGCCGCTGCGCTCGCTGTGCACCGAGAAGCTCATGGTGGTGGGCTGGGAGGCCACGTTGAGTTCGTCGAACAGCGCGGTGAGCAGCGGGTAGTGCAGCGGGTTGAACACGATGAAGCCGGTGTCCACCGCGTGGCTGGCCCCGTCCACCTGCACCTGGTGGGTGTGGGTGTGGCCGCCGAGGTAGTCGTTGGCCTCGAAGAGGGTCACCTCGTGCTGCTGGCCCAGCCACCAGGCGCTGGCCAGGCCGGCGATGCCCGATCCGATCACGGCGATGCGCATGTCAGTGCTCCGCCTTGGCCAGCACCCAGGCCGGCACGGGTTTGAGGTCGCGCACCAGGCGCAGGGCCGCCATCAGGCGCAGGCCGTACCAGGTCACGTCGATTTCCCACCAGTAGAAGCCCTGGCGCGCGGTGCCCGGGAAGAAGTGGTGGTTGTTGTGCCAGCCTTCGCCAAAGGTGAGCAGCGCCAGCCACAGGTTGTTGCGGCTGTCATCGCCGGTGGCGAAGCGTTGCCGGCCGAAGCGGTGCGCCAGCGAGTTGATGGTGACCGTGGCATGGAACAGCACCACGGTGGAGATGAAGAAGCCCCACACCAGCATCTGCCCGCCGCTGGTGCCCCAGGCGGGGACCAGGCGTTCGAGCAGCGCACCGAGCCCGAACAGCGCGGCCGCCAGCACGATCGGCACGAGGGTGTCGAAGCGGTCCAGCCAGCGCAGCTCGGGGAATCGGGCCAGGTCCGGGATGCGCGCCCAGTCGGTGCGGAAACCGTCGGTGGTCAGGAACCAGCCCATGTGGCTCCACCAGAACCCATGCACACCCGGCGAATGCGGATCGGCGGCGGTATCGGTGTGGCGATGGTGGTTGCGGTGGTGCGCGGCCCACCACAACGGCCCGCGCTGCACGCTGGACGCGCCGATCAGCGCGAACACGAACTGCACCACGCGCGAGGTGCGGAAGGTGCGGTGCGCGAAATAGCGGTGGTAGAAGGCGGTGATGGCGAACATGCGCACCGCATACAGCGCCACCGCCACGCCCACCGCCACCCAGGACACGCCCACCCAGATCACCGCCAGGCAGGCCAGGTGCATGGCCGCGAACGGAATCGCCCGCAGCCAGTCCACGCGCTGGCCCGCCTCGTCGGCGACCGGGGCCTGGGCACCGGTGTCGAACCAGCGCCACACGGTGGCCATCAGGCCACGTCGGGCGGTGCGGGGGGGGGCAGTGGCGGGTCCGGCCGACATATCGCGCATCTCCTGGCGTTCTTGTCAGGAGATACGGGATGCGGGCCGTTCCGGATGCACGGATCCGGAAAAAAAAACGCTTACAGGGTGGCGATGTCGCCCTTGGCGATGATCGGGCCGGTCGGAATGCCCTGCGGCGCGCCGCTGGACGGTTCCAGCGTGATGGCCAGCACAGAACCATTCACCAGGGCCTCACGCAGCGCGTCGGGCACGGTCACGGTGTGGGCGCGGTTGATGGAGACCAGGCCCAGGGAGCGCGGCGCGCCGCCGGACGGGATCAGCCACAGCTCGGGCGCGCGCCCGGCCGCATCGGCGGCGGCCGGCACCGGCACCATCAGCACCTTGCCCTGCGCCTTGTCCACCGAGGCCAGCCAACCGGGCGTGCCATCGTCGTGCAGCAGCGGGGTGACCGGCTTGGTCGCCTGCTCGGGCTCGGTCGGCGTCGGCGGGGCGATCGGGGTGACCGCCACCGGCGGGGCGACCGGCGCCACCGGCTCCAGCTCGCGCCGGCTGAACACTGCCACCAGCGCCACCACGGCCGCCAGCGCGGTCATGCCCTGCCAGAACCCGGTGCGCTGCCACGCACGCGGCGTGGCCGTGCCCACCGAGGGCCAGCCCAGCGAGGTGCGGATGCGCGGCCACAGGTGGGCCGGCACCGGTTCGCTGCCCAGCGAGGCCAGCAAGGGCGCCAGGCGGTTCTCCCATTGGTTCACCAGCCGGGCAAAGCCGGGGTCGCTGGCGATGCGCTGCTCGGCCTCGCGGCGCTGGGCGGCATCAAGCACGCCCAGCACGTATTCGCCGGCCAGGATGTCGGCGCTGGGCGGCTGGCCGTCGTCTTGCAGATCGTGGAGGTCGCGGATGTTCATCGTTCCAGGCACACCCGCAGTTGCCCCAGGCCGCGGCGGATCCAGCTTTTCACCGAGCCCAGCGGCGAGCCGATCCGGCGCGCCAGTTCCTCATAACTGGCCCCGTCCAGGAAGGCCAGGCGGATCAGCGAACGGCGGCGCGGCTCCAGGGTGTCCAAGCAGTCGTCCAGGCGCTCGCGGTCGGAGGCCTGTTCGGCCACCTGGCCAGGTTGCGGGGCGAAATCGGCGATCTCCTCGGCCACGGCGATGTCCTCCAGCGGCCGCGGCGGGGCGGCGCGCAGGCGGTCGATCGCGCGGTTGCGGGCGGCCATCGACAACCAGGTCATGGCCGAAGCCTTGCCGCGATCGAACTGCGCGGCCTTGTGCCAGACGGTAGTGAAGACGTCCTGCAGCACCTCTTCGGCGTCGCCGCGATCGCGCAGCACATGCAGGCAGATCGCGAACAGGCGCCCGGAGGCCAGCTGGTAGACCGCCTCGAAGGCCTGCCGGTCGCCCGTGGCGACCTGCTCAAGCAGCGCGTCCAGACGCCGTGCGGCGCCGGGGTCGGCAGGGTCCAGCTCAGGCATCGCAGGCTCAACGTCGGCAAGGAGACAGCCCGCATCGTCGTCGCTGCGCGCGCCCGGTGCAAGGGGGCGCGGCCGTTGGCCTTCATCCGGCGCATGCGGCCACCAGGGGTTGCTGGCGCGCGCCGAGCAGGTCGGCACTGCTGGCCGGCGTGGGCGCATCGGGGAATTCGATCCGCACCTGCGGATAGCGCCCGCGCTCGTCACGCACGTTGCCGGTGCCGGTGAACTGCAGCAGGCGCGGGCTCTGCCGGGCATAGACCAGGGTCACCGCCGGCACCGCGAAGCCGAACCAAGCATCCAGGCGCATCTGCAGCTGCTCGGCTGGCTGGCCCTGCCAGGTCACCGCGCCACTGCGCTGCAGGCGCAGCGGCACCAGGCGCTGGCGGCTGGGCAGCAGGAACTGGAACGCCACGCTGCGCCCGGCCTGCAGGGCATCCCAATGGCCCAGCACGGCCGCGTCGAAGCCGGCATCGACCACCGCGTCCGGTGGAATGGCCAGCGCACGGCTGACCCGCGCAGCGCGCGCGTCTTCACGCACATACACCGTGCGCGTGGCGGCGCTGCCCTGCAGGCCCTCCTGATAGCCGCTGCGGGCGTCCTCGAAGGCGAAGTCCGGGGTCTGCGCGCTGCCCTGCGGGGTCATCCACTTGCGCGCGAAGGGGCGGCCGTCGGCGCAGCGGTACAGCACCAGCCGCGAGCGCGCGCTGGGCGGGCCCTGCAGCCAGTGGGTCTCGCGGTAGAGCAGGCGCCCGCTGGCCGGCGCGTAGGCGCGGCCTTCCTGGCGCAGCACCTGCTGGGCCGTCGCCGGCAGCACCGGGCACAGCAGCAGCAACAGCGAGGGTAGTAAGGATCGGCGCATGCCCGGCTCCGCGTGGGGGTCACCAGCAGATACGCAGCCAGCGGCGCGACGGATGCAGCCGCGCGGCGCCGCGTAGACTTGGCGCCCCCGTTGCCTGCTGCCCGCTGCCGATGCCCCACCCGACCCCGCCCCTGCCCGGCCCGCCGGCATGACCAGCGCGCTGGAAATCGCCGCCAACCTCACCGTGGCCGCCTCGATCCTGCTGGCCGGGCGCAACAGCGTGCATACCTGGTGGACCGGCATCATCGGCTGCACCTTGTTCGGCCTGGTCTTCTACCAGGCGCGCCTGTATGCCGACGTGGTGCTGCAGGGCGTGTTCGTGCTGACCAGCGTGATCGGCTGGTGGCAGTGGCTGCGCGGCGACCACGGCCATGCCCTGCCGATCACCCGCGTCCAGCCGCGCAGCCTGGCCTGGATGCTGCCGGCGGCGGTGCTGGCCAGCCTCGGCTACGGCCTGCTGCTGCACACCTGGACCGATGCCTTCGCCCCGTTCCTGGATTCGGCCGTGCTGGTGCTCAGCGTGGTGGCCCAGCTGCTGATGATGCGGCGCAAGCTGGATTCGTGGTGGTTCTGGCTGCTGGTCAACAGTATCGCGGTGCCGTTGTATGCCAGCCGCGGGCTGCACCTCACCGCGGTGCTGTACGCGGTGTTCTGGATCAACGCGCTGGTGTCGCTGCGGCATTGGCGGGCGCTGATGCGCGCGCAGGCGGCCGAGACCGCGCATGGCTGAGCGCTTCCGCACCGGGTTGGTGGTGGGCAAGTTCAGCCCGTTGCACCGGGGCCACCAGGCGCTGATCGACCATGCCCTGGCCCGCTGCGAGCGCGTGCTGCTGCTCAGCTGGAGCCAGCCCGAGCTGCCCGGCTGCGAGGCGGCCCGGCGCGAGGCGTGGCTGCAGGCGCTGTACCCGCAGGTGGACCGGCTGGTGCTGGATGCGGCGCGGCTGGCGGCGCTGTGCGCCCAGCGCGGCGTGCCGATGCGGCCGCTGCCGGACAACGGCGATGACGACGCCAGCCAGCGCGCGTTCGTGGCCTGGGTGTGCAGCACGCTGTGGCAGTGCCGGGTGGATGCGGTGTTCACCAGCGAGGCCTACGGCGATGGCTTTGCCGATGCCCTCGCCGCGCACTTCAGTGCGCAGGCCGGCACGTCGTGGCCGGTGGCCCACGTGTGCCTGGACCTGGCCCGCCGCACCGTGCCGGTGTCGGGCACGGCCGTGCGGCGTGATCCGCATGCGCAGCGCGCCCACCTCGACCCGCGCGTGTACGCTGATTTCGTCGGCCGCATCGGCCTGCTCGGCGGTGAATCCAGCGGCAAGACCACGCTCGCCGCCGCCCTGGCCGGGCGGCTGCAAACAACATGGGCCGCCGAGTTCGGCCGTGAGCACTGGGAGGCGCGCGGTGGCGCGCTCGGCTACGACGACCTGCTGCACATCGCCCAGGTGCAGGTGCGGCGCGAGGACACACTGGCCGCGCAGGCCCACCGGTGGCTGGTCTGCGATACCACGCCGCTGACCACGCTGTTGTACTGCAATGCGATGTTCGACCGCGCCGAGCCAGCGCTGCACGTGCTGGCGCAGCGCCGCTACACGCACCTGTTCCTGTGCGCGCCGGATTTCCCGTTCGTACAGGATGGCACCCGCCGCGACGATGCCTTCCGCCAGGCGCAGCACCGGGCGTATCGACAGGCACTGGCGGCACGCGCGATGCCGTTTACGGCGGTGTCCGGCACGCTGGAACAGCGCATGGCACAGGTGCTGGCCGTGCTCGGTGACCACGCTGGGCATGGTTGACGCGTGCCGGCGAAGGAGTAGCATTGGCACCAGCCAAGGGATAGACCCGCGGCACCTGCAACGACATGGGGGATTCTCATGGAATATGACTATCTGGTATTCATCGGGCGCTTCGAGCCCTTCCACAACGGCCATGCCGCCGTTGCCCGCCTCGCACTGAGCCGGGCGCGCAAGCTGATCTTCCTGATCGGTTCTGCCGATACACCCCGCAGCCTCCGCAATCCCTGGACCGTGGCCGAACGCGCCGTGATGATCCAGGCCGCGCTTGATGGGGCGGGCGATCGCCTGCTGATCCGTCCGCTCAAGGACCATCTGTACAACGAAGCCCAGTGGATCGCCGGCGTGCAGCGCACGGTGGCCGACGCGGTGCGTGCCGATGGCTACGAAGGCGTGCCGACGATCGGCCTGGTCGGGATGGACAAGGACGATTCCAGCTATTACCTGCGCGAGTTCCCGCAGTGGCCGCTGGTGGATGTGCAGCACACCGAAACGCTGTCGGCCACCGAGCTGCGGCGCTATCTGTTCGAAGCCGGCAGCGTGGACTTCCACGGCGCCCTGCTGATGCTGCGCGGCAACGTGCCGGCGCCGGTGTACGCCATGCTCGAAGCGTTCCGCAAGAGCGGGCCGGCCTATGCGCAGCTGGTGGCCGAGTACCAGTTCATCGAGCAGTACAAGGCGGCCTGGAAGGACGCGCCGTACGCGCCCACCTTCGTCACCACCGATGCGGTGGTGGTGCATTCGGGCCACGTGCTGCTGGTGCGGCGCCGTGCCGAGCCCGGCAAGGGCCTGTGGGCGCTGCCCGGCGGCTTCGTCGGCCCGCAGCAGGGGCTGCTGGACAGTTGCCTGCGCGAGCTGCGCGAGGAAACCCGGCTGAAGATTCCCGCGCCGGTGCTGAAGGGCTCGCTCAAGGGCCAGCATGTGTTCGACCACCCCGAACGCAGCCAGCGCGGCCGCACCATCACCCACGCCTTCCACTTTGATTTCCCGGCCGGCGAACTGCCCGCCGTGCGCGGCGGCGACGATGCCGACAAGGCGCGCTGGATCCCGGTCAGCGAAGCGCTGGACATGGGCCCCAAGCTGTACGAAGACCACCTGCACATCCTGGAGTTCTTCCTGGGCCGGGGCTGATCCCGGTCTTCCCGCCGGCGGACAGACCGCTGGCGTCACCCGACGCGAAGGAGCTTCCCGTCATGCATTACCTCGACAATCTTCTCCTCAACACCGACAGCTACAAGGCCAGCCACTGGCTGCAGTATCCGCCGGGCACCGATGCCACCTTCTTCTACGTGGAATCGCGCGGTGGCGTGTACGACCGCACGCTGTTCTTCGGCCTGCAGGCGCTGCTCAAGCAGTACCTGACCACGCCGATCACCCACGCCGACATCGACGTGGCGCGCGACCTCTTCGCCGCCCACGGCGAGCCGTTCAACGAGACCGGCTGGCGCTACATCGTGGACACCCACGGCGGCCTGCTGCCGGTGCGCATCCGGGCGGTGCCCGAGGGCACGGTGGTGCCGGTGCACAACGCGCTGATGACCATCGAATCGACCGACCCGCAGGCGTTCTGGGTGCCCTCCTACCTGGAGACGATGCTGCTGCGCGTGTGGTACCCGGTGACGGTGGCCACCACCAGCTGGCAGGCCAAGCAGACGATTCGCCAGTACCTGCAGCGCACCAGCGACGACCCGGAAGGCCAGTTGCCGTTCAAGCTGCACGACTTCGGCGCGCGCGGCGTGTCGAGCCTGGAGTCGGCGGCCATCGGCGGTGCCGCGCACCTGGTCAATTTCCTGGGCACCGACACCGTGTCGGCCCTGCTGTACGCCAAAGCGTTCTACCACGCGCCGATGGCCGGCTACTCGATCCCCGCCGCCGAGCACAGCACCATCACCAGCTGGGGCCGCGAGCGCGAAGTGGACGCCTACCGCAACATGCTGGCGCAGTTCGCCAAACCCGGTGCGCTGGTGGCGGTGGTCTCGGACAGCTACGACATCTACCACGCCATCAGCGAGCACTGGGGCACCACGCTGCGCCAGCAGGTGATCGATTCGGGCGCCACGGTGGTGATCCGCCCGGACTCGGGCGACCCGGTGACGGTGGTGCTCAAGTGCCTGCAACTGCTCGATGAAGCGTTCGGCCACGTGGTCAACGGCAAGGGCTACCGGGTACTCAACCACGTGCGCGTGATCCAGGGCGACGGGGTCAATCCGACCAGCATCGGGCAGATCCTGGCCTGCATCACCGAGGCCGGCTACGCCGCCGACAACCTCGCCTTCGGCATGGGCGGCGCGCTGCTGCAGCGGCTGGACCGCGATACCCAGAAGTTCGCGCTGAAGTGCTCGGCCGCACGCGTGGATGGCACGTGGATCGACGTCTACAAGGACCCGGTGACCGACAGCGGCAAGCAGAGCAAGCGCGGCCGCATGCGCCTGCTGCGCCACCGCGAGTACGGCCAGTTCCGCACCGCGCCGGTGCCCGCCGACGCCGTCGCCGTGGAGGAGGCGGCCCTGCCGGCCGGCTATGAGGACGCCATGCGCACCGTGTGGGAAAACGGACGCCTGCTGCAGGACGATACCTTGGCCGACATCCGCCACCGGGCGGACGCGGCGCGGTTGAGCGATCACTGAGACCCCCTTGACCACCGCCCGCCTTCGGCCTACCTTGTGTTCGCCGAAGGTATCTATCGCTTCATGCAGATGAAGGGATGGATTTAAACGGGAATCCGGTGAAGGCGCCTTGCGCGCCCATTCCGGAGCTGCCCCGCAGCGGTGAATGGAAACGACTCCTGCCAACAGCACTGGGCCTGCGCCTGGGAAGCGGCAGGTATTAGGTGGGCGTTCGCGCCCGTGTCCATCAGCCCGAATACCGGCCCCGGCCGGGGGACACGACCGTCCCCTGATTCGACCTGGAACGTCCGCGGGGAGGTTGCCGGGGCCTGCCGCCATGCCATCGGCCTGGTGCTGCCCCCGTGCGTCCGCTTCGTGGCATCCGGTTCGCCCGCGGGGGCGAAGGTCGCTGGCGGGGCGGGCACGGCAACCTTGCCGTGGACGGGCCGCAGTTCCTTCGTTCCTCAATGCCCCTACGCAATGAGGACACGTTCCATGACCACTGTTACCAACCTGGGGTTTCCCCGCATCGGTGCCAAGCGCGAGCTCAAGCGTGCGCTGGAAGCCTTCTGGGCCGGGGAAAGCAGCGCCGCGTCGCTGCAGGACACCGCCAAGGCCCTGCGTGCCCGCCACTGGGCGCTGCAGCGCGAGGCCGGCGTCGATGTGCCGCCCAGCAACGACTTCAGCTTCTACGACCAGGTGCTGGACACCGCCTTCCTGGTCGATGCCCTCCCGGCCCGCTACCGCGCGCTGGCCGATGCCGACCCGCTGGCCGGCTATTTCGCGCTGGCCCGCGGGGTGCAGCGCGACGGGCACGACCTGCGCGCGCTGGAGATGACCAAGTGGTTCGACACCAACTACCACTACCTGGTGCCCGAACTGCAGGCCGGCCAGGGTTTCGCGCTGCGTGGCGACAAGCCACTGGCCGAGTACCGTGAAGCCAAGGCGCTGGGCATCCAGACGCGACCGGTGCTGCTGGGGCCGGTGAGCTTCCTGCTGCTGTCCAAGACCGTGGACGGCAGCCCCGTGCTGGACCTGCTCGACGCCCTGCTGCCGGTGTATGCCGAGCTGCTGGACCGCCTCAGGCAGGAAGGCGCGGACTGGGTGCAGCTGGACGAGCCGGTGCTGGTGCAGGACCTGGACGCCACCGCGCGCGCCGCGTTCGACCACGCCTATGCGGTGCTGGCGGCCGGGCCGCGGCCGAAGGTGCTGCTGGCCACCTATTTCGGCGCGCTGGAGGACAACCTCGCGCTGGCCGCGGCCTTGCCGGTGGAGGGCCTGCACGTGGACCTGGTGCGCGCGCCGGAGCAGTTGGATGCCGTGCTGAAGGCGCTGCCGGCCGACCGCGTGCTCTCGGCCGGCCTGGTCAATGGCCGCAACATCTGGCGCACCCACCTGGACAACGCCCTGGTGCTGGCCCGCTACGCGCACGGCCACCTCGGCGACCGGCTGTGGCTGGCCCCGTCGTGTTCGCTGCTGCACAGCCCGGTCGACCTCGACCTGGAAACGAAACTGGACGACGAGCTGCGCGGCTGGCTGGCGTTCTCGCGACAGAAGCTGCAGGAGCTGCGCCTGCTGGCCGATGCGCTGGACGGCCATGCCGATGCCGATGCCGGGCTGGCCGCCTCGCGCGCCTGGATCGACTCGCGCCGGCAGTCGCCGCGCGTGCACAAGCCGGCCGTGGCCGCCCGCCTGGCCGCGCTGACCCCCGCCGATGCACAGCGCCACAGCCGCTACCCGCAGCGGCACCTGGCCCAGGCCGGCGCGCTGAAGCTGCCGCGCTTCCCCACCACCACGATTGGCTCGTTCCCGCAGACGCTGGAGGTGCGCGAGGCGCGCGCCCGGCACAAGTCCGGCAGGCTGTCCGACGCCGACTACGATGCCTTCCTGGCCACCCAGACCGAGCACTGCGTGCGCGTGCAGGAGCAGATCGGGCTGGACGTGCTGGTGCATGGCGAGTTCGAGCGCAACGACATGGTGGAGTACTTCGGCGAGCAGCTGGATGGCTTTGCCTTCACTAAAAACGGTTGGGTGCAGAGCTACGGCTCGCGCTGCGTGAAGCCGCCGGTGATCTATGGCGATGTGACCCGCCCGCAGCCGATGACGGTGCGCTGGTCGCGGTACGCCCAGTCGCTGACCGAGCGGCCAATGAAGGGCATGCTGACCGGCCCGGTGACGGTACTGCAGTGGTCGTTCGTGCGCGATGACCAGTCGCGCGCGGACACCTGCCGGCAGATCGCGCTCGCCCTGCGCGATGAAGTGCTGGACCTGGAAGCGGCCGGCATCGGCGTGATCCAGATCGACGAGCCGGCCCTCCGTGAGGGCCTGCCGCTGCGCCGCGCGCAGTGGCGCAACTACCTGGACTGGGCGGTGGAGGCGTTCCGGATCAGTGCCAGCGGCGTGCGCGATGCGACCCAGATCCACACCCACATGTGCTACGCCGAGTTCAACGACATCATCCACTCGGTGGCGGCAATGGATGCCGACGTGATCTCGATCGAGACCTCGCGCTCGCGCATGGAGCTGCTGGAGGCCTTCGTGCGTTTCCAGTACCCCAACGAGATCGGCCCGGGCGTGTACGACATCCACTCCCCGCGCGTGCCGGACAAGGAGGAGATGCTGGCGCTGCTGCGCAAGGCGGCGGAAGTGCTGCGCCCGGAGCAGATCTGGGTCAACCCCGACTGCGGCCTGAAGACCCGTGGCTGGAAAGAGACCCGTGCCGCACTGGAAGCCCTGGTGGCCGCCGCGCAAGAGCTGCGCGCGGAGACGGCCGACGCCAACGCCGCCTGAGCCCACCATCCGCACATGACCCCAGGGACCGCATCGCCGCCGTTGCCGGCGATGCGGCCGACGAGACCCGCATGACCCCGCCTCCCGTGACCCCGATCGACCGCCCCACCCTGGCCCTGCCCGACGGCCACACCCGGCTGCTGCTGCATTCGTGCTGCGCGCCCTGTTCGGGCGAAGTGATGGAGGCGATCACCGCCTCCGGCATCGACTACACGATCTTCTTCTACAACCCGAACATCCACCCGGTGAAGGAGTACGAGCTGCGCAAGCAGGAGAACATCCGCTTCGCCGAGAAACACGGCGTGCCCTTCGTGGACGCCGACTACGACACCGACCACTGGTTCGCGCGTGCGCGCGGCATGGAGAACGAACCCGAGCGCGGCATCCGCTGCACGATGTGCTTTGACATGCGTTTCGTGCGCACCGCGCTGTATGCGCACGAGCACGGCTTTGCGGTGATCAGCAGCTCGCTGGGGATCTCGCGCTGGAAGGACATGGCCCAGATCAACGACTGCGGCCATCGCGCCGCCGCGCATTACCCCGGCATCCAGTACTGGGACTACAACTGGCGCAAGGGCGGTGGCGCGGCGCGGATGGTGGAGATCAGCAAGCGCGAGCAGTTCTACCAGCAGGAGTACTGCGGCTGCGTTTACTCGCTGCGCGATGCCAACCGGCACCGCCGGCAGACCGGTCGCGAGCGCATCAGGATCGGCCTGCTGTATTACGGGCAGGACAACGACGCGCCCAAGGGCGATTGACGCGCGCGCAGGGGGCGGCCACGCTGGGCGCCCCCTGGATATGTGCTGGACCTGCCATGACCGCCGCCCTGCCCGCCGACGTGGCCCTGCTGGTGATCGACCTGCAGCCGGACTTCATGCCCGGTGGCGCGCTGGCCTGCGAGGAAGGCGATGCGCTGGTGCCGCCGATCGCCGCGCTGCTGGCGCAGCGCCGGTACCGCACCGTGGTGGCCACCCAGGACTGGCACCCGGCCGACCACGCCTCCTTCGCCCACCAGCACCCCGGCCACCTGCCGTTCGAGGCGATCCTGCTGCACGCCCAGCCGCAGACGCTGTGGCCGGACCATTGCGTGCAGGGCACCGCCGGCGCGGCCCTGCACCCGGGCGTGGACTGGACCGCCGCCGACCTGATCCTGCGCAAGGGCACCCGCCGCGGCGTGGATTCCTACAGTGCCTTCCGCGAGAACCACGGCCCCGATGGCACCCGCCCGGCCACCGGCCTGGCCGGCTGGCTGCACGAGCGCGGCATCCGCGAGGTGCACGTATGCGGGCTGGCACGTGACTACTGCGTGCTGTGGAGCGCGCAGGACGCAGTGAAGTGCGGGTTCCGGGTCAAGTTCCTGTGGGACCTGACCCGCCCGGTGACCGAGGCCAACGACGGGATGGTGCGCGAGGCGTTGGCGAAGGCGAAGATCGCGGTGATCTGACGGGCGGTGCGGGGCGCTGGCGGGAACGGCGTACCTGGTCCCTGCCTGCCAAGCACTGGTAGTGGCGGGGGGGGGGCGGGGGCCGGCCCCCCCCCCAAGGGTGGGGGGGGGCGGCCCCCGCGATTACCTGCGACTGTTTCAACCTTTTTCCTGA
>NZ_JAVWXA010000008.1:54542-63081 GCF_036662295.1 Stenotrophomonas sp.
GCCCCCGGCACTACCCTTTGGCGGAAGGCGCGTCGCATCGCAGTTCAGCTCAGCGGAACACCACCGTGCGGTGGCCGTTGCGCAGGATGCGGTGCTCCACGTGCCGGCGCACGGCGCGCGCCAGCACCTGCGATTCGGTGTCGCTGCCCAGGCGCACCAGGTCACGCGGGGTCATGGCGTGGTCCACGCGGGCCACGTCCTGCTCGATGATCGGGCCTTCGTCGAGGTCTTCGGTCACGTAGTGCGCGGTGGCGCCGATGATCTTGACCCCCCGCACGTGCGCCTGGTGGTACGGCTGTGCGCCCTTGAAGCTGGGCAGGAAGCTGTGGTGGATGTTGATCGCCCGGCCCGCCAGCGCCTGGCACAGGCGCGGCGACAGGATCTGCATGTAACGCGCCAGCACCACCAGGTCGATCTGCTCGCGCTCGACGAGGTCGATGATCTGCTGCTCCTGCACGGCGCGGTTGTCGGCGTTGACCGGCAGGTGATGGAACGGCACGCCGTAGGAACCGGCCAGCGCGGCGAAGTCGTGGTGGTTGGAGGCCACCGCGGCGATGTCCACCTGCAGCTGGCGGCTGTGCGCGCGGAACAGCAGGTCGTTGAGGCAATGGCCCTGTTTGCTGACCAGCACCAGCAGGCGCGCCCGGCGGCGTGCGTCGTGCAGTTGCCAGTCCATCTGGAACTCGGCCGCCAGCGTGCCCATGCGCGCTTCGATGTCGGCCAGCGACTGGCTGGCCGCACGGTCGAAGTGCACGCGCAGGAAGAACCGACCGCTTTCCTCGTCGCCAAACTGCTGGGCATCGAGGATGTTGCAGCCCAGCTCGAACAACAGGCCGGACACGCGGTAGACGATCCCGGTACGGTCCGGGCACGACAGGGTGAGAATGGAATCTGGGCGCATCGCGGCAGTGTAAGCGAGCGTCTGCGCGCTGCGGGCGATGCTCTCAGATGCAACCAAGCGCGCCGCGCATCAGCGTTGCTCGGCCTCCAGCGCCGCGCGGAACAGGCGCAGGTCGGCGCCTTCCGGCGGCCATCCCGACACGGTGGCCACCACCTTGCCGTCGCGAAGCAGGTGGAACACCGGCGACTGGCCGGTGTCCAGCACCTGCCATGACGGATCGCTCACCATCGGCTGCATCGGCAGCGCCGGATGCGCGGTGTTCCAGTCGAGCATCTCCTGCCCCGGCCAGGCCTGGCCGATCGGGACCACCAGCTGCAGGTGGCTGCGCAGCCAGGCGTAATCGGGGCGGGTGGTGATCGCCTCCAGGGCGCGCCGCGAGAAGCCGCAGTACGGGTGCACCACGGCCACCACCACCACACCCGCCTCGGCCAGCACTGTGCGCTCCACCTGGGCCAGGCCCATCATCCGCAGCAGCGGCCTGCCCACCAGTGTGTTGCCCTGGATCTGTGGCAACGCGGCCGGGGGCGTCTGCAACCGGTCGTTCAATGCATTGGCCTCGTCGAACCGCTGCAGCGCAATCAGCGAGCCGCGCATCGCGCGGTGGTGCTCGTCCGCGGCAAGATCGCGCGCCACCAGCGCCTCGTACAGGCATTGCAGGCGCAGCAACGTGGCCGGTTCGCGCGCGTAGAAGGCGATCAGCGCGGTGGAGCGGAACAAGTCCTGCAGCCGGTCATCCGGCAACGCCGTGCACGCCGCCGGCTGCATCGTCACCGGTGCGGCCTGGGCGTAGGCGATACGCATCGCCGCCAGGCGCTCGGCCGGCGGCTGTGCCGGCGTGGCATCAAGCGCGACCAGCCGCGCATGCAGGCTGCCCGGAACCGGCGCGGTGCGCGCGGCGGCCACGGTGGACAGCCACGCGCCGCAGGCCAGCAGCAGCAACGCCCAAACAACCCGTATACGCAGCGCTCGCATCCGCATCTCGGTGGTGGTCGATGCGGCCATCATGGCAGCGCCTGCCCCGCATTGCCGAGACCCGCTTCGCATTGCCGGGCGCGCACCGAGGTCGGCGTGCGCGCCCGCGCGGGCCGGTCACGCCAGCGCCGGGTCCACCTTGTCCACCTGGATCGCATACAGGTCGATGGCCCGCTGCACCTGTGCGCGCGCGATGCGGCCCTCATCGGCCAGCGCCTTCAGCGCGGCCAGCACGATGAAGTGCCGGTCCACCTCGAAGAAGGTGCGCAGCGCCTCGCGCGTGTCCGAGCGGCCGAAGCCGTCAGTGCCCAGCGCGCTGAAGCGGCGGCCCTCGACGAACGGGCGGATCTGGTCGGCCACGATCTTCATGTAGTCGGTGGCCACCACCAGCGGCCCGGGGTGCGCGGCCAGGCACTGCTGCACGTACGGCACGCGCGGCTTCTGCGCGGGATGCAGCAGGTTCCAGCGCTCGGCGGCCAGGCCGTCGCGGCGCAGTTCGGTCAGGCTGGGCGCGCTCCACACATCGCTGGCAATGCCGAAATCCTGCAGCAGCAGCGTGGCGGCGGCCTCCACTTCGCGCAGGATCGCGCCGCTGCCCATCAGCTGCACGCGCCGCGCGTCATCCTGGCCGGGCGCGGCCGGGTGCAGCAGGTACAGGCCCTTGAGGATCCCCGCCTCCACGCCCTCGGGCAGCGCCGGGTGCGGGTAGTTCTCGTTGAGCAGGGTGATGTAATAGAAGATGTCTTCCTGCTCCACGTACATGCGGCGCAGCCCGTCCTGCACGATCACCGCCAGCTCGTGGTTGTAGGTGGGGTCGTAGGAAATGCAGCTGGGAATCACCGAGGACAGCACGTGGCTGTGGCCGTCGTCGTGCTGCAGGCCCTCGCCCATCAGCGTGGTGCGCCCGGAGGTGGCGCCCAGCAGAAAGCCGCGGGTACGCGCGTCGGCCGCCGCCCAGGCCAGGTCGCCCACGCGCTGCAGGCCGAACATCGAGTAGAAGATGTAGAACGGAATCGTGGCCAGGCCGTGGTTGCTGTAGGCGGTGCCGGCGGCGATCCACGAGCAGATCGCGCCGGATTCGTTGATGCCTTCTTGCAGGATCTGGCCGTCGCGGGCTTCCTTGTAATAGCTCAGCTGGCCAGCATCCTGCGGGGTGTAACGCTGGCCCAGGTAGGAGTGGATGCCGATCTGGCGGAACAGGCCTTCCATGCCGAACGTGCGCGACTCATCGGGCACGATCGGAATGACCAGCTTGCCCAGCGCCGGGTCCTTGAGCAGCGTGCCGAGGATGCGCACGAAGCCCATCGTGGTGGATTGGCCGCGCTCGCCGCTGCCCTGCAACTGGGTGGCAAAGGCGGATAACGGCGGCACCGGCAGCGCGGCCGACGTGGCCACGCGCGAGGGCAGCGCGCCGCCCTGGGCCTGGCGGCGCTGGGCGAAATAGCGCGCTTCGGCGCTGTCCGCTGCCGGGCGCAGGTAGGGCATGTCCTCCAGCTGGTCGTCGCTGACCGGCAGGTCGAAGCGGTCGCGGAAGGCGCGCACCGCCGCCAGGCTCATCTTCTTCAGCTGGTGGTTGATGTTCTGCCCTTCGCCGGCTTCGCCCATGCCGAAGCCCTTGACCGTCTTGGCCAGGATCACGCTCGGGCGGCCATCGGGCTGCATCGCCTGGGCGTAGGCGGCATGCACCTTGAGCGGGTCATGGCCGCCACGGGCCAGCGCCCAGATCTCGTCATCGCTCATGTCCGCGACCAGCGCGAGCAGTTCCGGCGAGGTGCCGAAGAAGTGTTCGCGCACGTAGGCGCCGCTCTGCGACTTGAAGGTCTGGTAGTCGCCATCCACGCATTCCATCATGCGCTGGCGCAGCAGGCCGGTGGTGTCCCGGGCCAGCAGCGCGTCCCAGCCGCTGCCCCAGACCACCTTGATCACGTTCCAACCGGCGGCGCGGAAGGTGCCTTCCAGTTCCTGGATGACCTTGGCGTTGCCGCGCACCGGCCCGTCCAGGCGCTGCAGGTTGCAGTTGACCACGAAGACCAGGTTGTCCAGCCGCTCGCGCCCGGCCACCGCGATGGCGGCCAGCGACTCGGGCTGGTCCATCTCCCCGTCGCCGAGGAAGGCCCAGACCTTGCGGCCCTGGTGCTGCTTGAGCCCACGGTATTCCAGGTAGCGCATGTAGCGCGCCTGGTAGGCCGCGGTGAGCGGGCCCAGCCCCATCGACACCGTGGGGAACTGCCAGAAGTCGGGCATCAGGCGCGGATGCGGGTAGGAGGACAGGCCGTCGCGGTCCGCTTCGCGGCGGAAGTTGTCCATCTGCGCCTGGCTGAGGCGGCCTTCCAGGTAGGCGCGGGCGTAGATGCCGGGCGCGCAGTGGCCCTGGATGTAGATCATGTCGCCGTCGAAGGTCTCGCTGCGGCCGCGGAAGAAGTGGTCGAAGCCCACGTCGTAGAGCACCGCCGCGGACTGGTAGCTGGCGATGTGCCCGCCCACGTTGGACTGCCTGCCGGCGCGCAGCACCAGCACCATCGCGTTCCAGCGGATCATGGCGCCCAGCCGCTGCTCCAGCGCCAGGTCACCCGGATAGGCCGGCTGGCGCGCCAGCGGAATGCTGTTGACGTAGGCGGTCCAGGCGCGGGGGTGCAGGCCGCCGTGGCGGGCCGTGTCCTGCTCGCTGAGCTGGTCGATCAGGTAGTGCGCGCGGTCGCGCCCGGCCACCTCGGTGACCGCGTGCAGCGCTTCGCGCCACTCCTGGGTTTCCTGGGGGTCGGTATCGAGGGGGGCGAGCACAGGGTCCATGGTCCATCTCCGGCAGGGTCGGCCGGGCCCGGCGGCCCACCGGGGAGGGAGGGCGGCCCGCCGGGGCCGGCAGGGACACCCACCTTAGGAGCGGGCCCGGGCGGCCGGTAGATCGAGGCCTGTTGGCTCTTTGCAAAGACAAACTTTGCAATCAGAGGCGAGAATGGTGGCCATCATGAATATTCTCCAGTCAATCCGTAGTTTCATCCGGACCGCCGATGCCGGCAGCCTGGCCGCGGCGGCGCGCACGCTGGGCATCAGCGCGGCGGCGGTGGGGCAGAACATCGCGCGCCTGGAGGCCCACCTGGGCGTGCGCCTGTTCAACCGCACCACCCGCCAGCTGGCACTCACCGAGCGCGGCGCGCTGTACCTGGCGCAGGTGCGCTACATCGAGCGCGACCTGCAACGCGCGCAGGCGGCGGTGACCGACCTGGATGCCACCCCGGAAGGCCGCCTGCGGATCGCGTGCAGCACCTCCTTCGGCCGGCACAAGCTGGCCCCGCTGCTGCCCTCGCTGAAGGCACGCTACCCGCGCCTGGCCATCGAGCTGCTGCTGGCCGACCGCAACGTGGACCATGCGCGCGAAGACGTGGACGTGAGCATCCGCATCGAGCCGCAACTGGAGGAAGGCCTGGTGGCGCGACCGATCGCGCAGGTGCCGTTCGTGTTCTGCGCCGCGCCCTCCTACCTGGCGCGCACCGGCGTGCCGCGCACGCCCGAGGCGCTGCGCGAGCACCGTTGCCTGTTGTTCCGGCACCCCAAGGACGGGCGCAACCTGCGCTGGGGGTTCGTGCGCGACGGCCTGCGCTTCGATGCCGAAGTGAGCCCGGCGCTGGTCAGCGACGATATCGACGCGTTGGCGGCGATGGCCCTGGCCGGCGGTGGCATCACCCGGCTGGCCGCGTTCGTGGCCGCCCCGTACCTGGCGCGCGGCGAGCTGCAGGCCTTGTTCGAGGACAACGGCGCCGGCGAGGCGCATGCCCTGCCCGAGCCGATGCGCCTGTTCCTGTGCGTGAGCGACCGCCGCGACCTCACCCCGAAGGTGCGCGCGTTGATGCAGCACATCGTGGACGGCCTGCCGCCGGAGTGGCGGGTGGACGTAGCCTGAGCCGGGCAGGCGCGGGCCACGTGGCCGGCGCCTGCCCGCTGCTCAGCGCGGGGGTGCGATGAACACCCCGCGCGCCTCGCGCGGTTCGCAGCGCAGGTACTGCGGTGCCGGCTCCAGCGAGTCGCCCAGGGCGGCGGCGGCATGCCACGGCCAGCGCGGGTCGTAGAGGATGCCGCGGGCCAGCGCGATGGCGTCGGCGTGGCTGTGGCGCAGGATCGATTCGGCCTGGGCCGGGTCGGTGATCAGGCCCACCGCAATCACCGGCATGCGCAGCTTCAGCGCCTTGATCGCCTGCGCGAACGGCACCTGGTAACCCGGGCTGAGCGGGATCTGCTGGCGCGGGTCGTTGCCGCCGCTGGACACATGCAGGAACTGGCAGCCCCGGCCATCCAGCACGTGGGCCAGGGTGGTGGTCTGCTCGATGTCCCAGCCACCGGCCACCCAGTCGCTGGCCGAGATGCGCACGCCCACCGCGATGCGGTCGGACACCGCCTCGCGCACGGCATCGAACACGCGCACCAGCAGGCGCATGCGGTTCTGCAGCGAGCCGCCGTATTCGTCGTCGCGGCGGTTGCTCAGCGGCGACAGGAACTGGTGCAGCAGGTAGCCGTGGGCGGCATGCAGTTCGATCAGGTCCAGGCCGATGCGTTCGGCACGCTGGGCAGCGGCGACGAAGGCCTCCACCACCGCATCGATGCCGGCCAGGTCCAGCGCCTGCGGGGTCGGGTCGGTGGGGTTGAACGGCAGCGCCGAGGGCGCCAGGGTGGTCCAGGCGCGCGGATCGGTGGCCGGCAGCGCACCGCCGCCGTCCCACGGCCGCGCCGAGGATGCCTTGCGCCCGGCATGGGCCAGCTGCACGCCCATCGGCATCGGCGACCAGCGCTTGACCGCCTCGACCACGTGCTTGAGCGCCGCTTCGGTGGCGTCGTTCCACAGGCCCAGGTCGGCCCAGCTGATGCGGCCTTCGGGCAGCACGGCGGTGGCTTCGAGGATCAGCAGGCCGGCGCCGGATTGGGACAGCTGGCCCAGGTGGATCTGGTGCCAGTCATTGGCCAGGCCATCGGTGGAGGCGTACTGGCACATCGGCGCGATGACGATGCGGTTGGCCAGCGACAGCGGGCCAAAGGAAACGGGGGAGAAAAGCTGGCTCAAGGAAGGACTCTGCTGGCGGAAACGGGAAAACCGGGCGCTATTGCACTCCTGCCGGGCGCGCGAGGCAACCGTGCGGGTGGATCACAGTTTCGCGGGAGCCGGCGACGGCGGTGCGCCGCCGGCCTCGCCGGGCAGCAGGAAGGCCAGCGCGGGCGCGCAGGGCTGCTCGATCTTGAGGCTGAAAAGGTCATCGGCGCGCGTGCGGCCCAGGTTGAGCGCGGCCACCGGCAGCCCGGCCTTGGCGGCGGCCTGGACGAAGCGGAAGCCGGAATAGACCATCAGCGAGGAGCCCACCACCAGCACGGCGTCGGCCTGCTGCAGGTGGGCATGGACGCTGGCCACGCGCTCGCGCGGGACGTTTTCGCCGAAGAAGACGACATCCGGCTTGAGGATACCGCCGCAGTGCGGGCACGCCGGCACCTGGAAGCGGCTGAAATCGACGTCGTCCAGGTCGGCATCGCCATCGGGGGCCTGGGCGGCGGTGAGCTGGTCCCAGGCGGGGTTGTGGGCCAGCAGCAGGTGCTGGAAGTCCTCGCGCGGGAGGCGGGCCTCGCAGCCCATGCAGCGCACCTGGTCCAGCCGACCATGCAGGTCGATGACCGCGCGGCTGCCGGCGCGCTGGTGCAGGCGGTCCACGTTCTGGGTGAGCAGCACTTGGAGCTTGCCGCGCGTTTCCAACGCGGCCAAGGCGGCATGGGTGCCGTTGGGGGCGGCCAGGCCGAACCGGGGCCAGCCCAGCAGGCTGCGCGCCCAGTAGCGCTGGCGGGTGGCCAGTTCGCCCATGAAGGCCTGGTAGGTGACCGGCGGGGTGCGCTTCCACTGGCCGTCGGCGTCGCGGTAATCGGGGATGCCCGAATCGGTGCTGCAGCCGGCGCCGGTGATGACGAACAGGCGGTGGGCACGGTCGATGAAGGCGGCGAGCGGGCTGGACATGCCGATCAGGTGGGGGCGCGAAGCGGGCAACGCAATCCGCTCACGGGCCGGGGATGGCCTCGGGCAGGGGCGGCACGGCGATGGGGTGGCCGTCGGCGTCCAGGGCGATCATGACGAAGTGGCCACGGGTGCAGAGCTTGCGCTCGCCGCTGTGGAGGTCTTCGGCGATGAGCTCGACTTCGACCTTCATGGAGCTGCGGCCGACCTCGACGATGCGGCCGATGGTTTCGACCATCTGCCCGATGCGGATGGGCAGCTTGAAGTCGACCTGGTCGGAGCGGGCGGTGACGACGGTGCGGCGGGAGTAGCGGGCGGCGGCCAGGAAGGCGGCCTTGTCCATCCACGCCAGCGCCTGGCCGCCGAAGAGGGTGCCCAGGTGGTTGGTATGGTTGGGGAAGACGATCTCGGCCATGCTGATTTCAGTAGGCGGGACGGTATCGGGGCTGGCGGACATGGGGACGGCCGTTGGAAAGGGGATCGGCGCGGATGATACGGCAGCGGCCGGCATGAGCGTGTCGCCAATCCCCGCGTCGGGTTGACCACCCCGTGGGTGGCTGCACGCGATGCCGGGGCGGGTCGCACGACCAACAAGGATCGCCGTGTGGCTTTTTGCTTGCGTCACTGCAATGCAAAACGCGCGCGAGTGCAGCGGTTATGTCGCGTGGGCGGGTACGGGCGGGGGT
>NZ_JAVWXA010000009.1:0-57032 GCF_036662295.1 Stenotrophomonas sp.
CGCGCGTGCTTCAGCAAAGCCTTTACCCCGCAGATGGGCGAAGAACCAAAAAAAACGCCTCGATTCCCACAGGAACCAAGGCGTTCTTCTTCAATCAACCGCATCACCAACGCAGCAAGCCCGGGACCACACCACACCCACGAGGCAGCGAAGGCCATCGACCTCAGCCGTCCTTGCAATGCACCTCCGCGCGCAGGGCACCCCGGCGCAGGCATTCCCCGAACAGACTGCCCTGCCGGCTCGGCAACGGCGCCAGCGCATCCAGCGGCCCCGCCCCGTGCGGACACAGCCTGCCCGCCAGCGCGCGCAGATCGTCCTCCAGCATCGCCTCGTCCACCACGCGACAGCGATCCACCGTCAACCGGTAATGGCCCGCCCCCACCCGCGTGCTCTGCAGCGACGGGTCGCTCTGGCAGGCCGCCAGCAGGAGCGCCATCAGCGCCCCCGCCGCCGCCCGCTTCACGACATGACCCTGGCCTGCTCCAACTCCACCTGCAGCGCGCTTGCCAGCTCCTCGCGGGCCACCTCGAACTGCTGCTCGCGCAGCAGGTCCTTCACCGCCACCACCCCGCGCGCCAGCTCGTCTTCACCGGCCAGCACCACGAAACGGATCCCTGCCTTGGCCGCGTACTGGAACTGCTTGCCGATCTTCTTCGGCTCCATCTGCACTTCGGCATTGATGCCACCGGCGCGCAGCCGGCGGGCGATGTCCAGCGACTGCGGCAGGCTCGCGTCATCCATCAACGCCACCAGCGCGTGCACGCTGCTGTCCTCGATCCCCGCGATCAACCCCGCTTCACGCAGCTGCCAGAACAACCGCGTCAACCCGATCGAAATGCCCACGCCCGGCAGCCGCGACTTGCTGTAGTGGCTGGCCAGGTCTTCATAGCGGCCGCCCGAGCAGATCGAGCCGATCTGCGGGTGGTCGGTCAGCGTGGTCTCATACACCGTGCCGGTGTAGTAATCCAGGCCACGGGCGATGGAGAAGTTCAGGCAGTACGCCGTGTCCGGCACGCCCAGCGCCTTCACCAGTTCCAGCACCTCGCGCAGCTCGGCCACGCCCACCTTCAACGTCTCGCTCGCGGCCGGATCGGCCAGCAGGGCGTCCAGCTGCGCCAGCGCGTCGGCATGGCTGCTCGAGCGCACCGCCACGAAGGCCAGGATCCGCTCGACCTGCTCGGCGGGGATGTTGAAGCCCTCGCCCACCAGCGTCTCGCGCACGTAATCCGGGCCGCGCTTGTCCAGCTTGTCCACTTCGCGCAGCACTGCCAGCTGGCGCTCGCCATCGGCAACGCCCAGGCCTTCGAAGAAACCGCGCAGCAGCTTGCGGTTGTTCAACTGCACCGAGAAATCGCCGATCCGCAGCTCGGCGAACACCGCATGGATCACCGCCAGCACTTCGGCGTCGTAGCGCGTGCTCAGGCTGTCCTTGCCGATCACATCGATGTCGCACTGGTAGAACTCGCGGAAGCGGCCACGCTGGGCGCGCTCGCCGCGGTACACGCGCTGCATCTGGTAACGGCGGAACGGGAAGGTCAGGTCGTGCTCGTGTTCGGCCACGTAACGCGCCAGCGGCACCGTCAGGTCGAAACGCAGGGCCAGCTCGGGCAGGGCCTTGTCGCCCGCTTCGGCCGCATTGGCCAGCGCGCCGGTGGACTGCACGAAATACACCTGGCGCTCGGTTTCACCGCCGGACTTGGTGAGCAGCACGTCGGACAGCTCGAACACCGGCGTCTCCACCGGCAGGAACCCGAACCGCTCGTAATTGCGGCGGATGACGTCCAGCATGCGCTGGAACGCGATCTGCTCGCGCGGCAGCAATTCCATGATGCCGGGCGGCGTACGGGGCTTGATCACTTGCGGGACTCCTGCGAATCGGGGGGATGAGCTAGCGGCATATTCTAGCCGCAGCCGGGCCCTGCCACCGCCACGGTCCGGGCCAACGGCCGCATGCCGTATCATGAGCGTGCCCCGTTCCACTGGTTCGACATGACCCGGCCCCACTCCGGCACCGCCCTTTCCGCTGTTGAAGACCCGTCCAGCCCGGGGTGTTCGCCGCTGCGCGACTGCCTGCACTGCTCGGTGCGCCACCTGGCGGTGTGTTCGGCGCTGTCCCCGGACGAAGTGCAGGCCCTGGAACGGGTCACGGTGTCCCTGCCGTTGCCGCTGGGCGCCACCCTGGCCCGCGCCGGCGAGGCGCGCCAACATGTCTATACCTTGACCAGCGGCGCCTTGCGGCTGGTCCGCACCCTGGCCGATGGCCGCCGCCAGATCAGCGGCTTCGTGCTGCCCGGCGACTACCTGGGCCTGACCGGCAGCGACCATCACCGCTACGACATCGAAGCCATCGCCGACAGCCGCGTCTGCCGCGTGGCGTTGCCGCAGATGAAAGACCTGCGCGCGCGCTACCCGCACCTGGAACGCAAGCTGCTGCAGCGCGCCTGCCAGGCACTGGATGCCGCCCAGGATGCGGCCCTGTCGCTGGCGCGGCTGCAGCCGGCCGAGAAGCTGGCCGATTTCCTGCTGCGGCTGGCGGCACGCGAGGCGATGCTCGGCGCCGACGGGCTGCGCGTGACCCTGCCGATGGGCCGTGGCGACATCGCCGACCACCTTGGCCTGACCATGGAAACGGTGAGCCGCACGTTCACCAAGCTGCGCCAGCAGGGCCTGATCGCCCTGCCCCACCTGAACACCGTCGAGATCCTCGACGAAGCCGGCCTGCAGCAGCTGGCCGGCGATCCCTAGCCCGCCCACCCGGCGCGCCCGCGGCGTCATCACCGCACCGCGTTACCGCGCCTGCAGCAGCGCCTCGCGCAACGCCGCATAGTCCGGCGCACACGGCTCGGCATGGGCCGGGCGCTGCAGCAGATCGGCCAGCGCCGGTGGCACCGGCAATGCCTGGCCGATCAAGGGCTCCACCACCGATTCGAACTTGGCCGGATGCGCGGTGGCCGCCACCGCCCAATGCCCCTGCGCGCCCTCGGCCCGCAGCTGCTCCAGCAGTGCCACCGCCGTGGCGGTATGCGGGCAGAACACCTCGCCCGCCTGCGCCCAGCGCCGCGCGATCAACGCGCGGATGGCCGCATCGTCCACCGCCTCCACCCGCAAGTCGGCGCGCAGCGCCGCATCATCCCCGGCATATAGCCAGCGCAGGCGTTCGAAGTTGCTCGGTGCGCCCACGTCCATCGCGTTGGCCAGGGTGGCCACGCTGGTGGCCGGCTGGTAGGGCGCGCCGTGGAAGAAGCGCGGCAGCACGTCGTTGGCGTTGGTCGCCAGCGCGATGCGCCCCAGCGGCAGCCCCATCGCCCGCGCCAGCAGCGCGGCCATCGCATTGCCCAGGTTGCCGGTGGGCACCACCAGGTTGAGCACCTGCCCGGTGGCCGCATGGTGGGTCAGCGCGGCGTGCGCGTAGTAGCTCATCTGCGGCAGCCAGCGCCCCAGGCTGATGCTGTTGGCCGAACTCAGCGGCACCTGCGCCTGCAATGCGCGGTCGCCCAGCGCCTGCTTGACCATCGCCTGGCAATCGTCGAACGAACCGGCCACCCGCAGCGCGTGGATGTTGTCGCCGAAGCAGCCCAGCTGGTGGGCCTGGCGCGGCGACACCCGGCCATCGGGATACAGCACCACCACGCGGATGCCCGGCTGGCGATGGAACGCGGCCGCCACGGCGGCGCCGGTGTCACCGGAGGTGGCCACCACGATGGTCAGCTCACGCGCCTGCCCCTGCTGCAGCCGGGCCAGGCTGGCGGCCAGGAAGCGCGCACCGAAATCCTTGAACGCGGCCGTGGGGCCGTGGAACAGCTCCAGCACGTGGTCGCCAGGCGTGGCCAGTGCGCGCAGCGGCGCAGGGAAATCGAAGGCCTGCGCGCACAAGGACGACAACGCCGGGTGCAGCGCATCGCCCTGGAAAAACGGGGCCAGCACCGCGGCGGCATCGGCGGCCAGGGAACCCTGGGGCTGCCACGTCTGCGGCTGCGGGCGCTGCGCGGGCACATACAGGCCGCCATCGGGGGCCAGCCCGGCCGCGATGGCCTGGCTCAGCGTGGCCGGGGGGGCGGCATGACGGGTGGAAACGAAATTCATCTCAAGGCCTGCGGAAAGGGAAGGAAAGGCGCTCACAGCAGCTGCGCGCCGGGGGCATTCAACGGCGACACCCACGCCTGGCTGGGCAAGCCCACCTCGGCGAAGGCACCCTGCACCGCGGCCTGCGCGGCGAGCGCCTGCTCGCGCTGCTCGAACCAGGCAAACACGCTGGGCCCGGCCCCGGAAATGCTGGCGCCCATCGCACCGGCGGCCAGTGCCGCATCGCGGGCGCCGGCAAATCCCGCGATCAGGCTAGCGCGGCGTGGTTCCACCAGCACATCGCGCAGACCCGCGCGCACCAGCGCGGCATCGGCGTTGAAGCAGCCGCACAGCACCAGCGCCAGGTGCGCGCTTTGCTGCACGAACTCGCCCAGCACGTAGTCGCCCTGCAGCGCGGCGCGCGCGCGGCGGGTTTCCAGCACCGCGTCCGGATGCACCAGCAGGCTGTGCCAGGCCGCCGGCACCGGGATCGGCACGAGCCGGTCGGCGGTACTCAGCACCAGCCCGCCCAGCAGCATCGGGCCGAGGTTGTCGCCATGCCGGCCACCGCTGGCCACCGCTTCGCCGGTCAGGGCGAAGGGATACAGCGCGGCACGCGGCAAGGGCGTGTCCAGCAGCGCATTGGCGGCCACCAGCGCGGCCACGCAGGACGCCGCCGAGCCGCCCATGCCCGAGCCCAGCGCGATGCCCTTGTCGATCTCCACCTCGAAGCCGAACGGCAGCGCCAGCGCGTCGCGCAGGGCGATCAATGCCGCCCCGGCGGTGTTGTCCGGGGCCGCCAGCGGCAGCGCGAAGGTCGTGCCGCGGATGGCGCTGATGCGCACTTCCGGCGCCTCGATGCGGCGCACGCTCACCGTATCGCCCACCCCGGCGATCGCGTGCCCGAGGATGTCAAAGCCCACCGCTGCATTGCCCACCGAGGCCGGCGAGAACGCGCGGGCCACCTGCCCTGCACGTGCGCTCACAGGCGCGCTCCTTCGCCCACGGCCACGCGCAGCACGTCGGCAAACACGCCGGCAGCGGTCACTTCCGGGCCGGCCCCGGGGCCCTGCACCACCAGCGGGTTGTCGCAATAGCGCCGCGTGGTGAACTGCACCACGTTGTCGGTCAGGCGCAGGTTGGCGAAGGCGTGACTGGCCGGCAGCTCCACCAGCCCCACCTGCGCCCCGTCGGCGGACAGGCGCGCCACATAACGCAGCACCGCGCCGCGTCCACGTGCCTGCGCCAGCCGCTCGGCCAGTGCGGCATCGACCGCGTCCAGGCCATCCATGAACGCCTCCACGCTGGCCTGCCGCAGCGCATCGGGCACCAGGCTTTCCACCTGCACCTGGTCCAGGCTCAACGCGCGCCCGGCCTCGCGCGCCAGGATCACCAGCTTGCGCGCCACATCCACGCCGGAGAGGTCATCGCGCGGGTCCGGCTCGGTATAGCCCATGCCGCGCGCCTGCGCGACCAGCGCCGAGAACGGCACCTGCCCGTCGTATTTGTTGAACAGCCACGCCAGCGTGCCCGAGAAGATGCCGTCGATGGCCAGCACGTCGTCGCCGGTATCCACCAGGTCGCGCAGGGTGGTGATCACCGGCAGGCCCGCGCCCACCGTGGCCTCGTAGCGGAAGCGCGCGCCGCTGGCGGCGGCGGCCGCGCCGATGGCGTGGTAGCGCTGCAGCGGGCCGGCGCCGGCCTGCTTGTTGGGGGTGACCACGTGGATGCCGGCCGCCAGCCAGTCGGCATAGCGATCGGCCACCTCGGCACTGCCGCTGCAATCGATGATCAAGGCGTGCGGCAGGTGCGCCGACAGCAGGTGCTCGGTGAACGCGTCCAGGTCGGTGGGGCGCGACTGCGCCGCCAACGCGGCGCGCCAGTCGCCCTGTGCGCCGCGCAGTTCCAGCAGCATGCGGCTGCGCGAGGCCACCGCACGCAGCCGCAGGTCCACGTTGGCACGTTCCAGCAGGTGCGGTTGCGCGGCCTGCAACTGGTCCAGCAGCGCCGCGCCCACGTTGCCCGGCCCGATCACTCCCACCGAGAACGTCTGCGGCGACAGCCAGAAGCCGGCGTGCGCCGCGCGCAGCGCCTTGGTCGCCTGGCCGCTGTCCACCGCCACGGAGATGTTGCGCTCGGACGAGCCCTGGGCGATGGCCAGGATGTTGACCTGCGCCCGTCCCAGCGATTCGAACAGGCGCGCGGCCACGCCGGGCTGCCCGGCCATGCCATCGCCCACCGCGGCCAGCACGCTCACGTTGTCGGTAAGCTGCACGCGCTGCACCTGGCCCAGGCTGAGTTCATGGGCGAAGGCCTGGCGCAACGCATCGCGCGCGCGCAGTGCCTCGGCCTGGCGGACCACGCAGCAGATCGAATGCTCCGAGGAGCCCTGCGAGATCATCACCACCGACACGTGCGCGGTGCGCAGGGCGGCAAACACCCGCTCGGCCGTGCCCGGCACGCCGATCAGGCCGGTGCCTTCCAGGTTCAGCAGGGCCAGGTCCGGGCTCAGCGTCAGCCCCTTGATCGGGCCGGAGGCGGTGCGCTCGGCGGTGATCCGCGTGCCCGGGTGGTCGGGGCGGAAGGTGTTGCGGATGATGATTGGCAGGCCGCGCTCGATCGCCGGCGACATGGTCTGCGGGTGCACCACCTTGGCACCGAAATAGGCCAGCTCGCAGGCCTCGTCGTAACTCAACGCTTCCAACTGCACCGCCTCGGGCACCACGCGCGGGTCGGCCGACAGCACACCATCCACATCGGTCCAGATGTGCAGTTCGTCGGCGTTGAACAGCGCGGCGAAGATCGCCCCGGAATAGTCGCTGCCGTTGCGGCCCAGCGTGGTGACCCGATCGCGCCGGTCGCGGGCGACGAAGCCGGTGGCCACCACCCGCGCGCCGGGATGGGCCTGGCGCCAGCCGGCCAGGCGCTGCGCGCTCTGCACCCAGTCCACGTCCACGCCCAGTTCGCCGCGATCGACCACCAGCACCTCGCGCGCATCCAGCACGGCGCAGTCTTCGCCCAGGCTCTGCAGGTAGTGGCCCAGCAGGTGCGCCGAGTAGACCTCGCCCAGGCCCTGCACGCGGTCCAGCACCTCCACCGGCAGCTCGCCGATCACCGCCAGCGCGCCCAGCACTTCGGCCAGGTGGTCGAAGCGCGCATCCAGCCACTCCACGGTGGGGCCGGCGTGCTCGGCCAGCAGGGCCACGGCCGCGCCGCGATGGCGCGCGCGCAGTGCATGCCAGTCCTCGCGCCACTGCGACCCGCCTTCGGCGGCGCGCGTGGCCAGGGTGATCAACGCATCGGTGACGCCCTTCATCGCCGAGACCACGGTGACCTGCACGGCCTCGTCGCGGGCGCGCAGCAGGCCGGCCACGTGGCGGTAGCGCTCGGCATCGGCCACCGAGGTGCCACCGAACTTGTGCACGACCGTGGACGTGGCGGCCCGCAGGTGCGGGGCGGCGGCATCAGCAACAGCAGGAGAGACAGCGACGGAAGACATGTAGACCTCGATGAGAGGCCCCGCGTCGGGTCAGGTTGAAGGCGCTCCCCCGCAACCTGTTCCGGGTGCGGGGCCGTTGTTTTCGGAAATTACGCGAAGACGACGGGCCGCACCGGGCGAGTGGTGACGGTGGTAATGGTGGTGCTACCGATGGCCCGGCGCGGCATGGCCCGGCCAACCGCAGGCGCGGTGCTGGCAAACGGGGCGGTGGCGGCGAGGAAGACCATGGGTCAAGAAAACTACGCCGCCGGGGGCCTTGTCAAGTGTTGCAGTGCAACCTGGCACCCGCCGCGATCGGCCGGCAACGTCGGCAAAAAAGTTGCGATTGACACCATCCAGCGCCGGCGGGCGCCGCCGGCCGCCGGGCTTCAGCCCACGTGTTCGGCCACCGCGCGCGGCGGTCGGTGCGCATGGGCGCACATCACCACGCCCGAGACCAGGCAGGCGATCGCCACTGCCTCGGTCGCGCTCGGCCAGCGCTGTTGCCAGGCAAACCCGTACAGCAGCGCGAACAGCGTTTCGAACACGATCATCTGCCCGGTCAGGGTCAACGGCAGGTTGCGGCTGGCGCGATTCCAGCAGGCGTTGCCCAGCACCGAGGCCACCACCGCCACGCCGGCGCAGATCAACCAGAAGCCGCCCCACTGCGCGCCGTCATGCGCGGTGGTGGAGAACACGAACGCGCTGGGCACCAGCAGCAGCGCCAGGCCGCCGGTGGCCACGCCGGTGAGCAAGGACCAGTCGTGCCCGGACAGGTCCGGCCGGCGCGCCAGCCAGCGGCTGTTGCCGATCGAGTACAGCGCCCAGGACAGCAACGCCCCGACCGCGCACAGCAGGCCCAGCAAGCGCCGCCCGGTGGAGCCGGACGCATGCTCGGCCTGCAGCGCTTCATACCCCACCAGCCCCACGCCGAGCAGGCACAGCAGCAGCGCCGGTGCCAGCCGCCGCAACGGCACGGCGCCCTTCTCCCGCACGCCGAACAGGGTCACCACCACCGGGATCAGCCCGACGATCAACGACGCCGCCGCGCCGCCGGCCCACTGCACCGCATTGGCCAGCAACACGAAATACACCAGGTTGCCGGCCAGGCTCAGCCACAGCAGCCCACGCCACTCCGCCATCCCGATCCGGGTGCGCAGCTCGCGCCAGCGCGGGGCCAGCAGCACCACCGCGATCAGACCGTAAACCAGGTAACGGCCCGCCGAGAGCTGCACCGCGCTGAACCGGCTCAACATTGCCGGGGCCAGGAACACCACGCCCCACAGCGCGCCGGCCGCCACGCCGTTGGCCAGGCCAACTCCCATCGATCGATTCATCAGTGTGCGCAGGCTGCGGTCTGGAAAGGCCTGTCAGTGTAGGCAGGCGCGCGCGGCCGTTCTTGACCCAGGCTACTGCCGGTAGCGGCGGCGGTAGTCGGCCGGGGTCATCCCCCACTCGCGGCGCAGCGCCCGGGTCAGTGCACTCTGCTCGGAGTACCCGGCATGCAGGGCGATGCTGGCGATGGGCAGGTCGCCGCTGGCCAGGTGGCCGCGGGCCCAGCGCAACCGGCAGGCGCTGAGCCAGGCCAATGGGCTCATGCCGAAGGCCTGGCGGAACAACGCATGCACGCGGCTGCCGCTGACCCCCACCGCCATCGCGATCCGCTCCACCGGCCAGGGCTGGCCGGGTTCCTGTTCGATGCGCGCACATACCGCCTGCAGCCGGGTGGCACTGCCGGCCAGCGAAAACGCCGCCAGCAACGCGGGCAGTTCGCGCGCCACCACGCTGGCCTCGATCTGGGCCGGGCGATGCGCGCCCACCCGCTGCGCCATCGCCCGCACCTGGGCGGGCAGCGCCAGCACCGGCTGCCGGTCCAGCCGCTGCAGCGTGTCATCGTCCAGCAGGCCGGCCGGGCAATCCACGATCAGGAAGCGGTCGGCCTCCAGCGCGCATTGCGCGTGCCCGACCGAGGGCGCCACGAACGCGCCCTGATACAGGTCCAACCGCGCGCCGCGCCCTTCCAGCTCGAACGCCAGTTCGCCCTGCACCGGCACCACCCATTGCGCGAACGCATGCCGATCCACGCTGGAATCACGCTGGAAACCACGCAGATTGAAGGCAGCGCACGACATGGGACGGGGCGATCCGGCAGGGACGCGGTCGAGTCTGCGCGCGGCGAAGGCGTGACGCAATGCGGGAATCGCTCCGATGGCCGCTGTTATAGTCGGGGCGTCCTGTCCGCATGGGATGCTCGCTGTGACGCCTCTTCTTTTCCTGCTGCAGCCGCGCACCGGATGCGCGCACCGCCCATGAGCATCGAGCCGATCCTGCTCAGCCAGAACCCGGCCCTACTGCCGGTTGTCGCCATGTGGTATTTCACCCAATGGGGCCGCCACGTGCCCGGGCGCAGCCACGATGACGAATGCCAGCGGCTGGAAGTGTTCCTGCACGACGGTGCGCTGCCGCTGCTGCTGATCGCGCTGGACAACGGCGAACCGGTCGCGGCCGCGCAGCTGAAATTCCATGAGCGTACCGAGCATCCCGAGCGCGAGCACTGGCTGGGCGGGGTCTATGTCTGCCCGTCGCATCGCGGCCGGGGCTTGGCCGCACGCCTGATCGAGGAGCTGATGGCGCGGGCGGCGGCACTGGGCGTGCGCGATGTGTACCTGCAGACCGAGGCGGATGACGGCGGCCTGTATCGCCGGCTGGGCTGGACGCCGCTGGAGTCGGTCACGCATGCCGGCGGCTCCCCGGTGCGTATCCTGTGGCGGCGCCTGGCGCCGCGATGATCAGCGCGTGCGCAGCGGCTGCGCGGCCGGCCGGTCGGCCAGCGAACCGAGGGTGAAGGTGTAGCCGGCTTCTTCAAGCAGCTTGCGCATGCGCAGTTCCGCGCGCTTGGGATAGGCCAGCGACAGCGGTGCATGCAGCGCGTACGAGGTGGACTTGCCCGGGACCGTATCGCGGGTCACCGACGACTGGTTCGTTTCGCAGGCGTTGGACCACAGGTCGGACAGCACCTTCGGACCGATGGATTGATTATTGCCAAGACGAAGCGTCAGCCAACGCATGTGTTCCATAGCAGATTCCACGAGCCCTTTCGATCGAGTATGCACCAATTCCCCGCCCCCCGTACGCGGGCGTCCGGATGCCCCACGGCAACAGCCCCGGCATGGCCGGGGCTGTCTGGCGACGTGCGTCGCGCGTTCATGCAGGCACCGGCGTGGGGCCGGGCCGGGGGCCGTTACGGCTTCATCGCATGCTTGCGATCGCGCATCACCGCATGGCATTCCTGCACCTGCGGCAGCAGGCGCTGCACTTCGGCGCGTGCGGCCGGCGGCGTATCGGCGTCGGTCAGGGTGTCCTTGAAGGCCTTCAGCAGGCGATCTTCGGATTCTTCCAGCTCGGCCACGTAGCCGTACTGGGTGTCACCCAGGGTGGCGCGCACCTTGCCGTAGAACTGCTGCATCGAGCCGACCATCGTGCCGTGCTCGGCCGGCTTGCCACCGGCGGCCAGCACGCTGGCGCTGAGCGAACGCACCAGCTCATCCTTCACCCCGGCGATGCGGGTGAACAGGGCGGAGAGTTCGGCGTCCTTCACCTTGCCGGCCGCTTCGGTGTAGAAGTCCTTGCCGTCGCGGGCGATTTCGATCAGGTCGTTCAAGGTGTGCGCGGTCTTGGTTTCGGTAGTCACTGAGATCTGCTCCTGTATTTCTTGGGCTTGCCCGTGCTTGGGTGGAGCCACTTTTCCGTATCGCCAATGAAGTCGGCGTGACATGCAAACCGCATGGTTCAGCGACGTGTGCATGCTGGAAAACAGATGTCTGCATGGTGTGTGCAACGCATGCGTTTGGCCTCACGGCGTGCATGCAGGGCCGTGCACGCATTGCCCACAACCCCACGCAGGCACGATGACCAATCACCGGTATTGCAGGGGTTTACGTGTGCGCGCCCTGCTCACGCGCACGCGCCCAACCAACATGCACAACGCGCTTGAACATTCAAGCTCAACGCGGCAACGCCACGCCTTCTCATGCCGACGGCGGCCGCGGTGTCGGCGCCGGCGGATCTTCCACCGGTGGCGCGGGCGGCGGCGGGTCGTGGGCCGGCGGCACATCGTCCGGCGGCTCCTGCGCGGGCGGTGCGGAGGGGGCCGGCACTTCAACCGGGGCCGGCGCCGGCATTGGGGTTTGGTCGGGCGTGGGCACCTGTGCGGTGGGGGTGGTCATCGCATTCATCGGCAAACCTTTGGTGGGGATGTCACCGCAGCGTGGCGCGCCCGGTGTAAACAGCGGGCGAGGAGCGCGTGCATCGCCGGCGCACGCCCCCTGGAAATCGGGGCGTGATCGTCACGCGGCCACCCGACCCGCTTCGCTGCTACAGCTTTCGCCCTGCCCGGCCGATATCCTGTCAACGGCGATCAATGGCGAGACCGATGACCTGCACCGGCATTTTCGAACTGATTGAAGTCAACGGGCTGGCCGAGACGGGGCACGCGCACGCCGGGGCGGTCACCTCGGTTGCGGTGGCCTGCGTGGCCTGCAAACGGCATTTCACCGCCACGGCGGACGGCGGGCTGCAGGCGATCCCCGGCGGCGTGGCCATTACCTGCCCCGGCTGCCAGGCCCGCCAGGCCATCAGCAATGCCCGCTTCGACGCGTTGCGGCCGGCACCCGGTGCGCTCGACGGCAGCGCCGTGGCGGCTGCCGTCAACTGAGGATCCGCGCGGGCGCGCTTTCTCGGGGAACTCACGCCGGCTGTGATCCGCTGGCTTGCCTCCGGGCGTGTTGCGAGCCCGCATCGAGGCTGTCGCCTTCCTCGAGGATTCCCTGATGGCCATCGCCCCCTCGCGCCTGCTGTGCCTGTGCTGCCTCACCCTGCCCGTGGCTATCGCCCACGCCCAGGACGCGTCGTTCGGCATCGACGAACAAACCACCCGCAGCGAGCAGACCAGCTCCACGACCACCACCTCCACCACCCAGAGCATGGGTGACCCGCAGCAGCAGGGCAACAGCAGCACCGACCAGAACGGCGATAAGGCCTTCGGCAACCTGGGTGCGATCAACCAGCAGACCGACACCAGCGGCAGCCGCCACACCGAGACGCGCACCGAACGCAAAGGCGCCTCGGTGGATCTGGACCTTGGCGGGGACGACGACTGGGGCCACGACCACGACCATGGCGATCGCTTCGGCGACCGCAATGACAGCGATGCCGACATCGCCGGCCACTGGACGCTGGGCATGGAAAGCGGCAACACCTGCACCATCGAGCTGAAGGACAGCGAGTGGTTCGGCGGCCACGGTGCCTACGTGCCGGCCGGGTGCCCCGACGGCTTCTTTTCGGCCAACCGCTGGGTCATGTCGGGCCGGCAACTGC
This sequence comes from Stenotrophomonas sp., assembly GCF_036662295.1. GTDB lineage: Bacteria > Pseudomonadota > Gammaproteobacteria > Xanthomonadales > Xanthomonadaceae > Stenotrophomonas. The sequence goes on from NZ_JAVWXA010000009.1 coordinate 12,917, forward strand.
TCATTACCGACACCAACAACACCGTCATCGGCCGGTTCAAACCCGCCGGCGGCGGGCGCTGGTCGGGCCGGCGCGAGTCGGATGGGGCGCGCCTGTATCTCAACCCGGCCGGGCGCTGAGCGGGCCGGGGTGCGCCGTGCCGATGGCCGAGCTCAGCGCGGCGGCGGCGGATCCTGTTGCCAGAAGGCCGACAGCAGCGCCAGGCCTTCGTTGACCTCGCCCTGGTCCAGCAGATGCGGATGGGCGCGCTCGGTCCAGCGTGCGCGCTCCAGCCGCTGGATCATCGAGGCCTGCGCGTGGCGACAGGCCATCGACCAGTTCCAGAAATGGCGCTCGGGCACCGGCCCGTTGACCAGCATCTCGATGCCGGCATGGCTGCGCGCCGCTTCGATGCGGGCGAGCACCGCCTGCAGCCCCGCTTCCGGACCTTCGATGTACTGCAGGAAACGGAACCCGTCATACAGCAGTGCGCCGGTCACATCGTGGGCGCGGTTGGTGATCGAGGCATCCACCAGGATGCGTTCCAGATCGGCGTTGGTCAGGCCGCCGACGGCGCGGCTGGTGTAGGCAAGGGCGTGTATTGCGGAAGATTGCGTCATCTGTAAAAGGCTACAGGGTGAGCGCTCGATTCCCCACCCCGTGCCTGAATGCTTCATGCGCGCCACGCATCGCGTCAGGAATGGACGAATATCTCCACGCGTCGGTTCAACTGCCGGCCACCGGGGTTGTCGTGCCCATCGATCTGGTTGGGCGCGACCGGCGCCGATTCGCCATAGCCCTTCCCCACCGCCTGCTGCGCCGTGTCGCGCGCCTGCAGCGCCGCGATCACCGACGCCGCACGCTGTTCGGACAACCGTTGATTGTAGGCGTCCTCGCCCTTGGCATCGGTGTGGCCACGCACTTCCATGCGACCGGCACCCACTTCCACCAACGCCTCGGCCAGCGTGTCCAGCACCTGCGCCGCGTCGGGCCGGATGTTGGACTTGTCGAAGTCGAACAGCACCCGGTCGTTCAGCGTGATCACATAGCCACACGGCATGCCGGGCGGCGCAAACTTCTTCAACGGTGGGAACCGGCCCGCCGGCGGCACGCGCGGCATCGGCGGCATTTTCACAGTCCGCGCCGGCGGCCCGATGGTGCCGGTGCCATCGCCGTGGTTGGTGATCAAGCCGGCCTCGCCGTTCCACGTGCCCGAGCCGTCGGCATTGATCCGCACCAGGCCCATCGGCCCGTTCCACGTGCCGCTGCCATCACCGTTGTTGGTGATCAGCCCACCGTCGCCATTCCAGGTGCCGGCGCCCTTGCCATCCAAGGTGATCAGGCCGGCCGGGCCGTTGTAGGTGCCCGCGCCATCGGCCTGCACGCGGATGATGGCAGCGGCGTCGTCATCGCTGCCGTCGCCGCCGGCACCGCCGTTGATGGTGCCGCTGCCATCGGCATTGACGCGGATCAGCCCGCCCTCGAAATTGGCCGTGCCACTGCCATCGGGCTGGATCACGAAGATGCCGTCTTCGCCATTGCGCAGCAGCGTGCCGCGTTCATCCACCCGGGTAACGCCGCCACCGGCCAGCAATGCGCCGCTGGCGTCGCAGCGCGCCGGCGACACGCTGATGCCTTCCACCGGGCGCAGGATCGATCGCATGGACGATTCCAGCGCGCGTTGGGCCGGGCTGACGCCCAGAATGTCCGGCACCACGATGCTGGGAATGGCCGGCATCGGCGGCACGGCGCTGTCGCTGTCATCGGTGCCGTCGGCGGGCGCGTCGGGGCTGGCGGCATCGGCGGTGGCCGGTCCCTGGATGCGGGAGGCGCGCTTGTCCTCCCCGGTGCCAGGCGAGCAACCGGCCAGGGCGATGAGGAGCAGCGGAGCGAGGCGATGGGCAAGACAGCGAGGCACTGAACGCATGGACGACATCGATCCCTGATGAATGGTCGCGGCGAGTGTAGCCAGCGGGTATCAGGGTGAGGTGAAGTCGAGGCGGCAGGCAGCCGTGCGCTTTATGGTGACCCCGGCCCGATTCGAACGGGCGACCTTCCCCTTAGGAGGGGGGCGAGCCACCTATATGGCGCGGTGCTTCCAGAGGCTATTGTGCCAATGCTGTCCCGATGATCGTCGGCTGGCGGCCCATCTGCTGCGAAGTGCAAGTCGTGAAGGGAGTAGCCGGCCCGCCGGGCAACCCCTATGAGCGAGGCTTGAAAATCCCGGTGTCGGTGGTTCGATTCCGTCCTCGACCACGACTAATTGAGGGCTCGCAGCAATGCGGGCCCTTTTTCTTTTTTGCAGTTGCACGGAATTTGAACGGACTCATTCCGCCATTGCCTTGCGAGACACGCCATAGGGTGCATGGGATACTGAAGAGTGATCGCTCCTATGGACCAGGGTGTAACCATGCTCGTTGCCGCCGCCTCCAGCTCGCCCGCATCCACCGCAGAGCCCATCGTCGCCGCTTGCGGCCTGATCGTCGCCGCGCTCGCTCTGGTTACGTCCTTTTACTTTGGATGGTTGCAGCGGAAGCACTTTCGGCTCAGTTCCAAGCCGATGCTCGATATTGAGGTGGGGTGCGTCGACACCGTGCTTGGCCTCAACAACGAGGGAGTTGGGCCCGCAACGCTGGAGAGGTTCATCGCCGCCATCGATGGCGAAGAGATCGACCTCCTCTCAGCTTCAGGCATCGACAAGTTTGTGAACAGGCTTCTCTCGGGAGCCACCACCTTTCCTGACATGCGCATGCGTGGGTTGCTCAAGGGCTCGGTGATAGCGGCAGGCGGAACCGCTCGAATGGTCTACTCAGAGGAACCTTTGCCGACTGATCATCGAGACCGCATCTTGCAGAACTTCCAAAGAGTCCGCCTTACCGCGGAATATCGGTGCATCTACGACTGCAAGTTCGAGGCCACTAGTGCGGGTTTCGGCTAGTCACGCCGGGGGCCGGCATCTACCATGTCAAGGTCGGGGAAGATCAACAGAAACAACGACTAAGGCGAACACCCGCGATCAGTGGCAATCTTGTGGAATCAGTGGTTTAGCGGACGCAGGGGTCGGTTTGGGGTCAACTGTTCCGGTTCAAGCGTAGCGCCTCGCGCAGCCGCTCTAGCGGCTGGATTTCCTCGCAAAGCCGGGCCTGGTGCTTGACCGCCCACAGCTCGGACCTGATCACCCGCTACTCGTAGCTGGTGCACGCCCGCTGCGCCCAACGTTCGTGATTTTACTGGCGTGGCGCAAAGGCGTACCTCGACTGGGCGGAAGGCGGGGAGCGCTTTCGCCGGTCCATTGGGCAGCCTGACGCCCGTAAGGCGAAGAGAATTCGTGCCGCGAAAGAAGCAGAGCTGACGCACGGGGTCCCGATGCTCGCGCGTCTGCCGAAGGTGCGCGACTACCTAGAGTGGTATCTGGATTGGAAGTTGTTCGGCCATCGGCCGATCGATAGCATCCGCGCTGTGGAGGTGGAAAAGTGCAAGCGCTCCAGGCTACTGGGCGACTAGGCAGCAAAGGAAACTGTGGGGAAGGAGATTCGACGGCTGAAGGTGGCGTTCAACCGCGGCGTCAAATAAAAGGAACTTGACGTGAACCCACTTGCCTCGCTTGAGGCGCCTCGCGGCGTACGGAGCGTGGCTGTCAAGTTCTACGACCGGGCGGCAATGCGCCGACTGTACCGCACGAACCCTGCCAGGGCGCCACTTTGGCTCTTTATGGCTCACACTGGACTGCGGCGCGGCGAGATCATCGGCCTCGAGAAAAGCTCGGTAGTGGCTGGGCGGCTGCTGGTGGAGAGCGACCCGGATGAAACCAGCGAAGGCCGGACGAAATCAGGAAGGTGGCGGGAGGTCCCGCTCAACCGCTGTGCCAAGTGGACCTTGAGCCATCTGCAAGACCCACTCGACATGCTGCACAAGGACACCCTGTCTGGTTGTTTCAAGAAGGGCTCCCGCCTTGCAGACGTGGGCGGTCACCTCCACCGTCTGAGGCACACGTTTTGCGCCCATATGGTAATTGCCGGCGTGCCTCTGCGCCGCGTCCAAGTCCTTTCAGGCCATGCCAACTATGCGACTACTGAGAAATACTACCCGCGCCTAATTCTAGACGGCGACGACGAGGCCGTGACTAAACTAAAATACTGAAGTGCTCTCTTGCGACAAGACGCATAGTGCCAGCAAAAATATCCGGTGTGGCCGGCTTCAATGGAAGCCAGCCGAATAAAAGGCGAGCCGTTACTCCTCCAAAAGATCCTCGGGCTCTACTTCTTCCGAATTCCAACGCGATCCACCAAGCAGATTGGCACCCAACGTATATGTGTACTCAGCAGCTGGAGCAAATCTAAATTTGCAGTTCTTATAAAGGACGGACCCACGCTGTGTGCGCGTAGTTACAAGCATCTCCTTAACAAATAGATTCTTGTTGTTCTCAATAAACTCGACACAGGCATTCAGTTCACCATTACTTGAGCAAGGTTTGTCCGTCCACTTCACCTCTACAGCCCAATGAGGCTTTTGGGTGCGGGTATCCAGAGAAACAATATCCACCTCACCTGTAGCCCATCGTGCGTAATATAAGTCAACCCTCACTGTATGCTGCCACTGTGAGAAAATTGCGGTTTCGACAATGTGACCGAAATGCTCATCATCCGGGCCGACGCGGCCGAAAAGGGCTGCTCGCATCGAAGGATTTGTCAAGTAGACTTTAAACGACATAGCTCGCTTAAATTTCCGCGCATTACAGTCGATGCGATCCACCCTGCGAATAAGGAACGCCGCTTCAAGATATTCGAGATATCTTCGAATTGTATTCTTTGCGACGCCCGATGATTTTGACAAACCCTCTAGGTTCACCTCATTACCAGTATTGTAAGCGAGCGTATTGAATAGCTTGTTCAACTCCTGGATATCACTGATGCCGTACAAACTTGGCAAGTCACGCAGAAGGACCTTATCGATGATATCGCTCTTGATATACTGCTCGGCGTCATCACGGATCTCCTCGACTATAACTGCCTCCGGGTAGCCGCCGTAGTTCAAATAGTTGACAAACTCTGCATTCAGCGCATCGATATTAGTCGCTTCATACGTCCACGTCGCACCACCCTCTCGCTCCCTTGCGTCAATGAGGCTTAAATCCTTGCCAACGAACGCCAAGTATTCTGCAAAAGTTAGTGGCGGCAAAATAAAATCAGTGAATCGCCCAGCACCCGACTCCTGACTCTTCATACGAAGCGCAGCAGCTGCAGATCCAGTCGCAACGAATCGATAGTCAGGAAACGAATCTACCAGCGACTTGAGATGAACTTCCCAGTCCTTAAGATACTGAACTTCGTCGAAAAATATATAGACCGTTTCTCGTCGCTCAATACCTTGATCTTCGAGGTACATCCGCAACATCGCTTCTAGCGACAATCCAGTGTAAATCGGCGTTTCGAGAGAGACGTAGAATATTTTCTGACCGGTCACACCAGACTTCAGCAGCTCCCCGATCGCTTGGTAGACCATAACGGTCTTCCCAACGCGACGCGGCCCCATAAGAACGACTGCTCGCTTGAGTCGTGTATTGCGGACTTTTGCAAGAAAGTCAGGGAAGTACCGGCGGCGAGGTGCGGAAAGGAAGGGCGTATCCGCGTCCTTGTCCCCCCACCAAGGGTTATCGAAGCGCATACGCGCCACAACATCGTGCCTGGCAATCTCGAACATGATGCCCACCAAGATCAATCAACTGATCTTACTGTAGCATCACAGACAAGATCAGTCATCTAATCTTGACGGCGTTAGCGTCCAAGTTTGCGTTGCGCCAAGTGTGCCGAATCGATCTATAAATACAGTCAAATAGAGCGAGCATGACCAGAATTTCCGCTCTAACCCTTTGATTTTGGTGACCCCGGCCCGATTCGAACGGGCGACCTTCCCCTTAGGAGGGGGACGCTCTATCCAGCTGAGCTACGGGGCCATATGCAGTGGAAGCATGCCGCTTCCACCAGCTGCACGGCGCGATGCGCGGTGCAGCCGTGAAGGATACCCACATTCAGCCACGGGACCAAGGCCGCCGGCGCCGGAGGTGGGCGGGCCGGCTCAGCGGATGTCCAGTTCCGGGAACCCCTTGACCAGCTCGTCCAGGGCCTTGATCTGCACCAGGAACGGCTCCAGCGCGGCCAGCGGCAACGCGCTGGGGCCATCGCAGCGGGCGTGGTCCGGGTCGCGATGGGCTTCCAGGAACAGGCCGGCCAGGCCGAGGGCCATGCCCGACCGCGCCAGCTCGGCCACCTGGCGGCGACGGCCACCGGAGGCATCGCTGCCGGCGTCGCGGCGCTGCAGGCTGTGGGTCACATCGAAGATCGCCGGCAGGCCGCCGGTGGATTCGATCATCTCGCGGAAGCCCAACATGTCCACGACCAGGTTGTCGTAGCCGAACTGGGCACCGCGCTCGCACAGGATGATGTTCTCGTTGCCCGCCTCGCGGATCTTGGACACGATGTGCTTGATCTGGGTGGGGCTGAGGAACTGCGGCTTCTTGATGTTGACCGCACGCCCGGTGCGGGCGATGGCCTCCACCAGGTCGGTCTGGCGCGCCAGGAAGGCCGGGATCTGCAGCACGTCCACCACCTCGGCCACCGGGGCGGCCTGGGCCACTTCGTGCACGTCGGTGATCACCGGCACGCCGAACCGGCGCTTGACCTCCTCGAAGATGCGCAGGCCGTCGTCCAGGCCGACGCCACGGAAGGACTTGATCGAGGACCGGTTGGCCTTGTCGAAGGACGCCTTGAACACATACGGGATGCCGAGCTTGGCGGTGACGGTGGTGAAGTGTTCGGCCGCATGCAGGGTCGAATCCAGGTCCTCCAGCACATTCAGGCCACCAAACAACACGAACGGCAGGCGATTGCCGACGACCACACCTTCTGCAACGGTAACGTTCATTCAGATTCCCGGGGGCGAACAATGGACGCCATTCTACCGGGTCGCGCGGCCCAGGCCGCCAGGCATCGGCGGGCGCTACCGGCTAGAATGGGCGTTCTGCATGCCGCCCCCCACCCTGCCAGCGGCTGCGCCCTTTTTCGATAAGCAACAGGAGTTTGCATGTCCTCTGAGCTGCTCAAGGCCCTTGGCCTGGATGCGACCAACGCTGGCACCTATCTGGGCAACGGCGAGTGGTCCAGCGCCACCAGCGCCGGCACCATCACCCCGGTCAACCCGACCACCGGTGAAGCCATCGCCACCGTGCACGCCACCACCGACGCCGATTACGAAACCATCGTGGCCCGCGCCCAGGAAGCCTTCAAGGTGTGGCGCACCACCCCGGCCCCGCGCCGTGGCGAAGCAGTGCGCCTGTGCGGCGAAGCGCTGCGCGCGCACAAGGATGCGCTGGGTTCGCTGGTCGCCCTGGAAATGGGCAAGAGCAAGCCGGAGGGCGACGGTGAAGTGCAGGAGATGATCGACATCGCCGACTTCGCCGTGGGCCAGAGCCGCATGCTCTACGGCTACACCATGCATTCCGAGCGCCCTGGCCACCGGATGTACGAGCAGTACCAGCCGCTGGGCCTGGTCGGCATCATCAGCGCGTTCAACTTCCCGGTCGCGGTGTGGGCGTGGAACTCGTTCCTGGCCGCCATCTGCGGAGATGTGTGCCTGTGGAAGCCGTCCAACAAGACCCCGCTGACCGCCATCGCCTCGATGAAGATCTGCAACGAAGCGCTGCGCGATGCCGGCTTCCCGGACATCTTCTTCCTGATCAACGACGCCGGCACCTCGCTGTCGGAGAAGATGGTCGCCGACAAGCGCGTGCCGCTGATCAGCTTCACCGGCTCCACCCAGGTCGGTCGCACCGTGGCTGAAAAGGTCGCCCATCGCCTGGGCCGCTGCCTGCTGGAACTGGGCGGCAACAACGCCATCATCCTGGACGAGACCGCCGACCTGAAGCTGGCCATCCCCGGCATCGTGTTCGGGGCGGTCGGCACTGCCGGCCAGCGCTGCACCACCACGCGCCGCCTGATCGTGCACGAATCCATCCATGACGACGTGCTGGCCACGCTGATCAAGGCCTACAAGCAGGTGGAAGGCAAGATCGGCGATCCGACCGACCCGGCCAACCTGATGGGCCCGCTCAACAGCGACGGCGCCGTGCAGCAGTTCCTGGCCTCCATCGAGAAGGCCAAGGCCAGCGGCGGCACCGTGGAGACCGGCGGCACCCGCATCGACCGCGCCGGCAACTTCGTGCTGCCGGCCATCGTGACCGGGCTGAAGAACAGCGATGAAGTCGTGCAGCACGAGACCTTCGCCCCGATCCTGTACGTGATGAAGTACAGCACGCTGGACGAGGCCATCGACATGCAGAACGGCGTGCCGCAGGGCCTGTCGTCCTCGATCTTCACCACCAACCTCAAGACCGCCGAGCGCTTCCTCTCGGCGGCCGGTTCGGACTGCGGCATCGCCAACGTCAACATCGGCACCTCGGGTGCGGAGATCGGCGGTGCGTTCGGTGGCGAGAAGGACACCGGCGGTGGTCGCGAGTCCGGCTCGGATGCCTGGAAGGTCTACATGCGCCGCCAGACCAACACCATCAACTACTCCGACTCGCTGCCGCTGGCGCAGGGCATCAAGTTCGACCTGTGATGGCCACGGGCGCGCCGACGCTGGATTTCACCGGTCGCCGCGTCCTGGTGGCCGGTGGCAGCAAGGGCATCGGCCGCGCGATGGCGCTGGCGTTCGCTGCGGCGGGCGCCCGCGTCTCGGTCTGCGCACGCGGTGAGCAGGGGCTAGCCGCGCTGCGTGCCGAGGCAAACACGCGGGGCCTGGCCCTGCACACCGTGGCCGCCGACCTGGCACTGCCGGAGGACATCGGCCGCTGGCTGGCCGAGGCCGCCGGCGCGCTGGGCGGTATCGACGTGCTGGTCAACAACGCTACCGGCTACGGCATGAGCGATGACGAGGCCGGCTGGGAGGCCAGCCTCGGCGTGGACCTGATGGCGGCGGTACGGGCCTCGCGCCTGGCCCTGCCCTGGCTGCGGCAATCGGCCGATGCCTGCATCCTCAACCTGGGCTCGATCGCCGCCCTGCAACCACGCCCCGGCGCGGCCCCCTACGCGGCCGCCAAGGCGGCGCTGATGCACTACACCAGCTCCCAGGCGCTGGCACTGGCCCCGGACCGGATCCGGGTCAATGCCATCGCCCCGGGCTCCATCGAATTCGAGGACGGGCTCTGGGCCCGCCGTCGCGACCAGGACCCGGCGCTGTACCACGGCACCCTGGCGAAGATTCCGTTCGGCCGCTTCGGCCATCCGCAGGAAATCGCCGACGCCGCCCTGTTCCTGTGCTCGCCGCTGGCGCGCTGGATCACCGGCCACAGCTTGAACGTGGATGGTGGCCAGGTCCTGATGGGCTGAGCGGCCGCCGCGCGGCGCCCTGCCGCGCCGCTGGCACCGACCTGTCCGGGCCGGGCACGGCCCCGCCGTCGATGGGATAAACCGGCCACAGGCACTATCATGGGCCATTGCCTTGGAGGAACCGGATGAACCAGCCACTTCGACAAACCAGCGCGCTGGCCGTGGTCAGCCTGGTCATGGGCATCGTCGGCTGGACCGTGCTGCCCTTCATCGGCAGCGTGGTGGCCATCGTCACCGGGCACATGGCGCGTGCGGACATCCGCCGCCAGCCGCAGGCGCTGGAAGGTGACGGCCTGGCCCTGGCCGGCCTGATCCTGGGCTGGGTGGCGGTGATCGCCAGTGTGGTGGCGGTGCTCGCCTTCCTGCTGTTGTTCGGTGGCATTGCCCTGCTCGCCGCATCCCAATCGTGAGGTCCGCATGAGCGCATCGGATTCGACCGAACGCTTCAGCAGTCGCGTCGCCGACTACGTCCGCTACCGTCCCGATTACCCGCCGGCGCTGCTGGACTGGCTGCATCGCGACATCGGCGTGCCTGTCGAGACCCTGGTCGCCGACATCGGTGCCGGCACCGGCATCTCCACCCGCCTGTTCCTGGCCAGCGGCCATCCGGTGATCGCGGTGGAACCCAACGCGGCCATGCGCGCGGCCGCCGAGCAGTGGCTGGCCCCGCACCACCTGCGCCTGAAACTGGTCGACGGCACCGCCGAGGCCACCACCCTGGCCGATGACAGCGTGGGCCTGGTCGCCGCCGCCCAGGCCTTCCACTGGTTCGATACCGACGCGGTGCGCGCCGAGTGGGCGCGGATCCTGCACCCCGGTGGCCTGGCGCTGGTGTTCTGGAATTCGCGCCTGCTCGACGCCTCGCCGTTCCTGGTGGGCTATGAACAGCTGCTGCTGGAATTTGGCACCGACTACACCCAGGTCGCCGAGCGCTACCAGGACGATGCCACCATGCGCGCCTGGTTCGGTCCCGGCCTGCGCGGCATGGCCAGCTTCCCCAACGTGCAGCGCATGGACCTGGACGGCCTGCGTGGCCGCCTGCTGTCCTCTTCCTACGCGCCCCAGGCCGGCCACCCGCGCCACGCGCCGATGCTGGAAGCGCTGGAGCAGCTGTTCGACGCCCACGCGGAGGACGGCCAGGTTGCCTTCGAATACCACACCCGTGCCTTTGTCGGCACGCTGGACTGAAAGAACGCCATGTACTCGCTTGCCCGACCCTTCCTGTTCGCCTTCGACGCCGAGCGCGCCCACGGCCTCGGCCTGGGTGGGCTGGAGCTGGCCTACCGCACCGGCACCACGCCGCTGCTGGCCGGCCGCATCGCGCCCCTGCCGACCAAGGCCTTCGGGCTGGACTTCCCCAACCCGGTGGGCCTTGCCGCCGGCCTGGACAAGAACGGCGAGCATATCGATGCGCTGCTGGCGCTGGGCTTTGGTTTTGTCGAGATCGGCACGATCACCCCGCGCCCGCAGGCCGGCAATCCGCGCCCGCGCCTGTTCCGGCTGCCGGACCACCAGGCCATCATCAACCGCATGGGGTTCAACAACCTCGGCGTGGACGCGCTGGTGCGCAATGTCGAGCGCGCCAAGCGCCGCACCGGGCTGCTGGGCATCAACATCGGCAAGAACAAGGACACCCCCAACGAGCAGGCGTTCGAGGACTACCAGCACTGCCTGCAGCGGGTGTATCCGCTGGCCGACTACATCACCGTCAACATTTCCTCGCCCAACACCGCCGGCCTGCGCGAGCTGCAGGAAGAGAACGCGCTGCGCCAGTTGATCGCCCAGCTGCGCGAGAGCCAGGAAAAGCTGGCCGCCCAGCACGGCAAGCGCGTGCCGATGCTGGTCAAGGTGGCCCCGGACCTGAGCGATCGCGATATCGCCGCGGCCGCGCGGGTGCTCAGCGAGCGCAGGGTGGGGGGGGGGCCCGCCACCAACCCCCCCATCGACCGCCGGGCGGGGGCGGCCGCCCCGCGCGCCAACGAGGCCGGCGGCCTGTCCGGCGCGCCGCTGCTGGGCCAGTCCACGCTGGTGCTGCGCCGCCTGCGCGCGCGCCTGCCCGAGTCGATGCCGTTGATCGGCGTGGGCGGCATCCAGTCCGGTGCCGACGCGGTGGCCAAAATGTCGGCCGGCGCGGCGCTGGTGCAGTGCTACAGCGGCCTGATTTTCCGTGGCCCGGGGCTGGTCGGCGATTGCGTGGAGGCCATCCGCCGCCGCCGCGAAGCCCCCAGCCGCGGCGCGGTCGCCCCCCTATGAGTAACGCAATGCCTGCCTGGACCCTGACTGAAAACGCCTCGCTGAAGGCCCTCAACACGTTCCACGTCGATGCCAGCGCGGCCCAGCTGCTGGAGCTGCACGACCCGTCCCTGCTGCCCGACGTACTGGCCCTGCCGCACGTGGCCGATACGCCGCTGCTGGTGCTGGGCAGCGGCAGCAACGTGCTGCTGGCCGACGACGTGCCCGGCACCGTGCTGGTGTTCGCCAATGCCCGCATCGACATCCTCGAGCACCGCGCCGACCACACCCTGGTGCGCGCCGGTGCCGGGGTGAACTGGCACGGGCTGGTGATGTGGTCGCTGCAGAACGGGCTGTCCGGGCTGGAGAACCTGGCCCTGATTCCCGGCACCGCCGGCGCCGCGCCGATCCAGAACATCGGCGCCTATGGCGTGCAGGTGGACGAGTTCATCCAGGTCGTGGAGGCCTGGGACCGCCAGGCCGGCGAGTGGGTGCGCCTGGATGCCGAGGCCTGCCAGTTCGGCTACCGCGACAGCCTCTTCAAGCAGCAGCCGGACCGCTACCTGATCACCGCCATCGAACTGCGCCTGCCGCTGCTGCACCACCTGCGCCTGGGCTATGCCGGGATCAGCGAGGAGATGCAGGCGATGGGCGTGGAGCTGCCGGTGGCCGCCGACGTGGCCAATGCGGTGATCGCCCTGCGCCGGCGCAAGCTGCCCGACCCGGACGTGCTGGGCAACGCCGGCAGCTTCTTCAAGAACCCGGTGCTGCCGCTGGAACAGGTGGAGGTGCTGCTGCAGCACTTCCCCGACCTGCCGGTGTACCCGGCCGAGCAGGACAACCGCCGCAAGCTGTCGGCGGCCTGGATGATCGAGGCCTGTGGCTGGAAGGGCCATCGCGAGGGCGATGCCGGCGTGGCGCCGCAGCACGCGCTGGTGCTGGTCAACCACGGCACCGCCAGCGGCGCGCAGCTGTTGGCGCTGGCCCGGCAGATCTCCGCCTCGGTGCTGGAGAAGTTTGGCGTGCCGATCGAACCGGAGCCGCGCCTGGTCGGCGCGCAGTGGTGACCCCACCGCTCGCCCTGCCCGCCCCTGCCCCGATGCGTGCGGCGCTGCTGATGCTCGGCAGCACACTGGCCTTCGGGCTGATGGCGGTGGCGATCCGTTACGCCACCCGCTACGTCCCCACCCAGGAAGTGGCGTTCTTCCGCAACGCCTTCGGCCTGGTGGCCCTGCTGCCGATGCTGCTGCGGCCCGGCCGTGCCTCTTTGCGCACGCAGCAGTTGCCGCGCTACCTGCTGCGCAGCGCGATCGGCCTGGCCTCGATGCTCTGCGCGTTCTGGGCGATCGGCCACCTGCCGATGTCCCAGGCCATCTCGCTGTCCTATTCCACGCCGTTGTTCGTCACCATCGCCGCGGTGCTGTGGCTGGGCGAGACCGTGCGCGCGCGGCGCTGGGCCGCGGTGGTGATCGGCTTCATCGGCGTGCTCATCATCGTGCGCCCCGGCTCGACCAGCTTCACGCCCGGCACGCTGGTGGCGGTGCTGGCGGCGGTCCTCAGTTCGCTGGTGGCCATCCAGATCAAGCAGCTCACCCGCGTGGACAGTGCCGATGCCGTGGTGCTCTACACCTACGTCTTCTGGGTGCCGCTGTCGCTGGTGCCGGCGGTGTTCGTCTGGGTGTGGCCGGCCGGCATGGCCTGGCTGTGGCTGGCGGCCACCGGCCTGTTCGGCACCATCGGCCAACTGCTGTGGACGCGCGCCCTGCGCCTGGGCGATGTGTCCGCGCTGACCCCGATCAGCTTCATGCAGCTGCCGCTGGTGGCCACGCTGGGCTGGCTGCTGTTTGATGAGCGGCTGGACCGCTGGACGGTGATCGGCGCCGGCATCATCCTCGCCGCCAACGCCTACATTGCCCACCGCGAAGCCGTGCTCTCGCGGCGCGCCGCCTCGCAGGCCGCGTCGGCCGCTGCCAAGCCCGGCGAGTAACCCGGCCCGCTTTGGCGCCACGCCACTGCGCGAGCGGCCGACCTCACTCGGCCACCGCCGCCTCCCAACTGCGCGCGGCACTGTCCACCACGTTGCCGGGGGCGAACTGCTCGTCCATGTAGCGCAGGGCCTGGCGGCGCTGGGTGGGCGGGCGCGTGGCCGCGCCCGGCTCCAGCAGCAGGTCGTGGAACTCCTGCACGTCGTGCAGGATCCGCCAATGCCGGTAGTAGGCCAACCGCGCAGGCGACACGGCCACCTCGGCATAACCGTAGCCCTCGCGGAAGCACGGCGGGTCGTCGCGCCCCCAGCGCCCGCCCACGCCGGCACCAACCAGCATCAGGTCGCGCTCGCGCGGGGCCAGCAGCATGTCATCCCAGTCGATCAGGCACAGCCCGCCATCGGGCAACAGCAGCAGGTTGCCCGCATGCAGGTCGCCATGGCACAGCACCCGGCGCCACGCCTGCCGCACCAGGCGCTCGCGCAGCGCCACGCAGCGCTCCCACACCTCCACGATGCGCGGCCGGTGCTGGCGCCAGCTGCGCAGGTAGTGCTCGGCCAGCGCATCGGGCACCGGCCACCGGGCGTCGCCGCGGCGCAGCCATGCACCCACCCGCTCCACCGCCGTGTCGTCGTCAAAATCCGGCTGGGCCAGGCCGCTGGCCAGCGCCGGTGGCAGCCGCACCTCGTGCACCTGGCGCAGCACCTCGCCCAGGCGCCGCCACTGCGCCTGCGACAACGCCGCCTCGAAGCCGGACTGGCCCTCGATGTAGGCAAACAATGTCCATTGCAGGCCATGCGCGCTGACCGCTGGCGCGCCATCCAGCGCCGGCTGCGGCGCGGCCACTTCAGCCAGGCCGAGCGGCCCGCGCAGGTGCCCGAGCACCTGCCAGACCGCCTCGTCCACGGCGTAGCGGCGGCATTTGAGCCACCAGCGCGACCCGTCGCGCGCGCCTACCTGGTAGACCGTGGCGCCGGCATCGGCGCCGGCCGGGCGCTGCACCACCGAGGTGGCGTGCACGCCCCAGGCCTGCACCAGCACCGCGCCAATCTGCAAAGAAGAGAGTTCCTGGGGGTGCAGCATCCATCCGCCACGTCACACGAATATCGGATCACTATCGCAGAATCGATGCGCAATCGCAGCGCATTGCGTCACTCTGTGGCGTCATCAGTCCGGTGTTGGATCATCGGCATCGCCTCGGCCAGCGCCTGCAGTTCGCGCTTGCCCAGCGTGTGCGCCTCCTCGCGCTGGAACTGGGTGGCAAACAACGGCACGGCGAACACGAACCGCGCCCCTTCTTCGTCGCGCCGGATCACATAGGCCAGCTGCAACCGGGCCAGCGCGCGCCGCAGCAGCTCCGGGTCCAGGCGCACGCCGGCGGCATCGATATCGGCCAGCAGCGCATCCAGGCCCACCCCGCGCGCGCCGTCACTGCCCCCCAGCTGCGCATGGGCCAGGCGGTAAACGACGATCCGGTCCAGCCGGTTGGCCTGCGCGTCCGGCGTGAGGCGGGCCCAGCCGGCCAGCGCATCGAACACCGGCTCGGCCATCAGCGCCGCCTCCAGCTGCGCCGCATCGATCACGCGCTGGCCGCGCCCCAGCTGGCCCAGCAGGTGCTGGCAGACGATCGCCACCAGGTTGGCGCGCCGGCCACAGGCGGCCACCAGCCGGCGCGGCAGTGCCGGCGTGCTGAAGTGCACGCCCAGCCGCGCCATCGGCTCGGTGGCCAAGGCCTGGCAGGCCTCGTCTTCCAGCCCGCCCACGTGGATCACCTCGCCGAAATTGCGCAGCGGCGAGGCGTAATCCAGGGTCACCGCCTCGTAGAGGTCCCAGAACCCGGCCAGCATGAAATGGCAGCGCCCTTCCTCGCTGATCGCGCGCAGGGCGGCCAGTTGCGGATAGCCGGCGGCGGCCTCGGCACGCAGGAACAGGTCGGTCTCATCCACCAGCAGCAGCACCCGCCGGCCCTCGGCCTGGGCCGACATCGCGGCCACCACCTCCTCCAGGTCCGCCGTTTCCGGCAGGCCCACCGCCAGCGCCAGGCGCACGCTGAGGCGATGGTCGCGCAGCGACACATAGCGGCACTG
This sequence comes from Stenotrophomonas sp., assembly GCF_036662295.1. Taxonomy (GTDB): domain Bacteria; phylum Pseudomonadota; class Gammaproteobacteria; order Xanthomonadales; family Xanthomonadaceae; genus Stenotrophomonas. The sequence continues at coordinate 28,583 of NZ_JAVWXA010000009.1, forward strand.
CACCCGCGGGTGGCCGGAAAAGCTGCGCTCGATGGCCTTCATCAGGCTGGTCTTGCCCAGCTGCCGCCCGCCAACCAGCAGGTAGTTGCCCGGCTCGCGGTTGAGCACGCGCGCCAGCAGCGATTGGCGCCCGAAGAACGCCGCCGGCCGGGTGATGCCGCCGTGGGTCTGGTACGGCGAAATGCGGGTGACCTTCAACTGCCGGGCCAGCAGCGCCACCAGCGCCGCCGTCGCCTGCGGCTGCAGCAGCCAGCGCGCCTGCGCCACCTGGTCCAGGCACACGCACAGGTTGGCCGGGTCCTCGGCATGGGCGCGCAAGGCCGGCTCGGCGTCCAGCGACGGGCTCACCACCAGCACCACGTCCTGGCCGTTGGGCATGCCGCGCAGGCGCTGCACGATGGCCTCGCCAACCAGGCCAGGCTCGGGGAAGTACACCCACATGCGCTCCAACGCGACCGGCAACGCCTCGGGCAGTGTCCATTCGCGCACGCAGCCGGGCAGTGTCCAGCCGGCGGCCGGCGCATCCACCGCCCCGATCCGCGCGGCCAGCGCGGCGGCGCGTTCGGCCGGCGGCAACCCGGCATGCCGCAGCGCCTCGCGCCAGCGCACCGCCGCCACGCCGGCATCGGCCAGCACGCGCTCGCGCAGGCGCACCCAGCCCAGTTGCCGGTCCAGCCGTGGCAGCGCCTGCAGCGGTTGTTCAAACAGCCGCCGCGGCGTGCGCAGGATGTGCGCGATGGCCGGCTGCACGCGATACCAGACCAGCCCCAGCACGACCAGGACCAGCAGCGCGAGGCCGAGCAGCAGGGCCAGCCATTCCACGATGGTCCACGGCGTGTGCGACTGGCAGTCCGGCGCCAGCCAGCGCGACGGTGGCGACGGCGTGCCGGGCTGGCATTGCCAGTGCCCGTTGGCCGGCTGCAGGGTGAAGTCGAGCGTGGTCCCGGCCAGGCCGGCGCTGGACGGGAAACGGTCGGTGAACTGCACCCGCAGCACGAATGGCGCCGGCGTCTGCGCCACCACCACCGCCTCGGCCGGGTCGTGCACGCCCGGCACCGCGATCTCGCCGGGCCACTCGCCTTCGCGCTCCCAGTAGCCCTGCGCTTCATCGCGCAGCAGCAGCATGTCGATCCGCGCGCGTTGCATCAGCATCATGCTCTGGCCGTCGTGCGAGATCCGCCAGGCCACCCACGGGTTGAGCATCGGCGCCACGAACAGGCTGCCCACGAACCAGGCCACGGCCGCGATCAGCAGCAGGCGCGCGGTGCGCCAGCGCCACCGGCCCGCCGCGCCGCTCACGCGGGCAGCTCGGCGAGGCTGTCGATGGCCTGCCGCACCGCGCGCCGGATCGCCTCGCAGCGCCATTCCAGCCACGCGCCATCGTCATGCCGGCGCGCTGCCAGCAGGTTGTGCCAGTACAACGGGCGCAGGAGCGGGTCCACCAGGTAGGGGCGGGCCGGCGCCAGCCGCGTGACGTCCAGCCATGCCTGGATCGACGCACGCGCGGCCGGGTCGCGCAGCAGCGGCACCACCGCTTCCCACAACCGCGGATGGGTGGCCAACGTGTCGATCATCGCTTCGTCATCCAGCGCGCGTTCGCCGGCGGGCGTGGCAAGCAGCCTCAACGCGGCCTGCGCCAACAGCGGATGCCCGCCGGAGAGATGCAGCGCGCGCGCCAGCAGCAACGCCGGCACGTCCGGCGCGGCGTGCTGCAGGTCGTCCACGCTCAACTCGGGCCATTGCTCGCTGGCGGCGATATTGAGCAGCGACAGGTCCCCGCCCTGGTACTTCAGGTCGGCCAGCGCCGCACCGCCGCAGATCAGCAGGTGCAGCTTGCCGCTGTACATCTCGCTGAGGCTGCGCAGGATGCCGGCCAGCACGTCGCGCGGGCCGGCGGCGCCCTGTTCGAAGCGACTGACCAGGCAGAACAGCGCGCCAGGCCCCTGCAGACGGCGCGCCAACGCGGCCTCGAAGCCCGCATCAGAGACCACGCCCTCCAGCCCACACTGGGCGGCCAGCAACGCGAAGTAGCCTTCGTCGCCCTCGCCGGAGCGGAACGGCGGCTGCAGGTGCAGCACCCGCTCGCTGCCATAGCGATGGGCCGCTTCGGCCAGGATCGCCTCGCGCTCCGGCGGCTGGCCCCAGTGCGCCTGGGTGAGCAGCAGCATCACCGGATACGGGCGCAACTGCTGCAGGCGATCAAACAGATGCAACACGGTGGCCGGCACGCTCGCCGGGCGTGCATCGAGCGCCGCCGGTGCCACCGCTTCGGCGGGATACTCCGGCTCGAAACCGGCCGAGCACAACAACGCATTCGATTCGGTTTCAGTCAGGCGCAGGTAGTTGGCGCAGGCCAGCACGCGGGCGCGGTGGCGGCGGCTGGGCAGCGAGTCGCCCGAGCGCCAGTTGTTCACGGCTTCGCGGCTGATGCCGATCTCGGCCGCCACGCCGCCGGCGCTGGCCCGGATGCGACGCATGTAGCGTGACAGCAGCGCCGCGAAGGCCGGAGCAGGCATGGGCAAGGACCAGAACGGGTGGGAATCGGCCACCCTACCGTGGCCGCTTCGGCTGTCAACCATCTCCATCGCCTGGCCGTGCATGCGCGCCTCAGCCCGCCGCGGTGATCGACGACGGGCGCACGACGAACAGCTTGCGGGTCAACAGCAGGTACACCACGAACACCAGCACGCCCAGCATCACCACGCCCATCGACAACCGCCCCAGCACCGCGCCCAGGCTCTGCTGCCCTTGCAGGCGGTCCAGCCGTTCAAACCGCGCCGGATCGGTGCGGGCGTAGGCCACCGCCACCGCCGCGCCGTCCTCCAGGTAGGGGCTGGCGTTGTCTTCGGAGGTGCTGAATTCGCCGACCCGGTCCACGCCGTCCACCGCGAACTGGTAGCGGAAATGATAGGTGTGGCTCACCCGGCCCTTGCGGCGGCTTTCCTCGACATGGTCCAGCTGCACCGGCACCTGCACGGTGACCGCATCGGCGAGGATCGCCTGCGCCTGGCGATGGCCACTGAGCGCCGACCACGCGAACACGATCGCGAGGATGACGTAGCCCAGGATGCACAGCCAACGCGCGGCGTTGGACAGGCGTGCGTGTGCGGTGTCGGAAACAGGAATGCTGATCATGGTGGTCCCCCGGTGGTGATCGCGCTGGCCGGCTGCGGATGTGCGCTGGCCCCGGCACACTGTGCGCAGGCAAGGCGCGCGGGTGAACCGCCAGCCCGTCAAGTTGGCGTCGCCCGCACTTGACGATGCGTCAAGCAGTGCGATGGCGCGCGTGCCGGACGCCGATATTGCAACGCGTCATGTAAACGATTACAGCCCCTGCTAGCGTTGGCGCCACCTCATGCCGAGGCTCGTCGAGGAGTGTGGGATGGCGTTGCCTGCCGATCGCTTGACCTTGCGTTGCGCCCCCCGCCACCGCGTCGCGCGCGCCCTGCTCGCCCCCGCCCTGGCACTGGCCTGTGTCGCCGCCGCCGCCCAGGACCTGCCGCCGCGCAGCCAATGGCAGGCCAGCAGCTCCTCCCAGCAGGTGCCGGCCATGGCGGTCAGCCACCTCATCGATGGCGACCCCAAGACCGTCACCGGCGGCGCATTCAGCCCCGGCCACTGGTTCCAGGTGGACCTGGGCACGGCGGCGTCGATCAGTGGCGCGCAGATCACCTGGGATGTCTCCCATCCCGAGGGCTACACCCTGCAGACCTCGCTGGACGGCACGCAGTGGCAGTCGGCCTATAGCATGGCCGACGCACTGGGCGGCATCGAAACCCTGTTCTTCGCCCCGCGCCAAGCCCGTTACCTGCGCCTGGCCAGCCCGCAGCGCACCTCCGACTGGGGCGTATCGATCTTCGAGCTGGAGCCGCTGGATGCCAGCACCAGCGCGCAGGTGGCCGCGCTGAGCCCCCGGCAGGCCGCCGCATTGTGGCAGGGCGACAGCGCCGTCCCGGTGCCGCTGCTGAAGGACAACACGCACGCGCTGGAGATCCGCCTGCCGCGCCCGCAGGCCACCACCGGGCTGGTGGTGGAATGGGCCGGTGCGCATGGCGCCGCGCGGCTGCAGGTGCAGGACACGCGCGGTAGCTGGCAAGACCTGGCCACCGATGCGCAGGCCGGCAGCCACACCCGAAGCTGGCTGGCCGCCAGCGCACCGGTCACGGCCAAGGCACTGCGCCTGCGCGTGGCCGGCGACGCGCCGCAGGTGGCACGCCTGCGCCTGCTCGGCCCGAAGGCGGTGATGACGCCGATGAAGCAGTACCAGATCGCCGCCAGTGGTGCGCACCGCGCCCTGTTCCCGGCCTCGCTGCAGATGCAGCAGACCTACTGGACTGCGGTGGGCGTGCATGCGGGCCGGCAGAAATCGATCTTCGACGAGTACGGCAACCTGGAGGCCTTCAAGGGCGCGCCCCTGGTGCAGCCGATCTGGCGCGATGCCGACGGCACCGCCGCCGGCGCGGCCGACCATCCCGTGCAGCACGCCCTGCGCGATGGCTGGAAGCCGATGCCGTCGGCCACCTGGTCGCCGCGACCGGGATTGACGCTGCGCAGCGAGACCTTCGCCATCGACATCGATGGCCAGCCCGTCACCTTCCTGCGCCACCAGCTGCGCAACACCGGCACCGAACCGGTGGTCGGCACCCTGGCGCTGGTGGTGCGGCCGATGCAGATGAACCCGCCGTGGCAGAACGGGGGCCTGTCGCCGATCCGCGAGATCGCGGTCGAGGGCCGCAGCGTGCGCGTCAACGGCCGTCGCCTGCTGCAATCGCTGAGTCCGGTGGACGCGGCGGGTGCGGCGCCGTTCGGTCCCGACGGCAGCACCGAGATCACCGCCGCGATCGCCGACGGCACCCTGCCCGCCGCGCAGCACGCCAGCGACGAAAATGGCCTCGCAGCAGCCGCGCTGCGCTACCGCGTGCAGTTGGCACCGGGTGAGCGCCAATCGGTGGTGGTGGCCTTCCCGCTCGGCACCGCCGCCAGCAGCGCCGACGGTGCCCTGCCCGAGGCACCGCCGCTGGACCTGGCCGACGCCCCGCGCGATGCCGATGCCACCTTCGATGCACTGGCCACGCGCGCCGCCGACGACTGGCAGGCGCGCCTGGGCCAGGTCGGCCTGCGCCTGCCCGATCCGTCACTGGTGGACATGCTGCGCGCGCAGGCCGCCTACATGCTGATCAACCAGACCGGCCCGGCCATGCAGCCCGGCCCGCGCAACTACAACCGCTCCTTCATCCGCGACGGCATGGCCACCTCGGCGGTGCTGCTGCGCATGGGCGAGGCCAAGGTCGCGCGCGACTACCTGGCCTGGTACAGCACGCACGGCGTGCACGCCAACGGCCTGGTCTCGCCGATCCTCAACGACGATGGCAGCGTCAACACCGGCTTCGGCTCGGATATCGAGTACGACAGCCAGGGCCAGTACGTCACCCTGGTGGCCGACGTGGCACGGCTGGACGGCGGCCCCGAATCGGTGCGCGCCTACCTGCCCAAGGTGAAGGCGGCGCTCGGCTTCCTGCAGGCACTGCGCGAGCGCACGCTGGTGCCCGGCTACATGGCCGGCCAGCCGTCACCGGAACGTTTCGCCGGCATCCTGGCCCCCTCGATCAGCCACGAAGGCTACCCCTCGCCCACGCACAGTTACTGGGACGACTACTGGGGCCTGAAGGGCTGGCACGACGGGGCGTGGCTGGCCGAATCGCTGGGCGATCACGAAACCGCCGCGTGGGCGCGCGCGCAGTATCAACTGCTGTACGACGCCCTGGGCAAATCGATCCGCGCCACGATGGCGTGGAAGGGCATCGACTTCATCCCCTCCTCGGCCGACCTCGGCGACGGCGATCCCACCGGCGTGTCGATCGCGCTGGACCCCACCGGCGCGCAGGGCGTGCTGCCGGCCGACGCGCTGCGCACCACGTTCGCGCGTTACCTGGAGGACGTGCGCAAGCGCAGCCAACCCGATGCGTTGTATGCCTACACCCCGTATGAGATCCGCAACGTGCTCAGCTACGTCCACCTGGACCAGCCGACCGCCGCCGACGAACTGCTGCAGGGGCTGCTGCACGACCGCCGCCCGCGCGAGTGGCAGGTGCTGGCCGAAGTGGTGCATTCGCGGCTGCGCTTCCCGCGTTACCTCGGCGACATGCCGCACACCTGGATCGGGGCCGAGTACGGCCGCACGCTGTTCGGCATGCTGATGCGCGAAGACGACGACGCCCTGTCGTTGCTGCCGGGCGCGCCGCCGTCGTGGGTGGCCGGCGACGGCCTGGCCATCGAGCGCCTGCCTACGGCCTACGGCACGTTGCGGATGCAGGCAAGGCAGCAGGGCAATGCATTGCACGTGGAGCTGGGCGACGGCCTCCGCAACGACACCAAGGTACGGGTGTGGTGGCCAAACCGGACCCGGCCGAACCAGGTGCGGGTGGATGGCCGACCGCTGCGCCAGTTCGACGCCAACGGCGTGACCATGGACCGCCCGTTCCGCCGGTTGGACGCCACGTGGTAGAAGCCCAGCCGACCAGCGGTCGGCTCTACCGGCAGGTGGGCGGCTGGGACGTCGCGTATCTGGACGGCCGTCGCCCCGCGTTGAAGCCCTGGCGCGCGTGACAGGAGGCGATGACCCCAGGCCCGTCGGGTGAACGCTTAGCTCGGCATCGCGACCTGCCGCGCGCTCATCGCCCCGGACAGCAGCCGCTCCACCCTGCGCTCCAGTTCCAGCGCCGAGAACGGTTTGGTGAGGATTTCCATGCCGGGCTCCAGGTGCTCACCACCCACGGCGGCACTGGCGGCGTAGCCGGTGATGAACAGTACCGGCATGCCGCGACGCGTCTGTCGTGCGGCATCGGCGACCTGCCGACCGTTCAACGCCCCGGTCAAGCCCACATCCGTGACCATCAGGTCGAAGTGCTGAGGTGTCGCCAGCAGGGCAAGCGCTTCGTGGCCATTGGCCGCTTCCATCACGCCATGGCCTTGGCCTGAAAGAACGTCCCGCACCAGGCTGCGAATCGCCTCCTCGTCTTCGACAAGCAGTACCGATCGGCCCGGCGATGACGGCGTCATCGGCAGGTCCGCCGCGTGGGGCGTATCGACCGTCGGTACCGGCGCGGATTGCGGCAGGTAGAGATGCAGGGTCGTGCCGGCACCGGGCGCCGATTCCACGTCCACCTGCCCGCCCGACTGGCGCGTGAACCCATAGATCATCGACAGCCCAAGCCCGGTGCCCTGGCCGATCGGCTTGGTAGTGAAGAATGGCTCGAAGACTTTTTCGAGCACGCTGGCATCCATGCCCGTGCCGGTATCGCAGACGGACAGGCGGACGTAGCTGCCGGCCGCCAGACCCAGCTGTTCGCTGCGCGTTCCCGCCAGCGTCTCCACAGCGCTGGAAATGACGATCGTCCCGCCTCCGGGCATGGCATCGCGTGCATTGATGCACAGGTTCAGCAGCGCGTTCTCCAGCTGCGGCGCATCCACCAGAACCGTGTCCCCGTCTGCGGCGAGACGGGTTTCGATGTCGATGGACGGGCCGATGGAACGGGTCAGGATGTCCAGCATGCCCGTCACCAGTGCCGACACATGCACCGACGAGGGCGCCAACGTCTGTCGGCGCGAAAAGGCCAGCAACCGCTGTGTCAGCGCGGCAGCACGATCGGCACCGGAGCGCGCCATGTCCAGGTAGCGTTCCAGCCCCTCCAGCCGGCCCTGGCCCACCCGCATTTCCAGCAGTTCCAGGCCCATCGACACCGCGGTCAGCATGTTGTTGAAATCATGGGCGATACCGCCGGTCAACTGACCCAGCGACTCCATCTTCTGGCTCTGCCGCAGCCGCTCCTCCATGGCCATCAGCTCGGCTGTCCGTGACTCCACACGCTCTTCCAGCGTCAACATCAGCTGCTGCAGATGCTGCTGGGCCATGCGACGGTCGGTGATGTCGGCGGCGGCCCCGAACCATTCCCTCACACGCCCCGCTTCATCCAGCAGGGGCACGGCGCGCAGCTGCAGCCAGCGCTCCGAACCGTCGGGCAGCAATGTACGATGCTCCACCTCCAGCGCAGACGTGCTCTGTAGCGCTTCGTCGATAGCGGCATCCACCATCGTCCGGTCGGCGGGATGAATCAACTGGGCGCGCCACTGCTCCGGCGCATCGCGCAGCTCCGCGACATCTCCCTGCCGGTAGATCAGGCTCATCTGCTGCCAGTCGGCAGAAATGGAATACAGCGACTGCGTGGCGGCAGAGACCAGTGCAGCCAGACGCCGTTCGCTCTGCACCAGTGCATCGGACGCGCCACGCTCGGACGTACGATCACGGAATACCACCACGAATCCGACGGCCTCTCCCTCTTCGCCGCGCAGCAGCGTCATCGAGCCTTGTGCCCAGAAGCGCCTGCCATCGCGATGGCGCAGCCAACGCTCGCCGCTCAGACCACCGTTCTGCAACGCGTACGCCATGTTGCCCTGGAAGCGATGCGCCTGCAGGTCGTCCTCCAGGTAAAGCAGCTCGGCATGCTGGCCCAGCACCTCTTTCTCATTCCAGCCCAGCGTCTCTTCCGCGCCGCGGTTCCACAGCGTGATCAGGCCGTCCATGTCGGTGGCGATCATCGCGTAGTCACGTGCGCTGTCCATGATCTGCCGATGGCGCGCTTCGGTCAGCGACAGGTGCCGCTCCAGCGCAACCTGCGGCGTCAGGTCCAGGCCCTGTACGAAAATGCCGTTGACCTGTCCGGCGTCGTCCTTGCAGGGGTGGAACACCACATCGACGATATGCATGGGCCCGGCCCCGGGCTGGGATACGCCACTGTCATAGGACACCTTGCGCCCGATGTAGGGTTCGCCGGTGCGGTACACCTGGTCCAGCAGCTGCACGTAGCCCTGATCCAGCGCTTCGGGCAGGGCTTCGCCAATCGGCTTGCCGATCACGTCGCGGTGCCCGATCAGATCGACGTACCCGGGGTTGACCAGCGCCACCCGGTGCTCAGGCCCGGTCAGGAACGCCATGAACAAGGGCGAGGTTTCAAACAGGGCGATCAACCGCTCGTTCTCGCGCGCCAGGCGTTGCTGGGCGACGATCATGCCGGTCACTTCCTTGGTCACGCAGAATGCGCCGGCCACCTGGTCCTCGTCTCCGTACAACGGCGAGAACGAAAACGTCCACCAGGTGTCCTCCGCCTGCCCGTAGCGGCTCATCGCCACCGGCACATCCTCGAAGCGCGAGCCCTGTCCGGCGAATGCACGTTCGATGGGCTCGCGCACCGAAGGCCACGCGTCTGCCCAGAGACTGCGCAACGGCGCGCCCATCGCCTGGTCCAGGCGTGGCCCGAGAATCGGGGCGTAGGCATCATTGAACAGAAATACCAACTCCGGCCCCCAGACCAGGTACATGCTCTCCGGGGAGTTGAGCATCAGTTCCACCGCGCAGCGCAGCGAAGCGGGCCATTGCGCGGATGGACCCAGCGCGGTGGCCGACCAATCGTGTTGCCTGACGCGTTCAGCAGCGGGCCCGACAGCGCGGGGAAAAACAGATCGACTGACGTTCACTTCGGGTCCTGGAATGAAAGCGGGGGCGCAGCCACCGCGTGGTGCCTATCCCACTGCGGCGCTTGCGACCGGCGGCGCCAATCTACGCCATCCACCCACCAGGAGGTGTCAAAGACGCGCGCATACCCTTCCTGGCGCTTCCATTGAACGTGGCGACATCCCAACGGGCGTCGGCCATCCGCGTAGCGATGATCACCGTCATGGCTGCGGCCCGGATACGCAGGACCGGGCATGCGGCCGTGGGGGCCTCATCCAGTCTGCTGCAGGCGTCCTGCCGCGCGCGTCCGTGCACGGATGCGCCGGCACTGCAGCGCGAAGCCGATCACGAACAACACCAGCCACACCAGCAACGTGGCCGGCACTGGCGCCGCCAGCGGTGCGGCGGCCACCGGGTGCGCGGGCGGCAGGCGGGTCAGCGTTTCATTGGTGCCCGGCACCAGCGACAGCAGGAAACTGAAAGACAGCGCGAAGGTGCCCAAGTACGGTCGCGCCCGGCCGAGGAAGCCCAGCCGCGCCATCCCCACGCCACCGAAGGCGACCAGCAGAATCACGATGCCGAATGCGTGGCCCGGGTTGAGGCCGCCCGTGCTGGATACCCCCAAGGCACTCACCACCGAAAGCACCAGACCCCACAGGTACACCTTGCCCGGGCGGGTGGCCGGGGCGATGGCGCGGTGCCGGATGAAGCCATACAGGCCGGCCAGCACCGGCACGAGGCTGAGCGCGGTGTGGACGACGCCCAGCGGCGAGAGCGAATGACTCATTGGGTACAACCTCATGGTGAAAAGGACGGACAAGACGAAATGACGCGGATAAACCTACTAGTAGGTAGGTCAAGAGGGCAAAACAAAAGCCCTCAACGAGGGCTTCGCAGTCAACGCTCAGGGCTGGCGGGTCAACCGCGCGATGCACAGCCGGCCCAGGGTCTCGAACGTGCCCGGGTCGGCAAACCCGCGCGCGGCCAGCATGGCGCCGTGCACCGAGGCCATGAACGCGCGCGCCTCGTCGGCGGCCGGTCCCTGCAGCTGGAACTGCCCGCTGCCCGCGCCCTGGGCCAGCACGACGGTCAACCAGGCGGTGAGATCCTCGAAGTGGCCGCGTACTTCCTCGGCCACCTCCTCCGGCAGCAACGGCAGTTCGGCAGCCAGCATCGCGCAGATGCAGAACGAGGACGTGCCGCCGCGGATGCAGCTGGACCAGTAGTCCACGTAGGCGTTGAGTTCGCGCAGCGGATCGGCCAGCTGGCGGTCCAGCAGGGCCAGGCCTTCGCGTGCCTCGGCGCGGTAGCGCGCCACCACCACCTGCACCAGCTCGGCCTTGCTCGGGAAATGGTGATGGATGCTGGCCTTGCTGATCGCCACGCGCGTGGCGATGTCGGCATAGCTGAAGCCGTTGTACCCGCCGGTTTCCAGCAGCGTGCGGGCATGGCCGACGATTTCGGCGGCTTTGGGCGACAACGGTTCGACGACCTGCATGGGGTGCTCCTCAAGGACCGATGCGGCCGGGCGAAGATCGACCGGCCGCAACCACAACCTACTAGTTGGTAGACTGCATGTCAATTCCTCCCCATGCCGATGCAACGCCCTGCACGTGCTGCACCGTCGGCTCGGCCGCGAGGTAAGGCGCCAACCGCGCCATGAACACCGCGTGGTCCGCGCTCGCCTCAAACCCCGGGCGGTGGTCGGCCAGCGTCTGCCAGCGCACGATCAGGGTGCACACCGTCGGCGACTCGATTCCCTGCGCCAGCAGGTGGCCAGCATGGCCCGGCGCGCGTGCGAGAAGCGGCGCCACCGCATCGAATGCCTCCCGAAAGCCCGCGATGCCGTCGGCATGCACCGGCAGTGTTGCGATCTCGTGGATCATGCCACCACCGCGATCGCGATCTTGCCGCGCAGGCCATTGTCCGGGCGCTCCAGCAGCGCATGCGCCAGCGCGATATCGGCCAGCGGGAACACCGCGCCGATATGCGGGCGCAACTGGCCGCGTGCCACCAGCGCACTCAGTTCATCGAGCTTGCTGCGGTGCTGGCGGGTGAACACGAAGTGGTAGCTGGCGTTCTTGCCCCAGGCCTGGATCAGGTTCTGCGGCTGGGCGATATCCACGATGCTCACCACCCGCCCCAACTGGGCCAGCACGTCGGCACTGCGCGCCAGCGTGTCCCCACCGATCGTATCGAACACCACGTCCACCCCGCGCCCCTGCGTTTCGCGTGCGATCGCCTGCACGTAATCCTCCTGCTCGAAGTCGATCACCACGTCCGCGCCCAGGCCACGTGCGAACTCGAAATTGGCCTCGCGCACCGTCGTGAACACCCGCGCGCCCATGGCCTTGGCCAGCTGGATCGCCACGTGCCCCACCCCGCCGGCGCCACCGTGCACCAGCACGCTCTCGCCGACCCGCAGTGCCGCCCGCCCCACCAGCGCTTCCCACGCGGTGCCGCCCACCAGGGTCAGGCTGGCCGCCTCCAGGTGGCTCAACGACGGCGGCTTGAGCCCGACGATCGCCTCATCGGCCACGTGGTACTCGGCATAGCTGCCCTGCCCCTGGAAGATCTGCGGGGTGTACCAGACCGCATCACCGGGGGCGAAGCGGGTCACGCCCGGGCCCACCGCCTCGACCACGCCGGACACATCGTGGCCGGTGATCGCCGGACGCGGCACCAGGTCGGCGTAGTCGCCGCGCCGCACCTGGTAGTCCAGCGGATTGATCGCCGTGGCGTGCACCCGCACCAGCACCTGCCCGGCCTGCGGCACCGGCGTGGGCACCTCACGGAATGCGAACACGTCCGGCCCGCCAAAAGAATCCAATACCTGCGCTTTCATTGCCATTCCTCATTTCGATAAAAAGGGATATCGGTATTTGTCGATATCCTGCGGTAAAACCTCACAGCTCTTTGCCGATGATCGCCGCCAGCGTCCGGATGGTGTCCTCATTGCGCTTGTAGTACGTCCACTGTCCGATGCGCCGCACCTCCACCAGTCCGGCGCGCTGCAGGGTGGCCAGGTAATCGGACACCGTGGACTGCGACAACCCCACGCCTTCCTGGATGCTGCTCACGCACACCCCCACGGTCTCCACGTCGCCCTCGTCCTGCGGCGGGAAATGCCGGGCCGGGTCCTTGAGACCCTTGAGGATCTCCAGTCGGGTCCGGTTGGAGAGCGCTTTGAAGATGTCGAGCAGGTCCATGCCGCGATCATATCGAGATTTACCGATATGTCAATGCGAAGGAAATGCCGGCGCTCCCGATCCGCGGGGCCGTCGGCTACGTCATCGCCCCCTTTGTCGGCTCGAACCCCTGCGCGTGGAGTTCGCCCAGCCGGAACAGGTCACCCGAGTCGAAGCCCACCACCACGCCTACCGGCGCCGTCGCGCCCAGCAACTGGTATATGCGCCCGTCCAGCGAGGCGCGAAGCAGCAGCGTTGCGAAGGACAGTGCAAAGACCACGTGGCCTGGCGTACCCAGCCCGCCGACCTCGTCCGCGTTGCAGATCACGCCGGCCGCCTTCAACGTCGCCGAGCCGAGGCAGGCCCTGTCCGGATAGTGGCTGGGACCGCGCCACAACCACTCGCAAGCCTTGTCCGCCGGATCGTAGTGACTCAACAGGCCCACATACAAATCTGCAAACTCCACCCCGTCGCCGTTCGCCAGTTCACCAAGGCCGAAGTAGAGCGCGCGCACCGGGAATGGGCACGGTGCGCGGCGCAGCACGCGGGTCAGCCACTCGCCCACACCGGCACGTTCCACCGAACAATCGAGTGCCTTCAGTGCCGTCCAGGACGGGTGCGGAAGGCGTAGGTCAGCCCAGGCCAACAGCGCCTGCATGGACGCGTTGACGTCGGTTGAAGCGCGCACTTCATCCGCCAGGAGGCGGTAGAAGGTGCCGTAATCCAGTGCTGACATCGTGCTGCCTTGCAGGTGCGGAAGGAACCGGGAACTGTAGCGCCTGCTGGTGACGTCGGATCAGGCCGCAACGTCATCCAGCCGGTTGGGCCACCGGCGGGTCAGCGGGCTGTCCAGCCCCCATCCATCGGCAGTGCCGTGCCGGTCACCTGGGCAGCGGCGTCCGAGGCCAGGAAGACCACCATTTGCCCGAGCTGCTCGGGCGTCACGAACTGCAACGAGGGCTGCTTTTCGGCCAGCAGTGCGCGCGCGGCGGACGCCTGGTCCGTGCCCTCCCGTTCCGCCAGCGCGGTGATCTGCTGCTCGACCAGCGACGTTCGCACCCACCCTGGGCAGATGGCATTGGCCGTGATGCCCGTGCCCGCGTTTTCCAGCGCGGTGACCTTGGTAAACCCGACCACGCCATGCTTGGCCGCCACATAGGCCGACTTGTTCACCGAACCCACCAACCCGTGCACCGACGCGATGTTGATGATGCGGCCGGATTTCTGCTGCTTCATGTGGGGCAAGGCCGCTGCCGTTGCATGGAACACCGCCGAGAGGTTCAGCGCGAGGATCGCGTCCCATTTTTCCACGGGAAATTCCTCGATCGACGCGGTGTGCTGGATGCCCGCATTGTTCACCAGGATGTCGATGCGGCCCATCGTGGCCACGGCACGGGCGATCATTTCCCGCACCGCCTCACCATGGGACAGATCGGCGCCGTCATGCGCTACCCGCACACCGAACTCGGCCACAAGGCTGGAGCGGAGGCGTTCGATCTCCTGCGCATCGCCGAAGCCGTTCAGCACGATGTCGGCGCCCTGCCGCGCGAGGGCCGTGGCGATGCCGAGACCGATACCACTGGTGGAACCGGTCACCACCGCGACTTTTCCATTGAACATGGGGGAGATTCCATCGGGGGGAGCCGTGAGTGTAGCCCCAGTCGATCCGGGCCTCGCGTGGAGGCTCCTCGTCAACGCCCCGTCACTTCAACCGCTCGACCAACCGCTGCCCTACTTCCAACGCAGAAGCCGGGTTCTGCCCGGTGATCAATTCGCGATCCACCACCACATGGTTGGTCCACGGCGTAGTGTTGCTGCTGAACCGTGCGCCGGCCCGTTGCAGCGCCGTCTGCGGGTAGAACTTCATCTCACCGCCGCCCAATTGCGGCTTGGCCTGTTCTTCTTCCTGGTTGCTGATCACCGTCATCTGGTAGCCGCTGTAGATCCACTTCGGCGTGGCCGGCGTGGCACCGGCTTCCAGCTTCTCCGCGAAACCGTTGGCATCCGGTAGCGTGGACAGCAGCGCGATCGGCCCGTGGCAGACCAGCGCGGTGGTCTTGTTGCGCTGGTGGAAGTCGGCCAGCAGGCGACCCAATGCCGGGCTCTTCAGCAGGTCCTGCATCGGCGCGTGGCCACCGGGGATGTAGACCGCATCGAAGTGCGCGTAGCCCTGCTGCTCGATGCGCGCCAGGCTGACCACCGGCGATGCCGTCGGCGAGGTCAACGCCAGTTTCTCCAGCAGCGCCTCGTGAAGTTTCAGCTGCGTGGCATCGTTGCCGAAGTACGCCGGCGTCACCGAGGAGGCATCCACCGTCGGCGCCCGCCCCTGTGGCGTGGCGAAGGTCACTTCGTGGCCCGCGTCCAGCAGCAGCTTGACCGGCTGCATCAGTTCGTTGAGATAAAAGCCGGTGGACAGCACCTTGCCGTCCTTCAGGTCGAGGTGGTTTTCGTCGGACAGCACCACCAGCACGTTGGCGGCGTGGGCGCCGGTCGCGGCCAAGGTCAGGGCCAGTGCTGCGGCCAGCCGGGTCATCAGGTTCATGGGGAGCTCCTATCGGGGAATGGCCGCCACTTTATTCATCGCCCCAGCGGCGATAAATTGGCCTTCCCGCAAAACATCTGTTCCCCGGAGAGCCAAATGAGCCGCAAGTTCGACTATCTGGGCGATGTGGAGGTGTTCCTGGCGGTGGTCGAGCACGGCTCGTTCACCGCCGGCGCGGTGGCGCTGTCCACCACCCCCTCGGTATTGAGCCGCGCGGTCAGCCGTCTGGAAGCCCGGCTAGGCCGGCAGCTGCTGCAGCGGACCACCCGCCGCGTGGGCCTGACCGACGCCGGGCGGCTCTATCTGGAACAGGTGCGCACCGCCTTCGACCTGCTGGACGACGCCGAGCGCGAGGTACAGGGACAGGACGGCGCGCTGGCCGGCCGCGTGCGCCTGAGCGTGCCGACCACCTATGGCCACTACCGGCTGCCACCCGTGCTGGCGCGCTTTGCGCAGCAGTACCCGCAGGTGCATGTTGAGCTGAACATCACCAATCGCAACGTGGATTTGGTGGCGGAGGGTTTTGACCTGGCTATCCGCTTGGGGCAGCTGCCGGATAGTGGGCTGGTGGGGCGGAAGCTGGAGGATGCGGCGCTGGTGCTGGTGGCTGCACCGGACTACCTGGAACGCCGGGGTACGCCCCAAACGCTAGAAGACCTGCAGCAGCACCTGTGCCTGCCGTTTGTGATGCCGCGGACTGGGCGGTTGGCCCCGTGGGTATTTCGGGATGGCGGGCGGGATGTGGACTGGGTGCCGCGTTCGTCGATTGAGACTTCAGACGATGTGCTGGGCGTGGTGTCGTTGGCCGAACAGGGGATTGGGATTTGCCAGAGTTATGAATTCATCGTGCGGGAGCGGTTGCTGCGGGGGCAGTTGGTGGAGGTGCTGCCGCATCTGCGGGGGCGGTCGAGGTCGTTCTCGGTGATCTATGCGCCGCATCGGCGGCAGTCGGCGGCGGCGCGGGCGATGATTGCGTTATTGGTGGCGAACACAAAAGCATGTGCGAAAGGCATTAACGATGATTGATGCTTCGGTAGTGGCGGGCTCTACCGAGTCCGAACCCGTTCTCGGGCGCGAGTGGGCTCTTTCCCCTTACGCCGTCCTCCGGGTGGCCTCATCGTTCCACTTGCCAAGTGGTTCGACAACGGATTGAAGTAAGAGAGCACGAGCTACTCAAATGCAGGCTGGAGAATGCGAGTCATCTACCCGAGTCTTGCAGGGCGCCGAAACTCAAGGTCGCCAGAATTCCGAAGGACTGCTTAGCGGTCTTTCGCTTTCGACTAGTCCCTGATACTTTCTGCCAAATCAATGTCATGCCTCGCTGATTCTTGGCTTCCTCGGCTTCCGAGCATCAATCTTGCTTAGCAATGATCTCAACATATCCAATCAGCTCTGCTGAGTAGCTATCTCCCCCGGTTGCCGCTCCCTTGTGCTTAAGCTCACGCTGTAGTGTCGGCTCCACGGTGAGGGCAAACAGTGCCAAGCGCTGCTCCGGTGTAAAACTCGGCAAGATCACCGGCGCTTGCAGATACCGTTCGCATTGCCGCTCAATTGTCGGCACCCGTGTCCCATCCTGCTTGACTGCAATGGGCTGCACCGCCACGCGGCGCTCCCCGTTGCCGGCAGACGCCTCCACCATCCACAAGGACAGCAGTACCGGCTCGTCAACGTCCCCATCCACCGCAATGCCGATGTCTTCGGGCATCACGCTGCGCCAGCGGTCGAGTTCTTCCTGCACCAGGGGGTGATCCAACCCCATCAGCTCCAGATCATCCCTGCTGGTCGCTGTATCACGGTTCAGTGTGAAACGTGCACGGCGCGTACCATCTGTTGTTACAAGGTCGTAGGTTTCTTCGTTCACCTTCAGCAGCTTCTGCTGGCGGTCTGCCACTGCTGCCGACAGAAAGCGCATCAGCCGATCAAGGCTGGAGGACACATCCGAGAAGGGCTGGTAGTCATCGAGGCTGAAACCGTCGAGGTCTTGAAAGAGGTCGAACACGACCTGCCGTGCCTCGCGGGAATTGGACAACGCCGCTTCCAGCTCCACCTGGGTGCGCTTCAGTTCAGGGTCAGACAGCGCCTCTTGGTACAGGCGGTCGTAGTTCAGCCGTTCGGACAGCTGCCCCAGAATCTGCGCCCGAAGGTCTTCAGCCACATTGCCCTGGTCATCGGTCTTGCCGACCGTGCGTGCAATTTCAGTCAACTTCTCGTCCAGCAGCAGGAAGATGCGCCCCTCGATGGTGTCTGACAGCACGAGGTTGTAGACCTGCGCCGTGTGATGCTGTCCATAGCGATGAATCCGCCCAATACGCTGCTCCATGTCCATCGGGTTCCACGGCAGGTCGAAATTGAACAGAATGCGAGCGAATTGCAGATTCAAGCCCTCGCGACCAGCAGCTGTACATACAAGCACACGCGGACCGTCTTTCAGGCGGAACTTCCGCTCTGCTGCCAGCTTTGCACCGTGATCGCCACCGCGCAGCACCACCACGCCCTGGCCGGGATAAGCCTGGTCAATTTCGCGAGCAATCAAATCGACCGTGCCAAGATAGGTGGCAAAGATCACGATCTTCTCGTTGGCGTTCTGTCGCCACAGGTGCCCCAGGCCATCGAGCAGCTTTTGCGCCTTGGTTTCACGCTGCTGCGGGAAGATGCGCAGCAGGTCGCCGATCCGCAGGCGCTCCTCGGGCAGATGCAGTTCCACCACGGCAGACGCGGCCTCCTCGGCGTGCGTAGCCGAATACTCGCTGCCATAAAGGTCGGAGGCTATTTCCAGCGCCTCTTCATCCAGTTTCTTCACCAGCCGGTACTTGAGGTCAGCCAACACGCGATCCACCTCGCTGCGACCAACGCTGTCGCGCGGCAAGCCAAATTCCTCATGAATCAGCTCGCGCGCTTCCTCGGTCAGGCGTTCTCGGCCTTCGATGTCGAGCTCCTTGTCGCGCAGCAATGCCTCGTGCAGCGTCAGCATCAACAGACGGCGCTTGAGCGTGCGGCGCACGGCGGCAAAGCTTGATGCCGCGATCTTCTGGAAGATCGCCATCAAGAAGCCCAGTGCGCGACCTTGATTGCCCTGGCGGCGAGCCAGATCGAAACCGTCCTCCAGATATGCGCGCAGCTTCTCGTAGAACAGGCGCTCCTCCTGATTCATCAAGAAGGACTCGGTATGCACCCAGCGCCGGGCAAACAGGGGTGAGCCATCGGGTTGGCACGCATCGGCCTTCGTGCGACGGAACATCACCGTATTCAGACGATGGCGGTTCTCCAGCATGTCCTCGGGACTGCCAAACAGCGTCGGGTTCAAGAGCTGCACCAGCATCCAGAACTGGAAGTGATTGCCTTGGTGCGGCGTAGCAGACAGGAGCAAAAGGTCACGCGCGTGATCCTTCAGCGCTTCGGCCAGCTTGTAGTTTTCAGTCTTGCGTACCTTGCCGCCCGTGCGGTGGGCGGTGAGGTGATGTGCTTCGTCGAACACCACCAGATCCCAGCGTGGCGCATCCAGTAGGCGCTTGATACGGGCAGGTCGCTTCAAGGTGTCGATGCTTGCAATCAGCCGGTCGTGTTTGGCGAAGGCATTGGTCTTGCGGTCGGTGATGTCGCCCTCGGAGCCAAACACCTCGAAGTCAAGATTGAACACCTCATTCAGCTCGCGGTGCCAGTTGTTCACTAAGCCCGCGGGTACCACCATCAGCGCCCGCGTCAATTCGCCCCGGCTGGCCAGTTCACGCAGAATCAGCGCGGCTTCGATGGTTTTTCCCAAGCCCACCTCGTCAGCGATCAGATAACGTCGTGGTGAAGCAGTGGCTATGCGGTGCGTCAGCACCACCTGATGCGGCAACAGATCAATGCGCGCCGAGGTCAGCGCCGAGGCGCTTTCCATCACCGGCAATGCGTGCGCTTCGTAAGACAGCCATGCCTTTCGTGCCCGGCCTGAGTCGCTTGCCACCGATTGCAGAATGCGTTCGGTACGGGTGCGCTCGCGGCGTACCGAACTAACCGGCACGCGGCGCTCGCCCACGCCAAAGAACGCGCGCAGATAGCCATCGTGCGCCGGTTCGAGCACCACGCCTGCGCCAAACTCGGCGTGGTTAATGCGCTCGCCTGGATTGAACAAATTCTCAAAATCGCCTGGTTGCACGCGCTAACCTCAGGTAATCCGAAGGTGAAACAGGCCGGCCGCTTTCGCGCCCTCGCGCAGCCGAATTTCCTGGGGGTACTCGTTGGCCTCACCCCACAGAAGGCGGCCAAAGTCCAGCTGTTGACCCCGATGCGGCGCGTCGCACAGCCAGTACACTGCGTCAGTGGACGCCTGCACGCGCAAACGACCTTGACCCTGCGGCATCCAGAAAATCAAAGCTGCTTCTCCACCGTATCCATCTTGAAATGACAGGATGGCGCGTTTAATCGTGTCGCCCAGCCAGGTTTCGCCTTGATCGGGGGCCAGCAGGTCCAGGCTGCCCTCCAGCCCGGCCACCACCAACGTCTGCCCGCCGTTGCTGGGCAGGTCATCCGGCCAGCCATTTGCACTGGGGACTGCCGCCTGCAGAAACTGCCGCAGGCTCCAAACCTCGCCCGCCGAGCACACTGTGTTGCGTGCCTCCTCATCCCACAGCCAGCTGGCGCCGCGCCGTTGCCATACCGTATCGAGCACCTGCCTCATTGTGTGTACCCCTCATCGTCATCAAACAGCGAAACCTGCTGCGGCTTGGGTGCCTGGCTGGCTTGCCAGGTGGAGAAGATCGCCACCGCCCGCGAGGCGGCGTTGCGGGTGGTTTGATCGGAGCCGTTCCTCTCTAGCCATTCCAGCAGCGGCTTGAGCGCGATGTGCGGCTTAAAGTTTTCGTTCGTCAGCGTGTCCGATGCATTGATGCCGCTGCTATCCACGCAGGCACCGATCAGCACCAGTGCCTGATCGAGATCGGAGGTGAGCTTGCGCTTGTGCTTACCCTGCCAGTCGCGGGCGAAATCCAGCGGCGCGGTGCGGGTGAAGACCTTTTTCACCTCACTGCACCAGCCACGCTGCTCAAAGTCATCCGGCGTGGTGATGGTGCCGCGCAGGAACTTCTGCAACTGGTCGCGCTTCATCTCAGTGGCCGTGCCGAAGGTACGCAGAAACTGGCGCGTCATCGGCTCGGCATTCACCGGCGGTGGCTCCTTGCCCTTGTCAGCGTCCTCGTCGATGAGCTGGTTGATTCCGACTAGCGCATCGCGCACGGAAATGGTGCGGCCTTCGTCCACATAGACCTTGCCGTAGTGGCGAGAAAAATACTCCAGCGCCTTTCCGCGCCGGATCACCTGGATATCGGCAGCGGGCAGGCCTTCCTTGGCGTGGTTCTCCAGCATGGCCTGCAACTGGCGCACGTCGGCCATCACCTCGCGGCGCATACGGCCCCAGCTCACCGGCTTGGGCTCTTCGGTGCGCTTGCGGCAGACGTGGATGATGTCGTACTCGATAGTCTTGGAGCCGAACTCGCCTTCGCCCTTGGTTTCGTCGGAGCGAATGGGATAGGTCGCTTCGAGGTAGTAGCCTGCGTCGAACAACGACTCCAGCACCGCCACCCACGGCTCGTCCTCGCTGTGGTGGAAGGTGAAGGCCAGAATACCGCCGGGCTTCAATAGACGATGCGCTTCGCGCCAGCACTGGGTGAGCAAGCGCTGGTAGAAGCCGTCCGGGTCTTCCGGCTCGCGTGCCTTGTTGGCTACAGCTTCGAGAGACTTGGGCGTGTACTCGTTGCTGAAAATTTCTGGGTACTTGCCCTTGAGCGCCAGACGCAGCCAGACGTAGAAGAAATCGGCCAATTCCGAGTAGTGCAACAAGCCGCCGAAGGGTGGATCGGTGATGACAAGATCGAAGCTGCCGTTTTCAAGCTGCGCCAGATCGGTGGAAGATCCCTGATGCACGGCAACATCCAACGCCGGATCTCCGGGGAAGACCTTTTCACTTTTGCCGCTCAACTGGCCTGCCAACACGGGATCACGACGCCTCAGCGCTTCGATGCTTACCGAATCCCACGGTTGAGCCGCCCATTCTCGGCCATCAGTTATCCCGTCGATACAAGAGGCCCAATTGCCACGGCCCAGCACCGAAAATACACTATTTTCAACGACATTGTTCTTTGGGTGATAGTTGTTGTTGCTCATGTGCGGCACGAGCTTGTCGTAGCCGATGTCCCAGAAGCAGAACAGGTTTTGATTGCGCAAATACTGCTGAAAGGCACCGACAACAAATTCGCGCACCTCCCAATCGTAGTTACCGACTTCAACAATGGCCTTGAGCAGTTGCGCGTGCACCAGCAACTGGCGCGGGTTGAACATCGTCCACCAGTGCGTAAAGCCATAGTTCTCGCG
Source organism: Stenotrophomonas sp. (assembly GCF_036662295.1). GTDB lineage: Bacteria > Pseudomonadota > Gammaproteobacteria > Xanthomonadales > Xanthomonadaceae > Stenotrophomonas. The sequence goes on from NZ_JAVWXA010000009.1 coordinate 50,169, forward strand.
GATGTCGCTGTTGGCAACTGCGGTCATGAACCCATATGGGACTTCAGAGCGAGGCCAGTAGTCTTTCAGGTCGGTGTCCTTACGCGCATCCCATTCGGCAAACGCAGCGTCATATTGCTCGGCGTGCGCAGTGCCGGAGGCCGCGAAGAAGCGTCCACTGTAGGGTTTTCCAGCAGCGTCGCGCTTGGGTGCATAGCCTTGCACCGCGTAAGCAGCCATTTGCCCGCTCTTCTTGGTCGCCTTGATGGAAGTCATTACATCCTGCACCGTGCCGCACGAAGCACAAGCGAAGTTGGAGCGTTTCGGCACGGTGCCGCTTTCCGGGGCAAAAGTGGAGCCCGTTTCAGGGTCGGTCACTTCTTCCGGCAGCGTGCCACGCACCTCCAGTAGGCGAATCGTGGATGCTCGCGCACTACCCCACCGCGTTGTAGCGGCCACGTCATCCTGCGCCGAGCCGCCGTAGGGCTGGCCATTCGCATCCAGCTTGCCTTCACCCGCCAGCCATTGCGGATGCACCAGCAGGCTCAATTCCACCTTCTTGTTCTTGCCTTTGCCCAAATTCACCAGCGCGGTGTGCCCACAGCGCGGGCAGATCACGCCCTTCCTACGGTCGAGCACGGAGAACGGGTACTCATCAGGCGCGACATACAGCGGCGCATCTGGCGCCATCCGTGCGGCTTCCTCTTCAACGTGAAATTCGCCGCTGCATTTGCTGCACGTATGTTCCCAGTGCTTCACGCTAATGGTCTTCAACGCCATCACCGGGCTGGTCATGATCGGCGTGCGGTGGCCGCAGCCCGTCACCTGGCAAGGACCGTGTTTGGCCCAGAAGGTGTAGATGACCTCCGGGCCTTCGTAGCGGTAGTCCTTGCGCTCGTCCTGTGGGATGGTCAGTGGGTCGAAGTCTTCATGCATCGCCTTGTTCGACGGCAGGTGCGTCCACGTACCTTTCTCACCCTCCGGGCCGTCGCAGTAGTAGTACGGCATGATCTGCGGCTTGACCTCAGCTTCGATGTCGGCAAGAAGCTTCTTCACTTCCTCCAGATCGACATTGGTCAGCTCTTGTTTGACCACGAACCACGCGACCGGGTTGAGGTCGTTGCCGACCATCTGCATGCCTAGGCGCGAGCCTTCTACCAACGTGGTGCCGCCGCCCATGAAGATGTCTGCCACCTTTAGGTGCTTGAATGCCCCTTTCTTCTGGTGGTTGGCGTAGTAGTTGTCCCACACTAGCTTGGCCGCGTGCGATCTGTCTTCAGGAGCCTTGGTCGCCGCAGCGATCAACATCGAACGAAACACACTGGAGCGCCGCCGCGCCCACCACTTTGACATTTGGTAAATCGGCTTGCCCGCATTGCCTTCGATGATTGCCACCTGATTGACGGGCAGGATCGGAAAATCCACCTCCAGGCAGGTTTTGGCACGATTAGGGTCGCTAAAATCGACCGTCTCCAGCGCGACGGGCTTGCCCGCCCCGACGGCTTTGGCGACTTGCTGTGCAAGTAGTTCTTTTTTGGTGGCCATTCAAGCGTCCTTAATCTTCTTGTGCGCGACTGCCTGCGCATGTTTTCTGCCGCGGCAACCAAATCAACTTCTGCTTTGGGCGTGGCCCAGCGCGACCACCCTAATCGCCTCAACTGCCTGTGCCCAAGCTCTTTTTGCTTCATATGTGGTCAGCACCGCACTAACGGCATTCGCCAGATGCTCTGCCAGAGCCCCCACACCAGGAAGGCCATAGCCACAAGAGAGTCCAGACCCCACAAGAAGCACAAGTGCTTCGCGAAAAGCGCCGTGTATTTCTGTGAAGAGATCGTCAAGTAACTCTGCCGCTGACATATCGCGCCGCCTACTTGGTTAATTCGACAAACGGCGACAGCACTTCTAGCAGAGAGAGACCACCATGCGTCAACGATGGGTAGCCGCCTTGACTGCGCCACTTTCTGCGGCCCAGCGCCAACAGGTGTGTGCCATGCGGGCCGTCGATTTGCAATGCGACTGGAGGAACGAAAGGGCCAACATCGCCATTCCCCGCTTTGCTGCGTCCGCTTGAAAAATTCTGCTTAAGGTGAGCGGCAACTTCGCCATCGGCATCAGGGAAATAACCAGTGGCAGCGTAGCCGTGATCCGATGTGATGACCAAGCGCCGCCCAGTCGCGAGGCGCTCAACGAAGCCCCAAAAGTCGTCACTGGTAAGTTGCTGCGCGGCATCCTTAGTTAGGAGCTCCAGCCCCTGGCCTGCGCCGTAATCGTGGAGCTTGGCATCTGGCCAGTGGTGCCAGAACACCCAGTTCTTCGCTCCCGAAGCGTTGCCAACCAAGCCTGCGCAGTCCTTCCACGGCAGATCGATGGTTTCGGTCTGTGCCGGTTGCAGCTTATGCGCCAAGCCGCCGCCGTTGGCTTGCAGTTGGCTGCGGCTGGCCAGCCCTAATGCGCGGGCAAACGGGTTGGTCTCACTAGGCAGCTCGGATGCAGTGGCGGCCACTGCGTGCAGGGTGAATCCACGCTCTTTGGCTCCTTGCAGCAGCCAGGGCAGCTCACGCAACGAGAGGCCGTCAAGAATCAGCACGGCGCGAGCGGCGCTATGGCCATAACCAGGCTCGCTCCACCAGCGCGCAAGCCGGTCTGAGGTACGTTCCACACCACTGACTTCGGGTTGGCCAAAGGTCTGCCACAGATCCCAGCCGCTAGAGGCAAGAAATAGATCGAGCTCGCCAATTTCGCGGTCACGCTTGACCACTTCGCCGGGGGCATTGCTTTCGGCCAGCGGTTTGGAGGCAATCTCTAGCGCCCGGTCGGTAATGATGCGCCACGCCTCATTCGGCCTTTCCTGGGTTAGGCGCTGCAAGTTTTGAGCATCCAACGCCATCAGTTGTCCTCCTTCTCAAGGCTCAACTCGAAAGTCATGCCATCGGGCAGCTTCTTGAGCAGTTCTTTGAGCTGCGCGCCGGTGGCGACAGATACCTTGATAGAGATTTGGGCCACCGGTGTGGCTGGGCCAATGCCCCAGCCTTCGAGCTTACCGATCAGGTTGAGCGACGAGGTTGGAGGGTTAGAGAGAGGAATTCGCGGTTTGGTGGTGCTGCTTGTGCCACCGAAAATTCCGCCCGGCGTAGAAGCTGGGGTGGATGGAGTGCCAGCCTGCGGCTCTTGTACACCGGGGGTCGGGATTGTGCTATGGCCAAAGATATTGCCGCCCAATCCGCCATTGCCGCCAGCCGGCGGCTGCGGAGCGGATGGAGTTGTGCCGCCGGTGGCGGACACCGCCGAGGGTTCCATCAGGAGCACTTCATCGAGCTGACGCCCGGTGTAGGAGAGCTTGGGCCGCAAGCGCCGCCAAGCGGTGTCCTCATCTTCGCCTGCCTGCGTTTGTAGGTGCTCCAGATTACGCAGGTTAATGGCGATTTTGCCATGCGCGCACAAGCGCAGGATGCGCTCCTTCATTGCGGTTTCACCCAGCCAGGGGATGCAATCCTGACCCGCAGGGCGAGGCTCTTGCAATTCACGCAGCAGCTTGCCGAGGGGGGCGTTCTCCGAGGCAGCTTCAAGCACCAGGTCTTCGAAGTCTTCGGGAACAAAGAGGTCGTTGGTCAGCGCTTCCTCGATGCCCTCGGGGATTTGTGCACCTTGCTTCTTCAGATGTTCCGTACTGAACAGCGATTGTTGCGGGTTCTGGTGGTCGTAGCGGTGCAGGATGGCAAACCGATCAAAGCGTTTCTTCAGGTTCTCGCGCAGCGTGCCTTCAAATTCTTTGTGGAGTTTCTTGTATTCGGGGTTCTGCCCACTCCATTCCTGCGCCTTCATTTCGGCGCGGGCGAGGATGAGCAGGTCACGATCCTGAAAGGCATTGGTGGAACCGGCGCGGGGCAACAAGAAACGAATGGTGTTGCGGCGTTTTTGCAGGTGATCCTTGAGCCAGCGTCCCAGCGTCTGGTCAACTTTTTCCGGTTCTTCGGGCAGGACCAGAATGGGAAGCCTGTCATCCCAGCGCTCCGGCTGCTCGGCTTCGTCGAGCGAGGCCCACGGATCGCTCTGCCACGATTTCGGCAGCGCAATCACGCGGAAAGTTTTAGCGACCTCGTCGCTGCCTCCAATGACATAGCGCACCTGCTTGGCAAGCTGCGCCTGATCGGAACCATCGGTGAACAGCTTGTCATTGCGCGCGCAAGCCATCAGCTTGGCGCGAGGGTTTTCTTCTTCGCGGAAGACCAAGCGCGGGCCATCCTGATGGATGTTGAAGCTGTTCTCCACGATGGTCGCCAGCTCAACCTGGAATGCATTGCTGTCGACCTGCTTGTTGCGGGTGATGTCTACCTGCAACGTAGCGGGTTCGGCGCCGGCGAGGTTGCCGACGGCAATGGAGCGCAGCCACAACGCACCTATGATTTCTTGTAGGTGAGGCGCAAGGTTGGCATGGTCGTACACCGCTTCGGTGACCGAAACGATGTTGTGTTGTGCTTTTTCGCGCAGGGTGCGATGGTGTTCGTTGGACACCGAATCCAGCAGCGCGCCAATGCCCGAGGCATCATCATCCAACCGAAAATCAGCGGCGGTGAGCACCGGCACCGCTTCGCCCCGACTCTTGTAGAGGTTGGCCAGAATGCGAATCATGTCGCGCGTTTCCTGCGCATCCGTGGCAATCAGCACCTGCTCCTCAAGCAAACGCAGCAAGTGCGGTGCGTAGGGCCAGGACTCAGTGAATTCGCGGCGCTTGCGATCCTGCTCGGCAGGCGGCACGTCCAGCAGTCGGAAATACTCGGAGACATGTTGCGCAACCAGGGATTCGATGGTGCCGTCTGCAATCTGCAGGCGGTTGTCGAACAAACGATGCAACAGCATCCGCCGTCGATCCTGTTGGATACGCTCGGCATTGCCTCCCGCCTTGAAGTCGATGGCCACCGGGTTGACACGGTGCACCTGCTGATAAGCGTCGCTGCCGCCGTTGCGCACAGAGATAACCAGCACCAGTAGGTCGGGGCGCTCTTTAGCGATCTCCGACAGGATCTGGATGAAATTGAATGCCCAGTGCTTCCAAGGGTACTGCTTGGTGTTGGTCAGGCCATCGTACCAAGTCTGGAATTCGTCTAGGAGCAGCATCGTGGGCCGATGCTCAAGCAGTTCGACGATGAGCTTGTCCGATGGGATGTCGGTCTTGGCCGCTCCCATACCTTCCCACTTGCCCTTGATGAATTCGCCGCGCGGATGGCGCTCGAACAGCAGGTCCCACAGGAATTTGTAGCGTTGACGGTGCAGACTCTCGCCAATGACCAACATGCCATCGCGCAGCGCGATCTTGCCGATGCCGGCATCACCCAGTGTACTTGACCAGGAGTTGAGCCATGTGCCCGTCGATGCGGCATCGTTGACTGCGTGGTAGAGCGCTGCCATCAAGTGCGACTTACCCAGGCCGCGCTCGCCGATCACGACCACTGGCCGCCCTTGGTTGGGGCCAACGGCTTCGATGCCCTTCAGTAGATCGTGGGTGGGATAGGTGATCTCCAGGAACGCCTGTGCGGCGATCTGGGTGGCACCAGTGTTCGAGTCGTTGGAAAGCTCAATGGCTGTCCCTTTGAGGCGCTTGCCCCGAAACTCTTCCCGCAGAGCCAATCCAAGCATTACTTTCTCCCTCTCTACGCGATTCTTCTTGGATACCGTCTTTGGACTGACCGGTCGACTACTATTTGATCGAGAGATCTTACGCACGCAGTAATCTCGAATTCCTACCAAGTCTAAAGGCAGGAATTTTCCTCCTGCTGCTAAGCGGTAGACCGTGCGCTTCACCACCTTCAAATAGGCAGGCATTTCTTCAGTGGTAAGAACTTAGTCGCTGGCGGCCAGCACGACGTGTCTATCCAACGGAATAGTGCATAACTCTTCACATTGTAGTCAAAATTGGTCGAACCTGCCGTCCCTGCCGACCTTTGGCAAGGGCGCCGTCTTCGATGCCGGTTTGGGAGCATTCGTTGCGTCGCCGCTTCGCTGACCACGCTGCTTCAGGCACGCTAAGCACGCCTCTGCGAAGGGACTAGCTCACCCCCTTTTCCCCTCACCATGTTGGGGCGGACTTCCTCCGACCTGAGTAGCTGCCAGGCTTTCAATCCGGCACTGATCCGATCTTCCTTAGTCTTCAACTGCGCGGCGTACTGGGCGGACTCTATTCCACTAGGCGCTCGCATGAGTCTTTCTACTTTGTAGTCGCGCCGCCAGCTTTCGACGCTGGTGCCCACATGAATCAATGCATGGAGCCCGCGCGCATTAACGCTGACAACCGAAATGTGGCTGCCATACCTTTACTGTTAAGTAATCCTGGACCTCCCGTGACAACAAGGGCGCCTCCCGGCGCCCTTGTTCTTTCAACTCATTCCCACTCAATAGTCGCCGGCGGCTTCCCCGAGATGTCATAAACAACCCGCGATACCCCCCGCAACTCATTGATGATCCGATTACTCACCGTCCCCAGGAAGTCATACGGCAGATGCGCCCAATGCGCCGTCATGAAGTCAATCGTCTCCACAGCCCGCAGCGCAATCACCCACTCATAAGCCCGCGCATCGCCCACCACGCCCACCGACTTCACCGGCAAGAACACGGCAAACGCCTGGCTGGTCTTGTCATACAGGTCCGCCTTGCGCAGCTCATCGATGAAGATCGCATCGGCCTTGGCCAGCAGCTCGGCGTACTCACGCTTCACTTCGCCCAGGATCCGCACGCCCAGGCCCGGGCCCGGGAACGGATGGCGATACACCATGCTGCGCGGCAGGCCCAGCTCAACACCCAGGCGGCGCACTTCGTCCTTGAACAGCTCGCGCAGGGGCTCCACCAGGCCCAGCTTCATGTGCTCCGGCAGGCCGCCCACGTTGTGGTGGC
>NZ_JAVWXA010000009.1:57132-60530 GCF_036662295.1 Stenotrophomonas sp.
GGCTCCACCAGGCCCAGCTTCATGTGCTCCGGCAGGCCGCCCACGTTGTGGTGGCTCTTGATCACATGCGCCTTGCCGGTCTTGCTGCCGGCCGACTCGATCACGTCGGGGTAGATGGTGCCCTGCGCCAGCCACTTGGCGTTGCTCAGCTTGTTGGACTCTTCATCGAAGATGTCCACAAACAGGTTGCCGATGATCTTGCGCTTGGCTTCCGGGTCGCTCACGCCTTCCAGCTTGCTGAAATAGCGGTCCGCGGCATTCACGCGGATCACCTTGACGCCCATGTGCTCGGCGAACATCGCCATCACCTGGTCGCCTTCCTGCCAGCGCAGCAGGCCGGTATCCACGAACACGCAGGTCAGCTTGTCGCCGATCGCCTTGTGCAGCAGCGCAGCCACCACCGACGAATCGACGCCACCGGACAGGCCCAGGATCACCTCGTCATCGCCCACCTGTTCGCGCACGCGGGCGATCTGGTCGTCGATGATGTTGGCCGCCGTCCACAGGGTCTCGCAGCCGCACACGTCCACCACGAAGCGGCGCAGCAGCGCCTGGCCCTGCAGGGTGTGGGTCACTTCCGGGTGGAACTGCACGCCGTACCAGCGCTTCTCTTCGTTGGCCATCGCGGCCACCGGGATGCGATCGGTCACGGCGGTGACGGTGAACCCCGGCGGGGCCACGGACACGTGGTCACCGTGGCTCATCCACACGTTCAACTTCGGCTCGCCGCCGTGGTCGCTCAGGCCCTTGAACAGCGCATCGGGGTGCACGACGTTGACTTCGGCATGGCCGAACTCACGCTGGTCGGCCGCTTCGGTGGCACCACCCAGCTGGGCCGCCAGGGTCTGCATGCCGTAGCAGATGCCGAAGATCGGCAGGCCGCTGTCGAACACTTCCTGCGGCGCGGCGGGCGCGCCCGGCAGCGTGGTCGATTCCGGGCCACCGGACAGGATGATGCCCTTGGCGCCGAAGGCGGCGATCTCGGCCGGGTTGTGGTCCCACGCCCAGATTTCGCAGTAGACGCCCAGCTCGCGGATGCGGCGGGCGATCAGCTGCGTGTACTGCGCACCGAAATCGAGGATGAGGATCTTGTCGTTATGGATGTTGGTCATGGTGCCCGGGCAATGCAGGAGTGAATACGGGAAACACGGAATCGTTACCGGCGGCCGATAGAGAAAGAGGAACGGGAATCAGCTTCCTCGTTCCTCTTTGCTCACACCGCATCAGGCGCGGTAGTTCGGCGGTTCTTTGGTGATCTGCACGTCGTGGACGTGGCTCTCACGCTGGCCGGCGCCGCTGATCTTGACGAACTTCGGCTTGCTGCGCATGTCTTCGACGGTGCCGCAGCCCACGTAGCCCATGGTGGCGCGCAGGCCGCCCATCAGCTGGTGGATGATGCCGCCAACCGGGCCGCGATACGGCACGCGGCCTTCGATGCCCTCGGGCACCAGCTTGTCGGCGCTGGAGGCGTCCTGGAAATAGCGGTCCTTGGACCCCTTCTCCATGGCGGCCAGCGAGCCCATGCCGCGGTAGCTCTTGTACGAACGGCCCTGGAACAGCTCGGTCTCGCCGGGCGATTCCTCGGTACCGGCCAGCAGGCCACCGATCATGATGGTGGAGGCACCGGCGGCCAGCGCCTTGCCGATGTCGCCGGAATAACGGATGCCACCGTCGGCGATCAGCGGAATGCGGTCCTGCAGCGCCTCGGCCACCAGGTCGATCGCGGTGACCTGCGGCACGCCCACACCTGCCACCACGCGCGTGGTGCAGATCGAGCCCGGGCCGATACCGACCTTGACCGCGTCCGCGCCGCTGTCCAGCAGCGCCAGCGCGGCTTCGCCGGTGCAGATGTTGCCACCCACCACCTGCACCTGCGGGAAGTGCTTCTTGACCCACGCCACGCGGTCCAGCACGCCCTGCGAATGGCCGTGCGCGGTGTCCACCACCAGCACGTCCACGCCGGCGGCGACCAGCGCCTCGACGCGGCGATCGGTGTCGCCACCCACGCCGACGGCGGCGCCGACCAGCAGGCGGGTCGCGGTGTCCTTGGCGGCGTTGGGGTAGTCGGTGTTCTTCTGGATGTCCTTGACCGTGATCAGGCCGCGCAGGGCGAACGCATCGTTGACCACCAGGATCTTCTCGATGCGGTTGCGATGCAGCAGCTGCAGCACTTCCTCGGACGCGGCGCCTTCCTTGACCGTGATCAGGCGATCCTTCTTGGTCATGATGTGGCGGACCGGATCGTCCAGCTCGGTTTCAAAGCGCATGTCGCGATGGGTCACGATGCCCACCAGCTGGCCGCCGCCGTCCACCACCGGCACGCCGGAGATGTTGCGCGCCTGGGTCAGGGCCAGCACGTCGCGGATGGTGGTTTCCGGACCGACGGTGATCGGGTCGCGGATGACGCCGGCCTCGAACTTCTTCACCTTGGCCACTTCGGCGGCCTGCTGCTCCACGGTGAGGTTCTTGTGGATGATGCCCATGCCACCGAGCTGGGCCATGGCGATGGCCAGGCGGGCTTCGGTGACCGTGTCCATGGCCGCGGAAAGGATCGGAAGCTTCAGCCGCAGGTCGCGGGTCAGCCGGGTTTCCAGGCTGACATCCTTGGGCAGGATCGTGGAGTGTGCGGGGACGAGCGAGACGTCGTCGTAGGTGAGAGCTTCAGCCTGGATGCGCAGCATCGGCATACCCGAGATGTGGGGAAGCGCGACATTTTACCCCTTTTCCGTCCCGAGCGGCAGGGGGTGGATGCGACGCAGTGTCGCGCCAGCGGCCCGTAGCGCCGAGCGAGGGCGACCCACCATGCCCCAGGAGGATGAGCCCCCGAAGTTCGGGGGCGGCCGCGAAGCAGCGGGGCGTGGGTGCTGGTGAACGGAGGCCCGCGGTTTGCAGCGCAGACCGTGGGGCGTCAGCGCGAATGCGCCGACGCGTCCGCCTCCGCCGCTTCCAGCGTGTTCTGCATCAACGTGGCCACGGTCATCGGCCCTACCCCGCCCGGCACCGGGGTGATCCAGCTGGCCCGTGCGGCGGCGGCCTCAAAGCCCACGTCGCCGACCAGCCGGCCGTCGTCCAGGCGGTTGATGCCCACATCGATCACCACCGCCCCCGGCTTCACCCATTCACCCGGCACGATCCCGGGGCGGCCCACCGCCACCACCAGGATGTCGGCCTCGCGCACGCTGCGCTCCAGCACGTCGCGGGGGGTGAACTTGTGGCAGCTGGTCACCGTGCAGCCGGCGATCAGCAGCTCCAGCCCCATCGGCCGGCCCACGTGGTTGCTCACGCCCACGATGGTGGCGTTGCGGCCGCGCACGGGCTGGTCGGTGTGGCCCAGCAGGGTGACGATGCCGCGCGGGGTGCACGGGCGCAGGCCGAACTCGCGCAGCGCCAGATGGCCC
>NZ_JAVWXA010000010.1:0-60515 GCF_036662295.1 Stenotrophomonas sp.
TCGGCTGCGCGGTCCGGCAGACAGCCGAGCATGGCTCGGCGCTACCCGTAGGTGCCAGCCGGCCAGCGGCCGGCTCTACCCGTCATCCGACCTATGGTCGGATTACTTGACGCGCGCGGAGTATTCGCCCGAGCGGGTGTCGACCTTGATGATTTCATCCTGGTTGACGAACAGCGGCACGCGGACCACGGCGCCGGTTTCCAGGGTGGCCGGCTTGCCGCCGCCGCCGGAGGTGTCGCCACGGACGCCCGGATCGGTCTCGGTGATCTTCAGGTCGACGAAGTTCGGCGGCTGCACGAAGATCGGCTCGCCGTTCCACAGGGTGACGATGCAGGACTCTTCGCCCTTCAGCCACTTTTCGGCGCCGCCCATGCCCGACTTGGTGGCCTGGAACTGCTCGAACGATTCGGGGTCCATGAAGTGCCAGAACTCGCCGTCGCTGTACATGAAGTCCATGTTGGTATCGACGACGTCGGCCTTTTCCACGTCATCGGTGGCCTTCATGGTCATTTCGACCACGCGACCGGACTTGATGAAGCGGTACTTCATGCGGGTGAAGGCCTGGCCCTTGCCCGGCTTGACGTACTCGGTCTCGGTGATGACCGCCGGTTCATTGTTGATCAGGATCTTCATCCCGTTCTTGACATCGTTCATGCCAACAGTGGCCATGCTGAAGCTCCTGAATGGGCAAACGCCGCGCAGGCGCGGCGAGCCGGATAGAATGGAAAACCCACCGGCAGCGGTGGGGTGACTCGTTTTTCTGACCGACATGATAACCGCAGGCCCCCATTCCATGCAGCTTTCCGCCACGCCCCTGCCCACCCCCGTGCGCTGGCAACAGCTGTGGCGCCAGGCGGTCCGCGACCCGCGCGTGCTGCTGGCGCAGCTGGGCCTGGACCCGGACACCCTGCCCGTCTCGGACGCGGCCGCCGGCCAGTTCGCCGTGCGCGTACCGCAGGGCTTCATCGCCCGCATGCGCCCGGGTGACGCGCACGACCCGCTGCTGCGCCAGGTGCTGCCGATCAACGATGAAATGCAGGTGGTGCCGGGCTTCAGCCTGGACGCGGTGGGCGACGGCCTGGCCAGGAAGGCCACCGGGGTCATCCAGAAGTACCGCGGCCGGGCCCTGCTGGTGACCACTGGCAGCTGCGCGATCAACTGCCGCTACTGCTTCCGCCGGCATTTCGATTACGGCACCGAGAATGCCGCCCGGGAGGGCTGGCGCGAGGCGGTGGAGGCCATTGCCCAGGACCCGGACATCGACGAGGTGATCCTCTCCGGGGGCGACCCGCTGTCGCTGGCCACCCACAAGCTGGTCGAGCTGACCCAGGCGCTGAAGCAGATCCCGCACCTGCGCCGCCTGCGCATCCACAGCCGGCTGCCGGTGGTGCTGCCCGAGCGGGTGGACGAGGAACTGGTGCAATGGCTGGCCAGCCTGCCCTGGCCGGTGGCGTTCGTGATCCATGCCAACCACGCCAACGAGTTCGACGCCGCGGTGGATGCGGCCATGGCGCGCCTGCGCGGTGCCGGCGCCACCCTGCTCAACCAGGCGGTGCTGCTGCGCGGGGTCAACGACTCGCTGCAGGCGCTGCAGGACCTGAGCGAGCGCAGCTTCGCCGCCGGCGTGCTGCCCTATTACCTGTACCAGGTGGACCGGGTGGAGGGCGTGGCCCACTTCGAGGTCAGCGACGAGACGGCCAAGGCCCTGCACGCGCAGCTGACCACGCAGCTGTCGGGCTACCTGGTGCCCAAGCTGGTCCGCGAGATTGCCGGCGAGGGCAGCAAGCGCCCGGTCTGAGGCAGGCGACCACCCACGGGGGTCGCCTACGATGGGCGGCGGCAGGCAACGACCGTTGGTCGCTGCGCGCTACACCCCGGCCTCGATCATCTGCACCACGTCGGTGGCGCTCACCGGATGGCTCAGCCAGTAGCCCTGGCCGAGGTCGCAGCCCCGCTGGCACAGCAGGTCGAACTGCACTTCCTGCTCGATGCCCTCGGCCACCACCGTGATCCCCAGCGCGTGGGCCATGGCGATGATCGCCGTGGTCAGGGCCAGGTCGTCGGGATCGCGCTGCATGTCGGCCACGAAGCTCTTGTCGATCTTGACCCCGTCCACCGGCACCTGGCGCAGGTGGCTCAGGCCGGAGAAGCCGGTCCCGAAGTCGTCCAGCCACACCTTCACCCCGGTGCGATGCAGCTTGTCCAGCAGGGCCGCGGCCAGCATCTCATCGCCGATCACCGCCGTTTCGGTCAGTTCCAGGTGCAGGCGCGAGGCCGGCAGGCCGGTGTCGCGCAGGCAGTCGGCCACCAGGCTGGGCAGCTCGCCGCCACGCAGCTGGCGCGGGGACACGTTGACCGACACGAACAGGCCTTCGCTGTCCACGCCGTGCGGCCACTGCACCGCCTCCATGCAGGCCGCGCGCAGCACCTTGGGCCCGATCACTTCGATCAGTCCGCTCTGCTCGGCCACTTCGATGAACACCGACGGCGGGATCGTGCCCAGCGTGGGGTGCTGCCAGCGCAGCAGCACCTCCACCCCGACCATGCGCCGGTCGCGGGTGCGGAAGATCGGCTGGTACACCAGGCGCAGCTCGCCGCGCTCCCAGGCGCCGCGCAGCTCCTGCTCCATGTGCACGCGGCGCTCCACCGCATGGTCCATGGCCCGGCTGTAGTAGCGGTAGCAGTTCTTGCCGGCCACCTTGGCCTGATACATGGCGATGTCGCCGTTCTTGAGCAGCGTGGTTGCATCCGCGGCATCGTCGGGGAACAGGGTCACGCCGATCGAGGTGCCCAGGAACAGCTCCCGGCCCTGCACGAACAGCGGCTTGCCCAGTTCGCGGACCAGGATCTCGGCCAGCTGCCGCGCGTGCGCGGCCACGTCGCCATCGCCCAGCAGGATCACGAACTCATCGCCGCCAAAGCGCGCCAGCAGGGCCTCGTCGCCGCCGGCCTGGGCCACCGCGGTGCTGATGCGCTGGGCGAACTGCAGCAGCGCCTCGTCGCCGGCCTCGTGGCCGAGGGTGTCGTTGACCCGCTTGAAATCGTCCATGTCGGCAAACAGCAGTGCCAGCCGGTGGCTGGAGGCGCGGGCGGCCATCAGCCGGTGGTCCAGCGCCTCGCGGAAAGCCAGCCGGTTGGTCAGCCCGGTCAGGGCATCGGTGTAGGCCATGTGGCGCACTTCGCGGTCATGCCGGGCGATGGACTCGCTCATCCGCCCGAACGCCCGCACCAGCTCGCCCACTTCGTCCTGGCGCTTGCTCTGCTGCAGCTGCGGGCGGTAGTCGCCGGCCTCGATCTGGCGCGCGGCCGCGGCCAGCCAGCGGATCGGGGTGACCAGGGTGCGCTGGACATAGACGATCACCCCCACGCCGATGCCGATCAGCAGGCCCAGCATCAGCAGCAGCCAGCCCAGGTGGCGCTTGCCCACCTGCTGCAGGCGCTCGCCCAGGGTCTGGTTGGCGCGGTGCTCCATCGCCTGCACGTCGTCCAGGGCCATGCCCACCCGGACCCCGCCGATGCGCTGGTTGCCGACCAGGATCGGCATGGCGTTGTCCAGCACCTTGGGCGACTGCTGCACCACCAGCGTGCGGGCGGCCACCGCGCCGGCGGCCAGCGGGTCGCTCATCGGCCGGCCGAAGTCGATCACTTCGGTGGAGCCGTCGTGGATCAGCTTGCCGTCCTCGTCGAACACCAGCACATAGCGCACCACCTGCTGGCGGGAGGTATTGCGCACCAGCGCGCCCACCTGCTCCAGGTCGTTGTAATACAGCGGGTTGGCCAGCGCGTCGGACAGCTCGCGTGCCAGGGCCTCGCCGCGACTGCGCACGCTGCGGTCGAACAGGTCGTGGATGACGTTGCCGCTGAGGTGCTTGACCTCATCCTGCATCGTCGCCTGGCGGCCCAGGACCACCGCCACGATGGCGATCACCACCAGCATCGCCCCACTCATCGCCAGCACGAAACGTGCCTGCATTCCGGAACCCAACAGCCTCATTCCACTTCCATCCGCACGCGAGCCAGCCCTTGTTTGAGTTCATCCAACCGGTGTTGCATCTGCGCATCCACCCGATGGAAACCGGACGTACCAAAAAATTTCTGCAGCGCATCCTGCGCCTCGGGGTCGGCGGCGGCCTCCAGCAACACCTGCTGCAGGCGGTCGCGCACCTTGGGATCCAGGCCGGCGCGCACCACTTCCACCGCACGCGGGTACGGCTCGCTGCGGTGGATGATGCGGAAGTCGCGCACGAAATTGGCCGGCAGCCGGTGCCCGTCGGCCCAGTCCACGCTGCTCACCGCGCCGGCATCGACCACACCCTTGTGGACCAGGGTGGCGATGTTGGCCTCGCTGCGCGCGAACACGTAGCCGACCGTATCCGGGGCGGCCGCATCGTGGGCCGAGAGCAGGATTTCGGGAGTCAGGCCGTGCTGCAGCAGGGTCATCACCGGCACCAGGTAGGCACTGGTGGAGGCGGTGTTCTGCAAGGCCAGGGTGTGCCCCTTGAGGTCGGCCAGCGACCGGATCGGACTGCTGCGGCGGACGAAGATCAGCGTGTGGTAGTCACGCACGCCGTTGCGCTCGGTCAACAGCAGCGGCTGGGCGCCACTGCGCAGGCCCAGCGCCACGGCGGTGCCGGAGGTCTCGGTGACCCAGTCCACGCGGCCACGGCGCAGGTAGCTGGCCATCTGCTGGGCATCGGGCGCCATCAGGATGCGGCCCTCGGTGATGCCCACATCGCGCATGCGCGGCACCACGTAATCGAGCAGGGGTTGCAGTTGCGCATAGTGTGACTTGGGGTTGTCGCTGATCCGGCCCAGCACCAGCACGTTGTCGGGACCGGCCGTGGCGGGCCCGGCCATCATGGCGATGACCAGACACAGCAGACCTCCCTGCAACAGCCATCGCAGACCCGGCAATCCCATTCGCTCCCCCCAAGGAATGCCGACAGCCTACCCGAAAAAGTGAGAACTGCGTCAGCTCATTGGGGCCGTTCGTTGGCCAATCGCGCCATTCGCTGGGCGTCGGCGAGGATGCCGCGCAGCAGGCGCACTTCCTGCTCGCTCAGTTCGGTGCGCAGGAACAGGCGGCGCAGCTTGCGCATGGCCGAATCGGGGGCGCGGCCCTTGTGGAAGTCGATCTCGTCCAGGGTCTGGCCGAGCTGGCCGAACAGGCCTTCGACCTGGGCATGGCTGGCCGGCTGCTCGCGATGCTCCGGATCGGCCGGGGCCGCGCCCTGCACGCCGCCGAGCACGGCCATGCGCACTTCATAGGCGAGCACCTGCACGGCGGCGGCCAGGTTGAGCGAGCTGAACTCCGGATTGGAGGGGATGTGCACGGCCAGGTGGCAGAGCTGCAGCTCCTCGTTGGTCAGGCCGGTGCGCTCGCGCCCGAACACGAAGGCGACTTCGGCGGCCGGTTCGGCGGCCTTGGCCAGGGCGCGCTGGGCGGCCAGGGTGGGCAGCAGCTCTTCCAGCTGCACGCGACGGGCGCGGGCGGTGCAGCCCAGCACCAGGGTGCAGTCGGCCACGGCCTCGGCCAGGGTGGCCACCATCGGGGCATCGCCGAGCACGTCCTCGGCCCCGGCCGAGCGCCTGAACGCTTCTTCATCCAGGGGCTTTTCCGGGGCCACCAGGACCAGCCGGCCCAGGCCCATGGTCTTCATGGCGCGCGCCGCAGCGCCCATGTTGCCGGGGTGCTGGGTGCCGACGAGGACGAATCGGATGCGGGACGGAGCGGTTTCAATGGACATGAACAGGCCAAACGCGAGCAGACAAGCGACAGATGGTAAACTGTGCGGCCGGCCTCTGCGCCGGGACCGCTCTTTTCCCCCGCCAGTCCCCCCCTACTCTGCCTTTCCGGGAGCTTTTCGCCATGCAGAAACCCGCCGTCACCGTCATGGTCAAGGCCGCCCGCCTCGCCGGCAACGTCCTGTTGCGCAACATCAACAAGCTGGAGGCGTTGAACGTCGTGCAGAAGGGGCGCATGGACTATGCCAGTGAAGTCGATGCGGATGCGGAAAAGGTCATCATCAAGGAACTCAAGCGCGCCTATCCCGAGTACGGGATCATGGCCGAGGAAGGTGGCGTGCAGGCGGTGAACCGTTACATGTGGGTGATCGACCCGCTGGACGGCACCAGCAACTACCTGCGCGGCTTCCCGCACTACTGCGTGTCCATTGCGCTGGTGGAGAACGGCGAGCCGATCGACGCGGTGATCTTCGACCCGCTCCGCAATGAACTGTTCACGGCCAGCCGCGGTGCCGGCGCGGTGCTGAACGACCGCCGGATCCGCGTGGCCGACCGCAAGGACATGGCCGGTGCGATGATCCACACCGGGTTCGCCCCGCGCGAGCGCCAGCGCACGAGCGCGCAGCTGAAGGCGGTCGACGCGCTGCTGGTGCACGCCGAAGACGTGCGCCGCACGGGGTCGGCGGCACTGGACCTGGCCTATGTGGCCTGCGGCCGGGCCGATGCGTACTTCGAGGCGGGCGTGAAGGCCTGGGACATCGCCGCGGGCGTGCTGCTGGTCCGCGAGGCCGGTGGCCGGGTGTGCGATTTCAAGGGCGCCACCCCGGCGCGCATGGACAGCCGCGGCCCGGAGACGCAGCAGATCGTGGCGGGCAACGTGAAGAACACCGACGTGCTGCAGAAGGTGCTGGTCAACACCGGCTACGCGGCCGAGTTCGACGCCAAGTTCTGATTGGCGGCGGCGGCAACACCACGGAACGGCGCCTTCGGGCGCCGTTTTCGTTTGGGAGGGCAACCGCCTGATTGCCCGCTTCGGCGGGGTTTTGCTCCCTTGCGGCGCATTGGGCCTTGCGAGTGCCGGCCTGGTCGCGCGGGGTGGGGGTGGCCGTCAGAAGATCAACGGCCGCAGCACTGGCGATTGGTCGGTGGTCGTTGGGAGCAAGGGGGCTGTGGGAAGCCGGCCAGCGGCCGGCACTATCGGCTTCTTCGGTGCGCACCGGCCAACCCTACCGCCCCAAGCGACAAGGCAATGCACTCGCGCGGCTTCACAACGCATTGGCCCACAAAAGGGCGAAGCGCCCAAAAAAACGCCCGGCCAAGGCCGGGCGTTGGGGCGATCAGGGGATGGGGAATCAGGCCACGGTGTTGCCGGCGGCCTTCAGCGCGGCGATGCGCTCTTCCAGCGGCGGGTGGCTCATGAACAGCTTCCTGGCGGCCGAGCCGGCGATGCCGAACGCGGCGATCTGCGTGGGCAGCGTGCTCTGGCCGTGGTTGAGCTTCAGCCGCTCCAGCGCGGCGATCATCTTCTGGCGGCCGGCCAGGTGGGCACCGCCCGCGTCGGCGCGGAACTCGCGGTGGCGCGAGAACCACATCGAGATCACCGTCGCGCCCAGCCCGAAGATCATCTCCAGCACGAACACGATGATGTAGTACGCAAACCCGCGGCCGCCACCCTCGCGGTTGCCGGAGATTACGCTGTCGATGAACCCGCCCACGACCCGGGCCAGCACGATCACGAACGTGTTGAGCACGCCCTGCAGCAGCGCCATCGTGATCATGTCGCCGTTGGCCACGTGTGCGATCTCGTGGCCCAGCACCGCCTCGGCCTCGTCCTCGCTCATGTTGTGCAGCAGCCCGGTGGACACCGCCACCAGCGCGTTGTTGCGGTTGGCGCCGGTCGCGAACGCGTTGATCTCCGGGCCGTCATACACCGCCACTTCCGGCATGCCGATGCCGGCCTCGCGCGCCTGGCGCTCCACCGTCGCCAGCAGCCAGCGCTCGGTCGGGTTGCGCGGCTCGGTGATCACCACCGCGCCCGTCGAACGCTTGGCCATCCACTTGGACAGCAGCAGCGAAATGATCGAACCGCCGAAGCCGAAGATGGCCGCCATCACCAGCAGACCGCTCATCTGGTTGGGATTGACGCCCAGCACCGACATCACGATGCCCGCCAAGGCCAGCACGGCAAGGTTGGTCAGAAGGAACAGGCCAATACGACTGAACATGGGGAAATAACGCTCATTGGGGGTTGATGAATGCAAATCTGCGGGGAGTGCCGGTTGAATTCAAGTCGCAAACTGACCGACGATTCATAGTTCATGTCCACGCCTCCCTACCGCGGCCGCTTCGCGCCCTCGCCTACCGGCCCCCTGCACCCCGGCTCGCTGCTGGCCGCCCTGGGCAGCTGGCTGCTGGCCCGCCACGCCGGCGGCCAGTGGCTGGTGCGCGTGGAAGACGTGGACCCGCCGCGCACCGTGGCCGGGGCCATCGACCAGCAATTGGCGACGCTGGCGGCCATGGGCCTGGCCAGCGACGGCCCGGTGGTGCACCAGAGCCGGCGCGATGGCCTGTACCAGCGGGCCCTGGATCGTCTGTTGGCGACCGGCCAGGCGTTTGCCTGCCACTGCAGCCGCCGCGATCTGGCCACCCAGCACGGCATCCACCATCACTGCGTGGCACGCAGCGAACGGGCACAACCGGCCATCCGCCTGCGCGTGCCCCCGGGCAGCACGGTCGCCTTCGAGGATGGCCTGCGCGGCCGGATCGCGCAGGACGTGCACGCCGAGGTCGGTGATTTCGTCCTGCGCCGTGCCGACGGCTTCTGGGCCTACCAGCTGGCCGTGGTCGTGGACGACGGCCAGCAGCGCATCACCGACGTGGTGCGCGGCGCGGACCTGCTCGATTCCACCCCGCGCCAGATCCTGCTGCAGCGCGCGCTCGGCCTGCCCACCCCGGCCTACCTGCACCTGCCGCTGCTGCTGGATGCCAACGGCCGCAAGCTGTCCAAATCCGAAGCCGCCCACCCGCTCGACCCCTCGCAGCCGCTGCCCGCGCTGCGCCAGGCCTGGGCCGACCTCGGCCAGGATCGCGCCTGCCTGCTCGGTGCCACCGGCCCGGCGGCGCTGCTGGCCCGGGCGCGCGCGCATTTCGACCCGTCGCGGCTGCCGCGCCAGGACATCGCGCCCTGTCCATCGCCCGGCTGATACCCAACGCCGCGGTGATGTTGCAGAATCGCCTTCCCCTTGTTGGCCCTGCCTTTTGGAGTAGCCGCTCATGACATCTCGCGTCGCACTGGTCACCGGCGGTACCGGCGGCATCGGCACCGCCATCTGCCAACGCCTGGCCGACCAGGGCCATCGGGTGGCCACCAACTACCGCGACGAGGCCAAGGCCGTGGCCTGGCGCGAAAGGATGTTGGCGCGCGGTTGCGAGGTGGCGATCTTCCCCGGCGACGTGGCCGACCCGGGCACGGCCGAGGCCATGGTGCAGGCGGTGGAGGCCGCGCTTGGCCCGATCGAGATCCTGGTCAACAACGCCGGCATCACCCGCGACACCACCTTCCATCGCATGCGCGCCGACCAGTGGCACGATGTGATCAACACCAACCTCAATTCGGTGTTCAACGTCACCCGCCCGGTGATCGAAGGCATGCGCCGCCGTGGCTGGGGCCGGGTCATCCAGATCAGCTCGATCAACGGCCTGAAGGGCCAGTACGGCCAGGCCAACTACGCCGCGGCCAAGGCCGGCATGCACGGGTTCACCATCTCCCTGGCCCGCGAGAACGCCGGGTTCGGCATTACCGTCAATACGATCTCGCCCGGCTACGTGGCCACCGACATGGTGATGGCCGTGCCCGATGAAGTGCGCGCCAAGATCATCGCCGACATCCCCACCGGCCGCCTCGGCAAGCCGGAGGAGATCGCCTATGCCGTCGCCTTCCTGGTCAACGAGGAAGCGTCGTGGATCACCGGCTCCAACCTGGATATCAACGGCGGCCACCACATGGGCTGGTAACCGGGCCGCGCCGCCGGCGCTGCCGATGTCGAGAAAACGTTTGCAGGAGGTTCCACCGCTGCACGACACGTGTCCACGAAAAATGCTGCACGTCGCGCAAATCCATGCTGCGCAACATGAAACCGGCCCCGGGCCCCGTCGCAAGGGCCTTGCGGCGGTTGCATGTGCTGCTGCACTGCGCCATGCTGCGCGCCTACTGTGTGATGAGTGACCGCTTCATGGCTGCGAACCGCATTATCAAGAAGTACCCGAACCGCCGGCTCTACGACACCGAGATTTCCAGCTATATCACCATCGAGGACGTGCGCCAGCTGATCCTGGACGGTGAAGACTTCGAAGTCCGTGACGCCAAGAGCGGCGACGACCTGACCCGCTCGGTGCTGCTGCAGATCATCGCCGACCAGGAACAGGACGGCGAACCGATGCTGTCCACCCAGCTGCTGAGCCAGTTGATCCGCTTCTACGGCGATTCGCTGCAGGGCTTCATGGGCAACTACCTGGAGCGCAGCATGCAGGTCTTCCTGGACCAGCAGCAGCAGTTCCGCCAGCAGATGGGCAACCTGCTCGGGCAGACCCCTTGGGCGATGATGAACCAGCTGACCGAGCGCAACCTGGAGCTGTGGCAGGACTTCCAGCGCAACATGGGCTCCGGCTTCGGCCCACGCCCCGGCGGCACCTCCACCGGGACCGGCAAGCCGGAGACCCCGGCGTCCGGCGCAGGCGGCAAGACCCGCCGCTGAACCCGCCAGCGGGCCGATACGAAAAAAGGCGCAGCCCACCGGCCGCGCCTTTTTCGTGTGTGCCGCCGGCCCGGATCAGCGCCTGGGCTTGGCGCAGCCGGTGCAGACGCGCTCGACGGTGAAGCCCTTGGCCTTGAGCTTGTCCACCACCCCGTCGTTGCCGAGCAGGTGCAAGGCCCCCACCACCACCAGCGTGCCGCCCTGCCCGGCCTGCAGGTACTGCTGCAGCTTGGGCACCCAGGCATCGTTGCGGTCGGTGTTGATGCGCTTGTACAGCTGCGGGTACTGGCCCCGCATCTGCGCGGCCATCGAGGTCCACAGCAGCTTGTCATCGCCACGCCGCCAGGCATCGTGCAGGCGCCGGCCCTCGACGTCGGCCTTGTCGACCTGGTCCAGCGCCTCGGCCACCATCTGCTGCTGTTCCTGCATCGACATGCCCGCCAGCACCGCGATCTGGGTATCGATGTCTTCCAGGCCGGCGGTGGGCTTGCCGGCCTTGGCCGCGCGGTCCATGAAATGCCGGTCCAGGCCCAGGTTGGGGTCCAGCCCCATCTTGGCGAACTGGCCCAGGGTGATGGTCAGCCCCACGAACCACGGCTTCATGCCCTGCAGCTGGGCCAGCGGCATCTTGTTCTCGGTCGCGTAGGCCTGCAGCTTGGTCCAGGTGGCCGCGTCGAGGTCGCGCTTGAGCTCGGTGCCATCGGTGCGCACGGCCGCCTGCACCATTTTCTGCACCAGCTGCGGGGATTCCATGTCCTGCGGCGACAACTCGAACACCACGCGCGAGGACGCGGCGAAGGCCTGGTCCACGTCGGCGGCCAGCGGATAATCCTGGGCGCGCAGCATGTGGAAGGAGCCCAGCAGGTACACGCGGCTGTCGCCGGGCCCGGTCACCTTCCACAGCAGCGGCACCGGCGGGGTCGCCTTGGCCGCGGGCGCGTCATTGCGCGCCTGCACCGGACCGGTGGCCAGCAGCAGGCCGCCGGCGATCAACAACGTGGACAACGCGCGCGACAGCATCGACATGGGTCAGGGCTCTCCTTGAGGGGCGTGATAAGCCTGCTCGCCCGCGTCAACGCGCAGGTCCAGGCGGTTTTCCGGCGGCGACAACGGACAGGTCGCAAACGGAGTGAAGGCACACGGGGGATTGTAGGCGTGGTTGAAGTCGATCAGCACCTGGCCGTTGGCGTCCGGCGCGGCCAGGTCCAGATAGCGCCCGGCCGGATAACTGCCATGGCCACTGGTGCGATCGGAGAAGATCACGAACAGCGCGCGCCCCGGTTCGCCCAGCGCCTCCAGCCGCCAGGTGCGACCGTCGCGCTCGAACTCCAGCGCGCCGGCGTTGGGCATCGCCGTGGTCAGACCGGTGATGTCCACGATCGGCAGCGTCTTGCCCGGCGGGTGCGGCACGAAGCGCGCGCGGACCTGCCAGGACGCACCGCCCGGCCAGTACTGCAGCCCGGCGAAGTTGGCGCGGGCGGGCGCATCGGCGTGCTTGACCCGCAGCGCGTAGCGCTCGCCCCGGTGGATCAGGCTGAGCTGGCCCTTGCCGTCATCGAAGCTGATCAGGGTGGGCGCGGCATCGCGATCGCTGTAGAAGCGGATGCGGCCGCCCACCGGCTTGTCGGCCACGTTCAACGCCACCCCGCGCTCGGGGGTGAACCAGACGGTGTCGCCCTGGCGCGTCACCATGCCCAGCTTGTCCGGCCCGACCGCCAGGCGGATGCCGCTGCCCGGGCCACTGCCGATGTAGTGCGCCTTGTATTCCAGCCAATGCAGGCCCACCAGGCTGGTCCAGCCATCGGCGGCGTGCAGTTCTTCATAGCGTTGCAGGCGCCACTGCTGCTGGGCCGCGGCAAACGCCGGGTCCTCGGCCACCACGGCCGGCGCCTCGGGCTTGTCCGCGCACGCGGCCAGCCCCAGCGCGAGCAGCACCGCGCCCAGTGTGTATCTCCCCATCCCCATGCCTGTCCCCTTCAACGTCCGCGCAGGAACCAGCGGTCGATGTCCGCCAGCGAAAAACGCGCCCAGGTCGGTCGGCCATGATTGCACTGACCCGAGCGTTCGGTGATTTCCATGTCGCGCAGCAGCGCGTTCATTTCCGGCACCGTGAGGCGCCGGTTGGCGCGCACCGCACCGTGGCAGGCCATGGTCGAGAGCAGCTCGTCGCGCGCGGTGGCGATGCGCCGGCTCTGCCCGTGTTCGCGCAGGTCGGTGAGCACGTCGCGCAGCAGGCCTTCGGGTTCGGCATTGGCCAGCAGCGCCGGAATGCTGCGCACGTGCAGCGAACCGGGGCCCGAGCGGGTGATCTCGAAACCCAGCGCCACCAGCGTGTCGGCTTCGCGCTCGGCCGTATCGGCATCGCGCTCGCCCACCGCCAGGGTGATCGGCACCAGCAACGGCTGGGCGTGCAGGCCCATGCCATCGTGCGCGGTCTTGAGCCGCTCATAGCCGATGCGTTCGTGCGCGGCGTGCATGTCCACCACGATCAGGCCTTCGGCGTTCTCGGC
Source organism: Stenotrophomonas sp. (assembly GCF_036662295.1). Lineage (GTDB taxonomy): Bacteria > Pseudomonadota > Gammaproteobacteria > Xanthomonadales > Xanthomonadaceae > Stenotrophomonas. The sequence continues at coordinate 13,010 of NZ_JAVWXA010000010.1, forward strand.
CAGGATGTAGATGCCGTGCAACTGCGCCACCGCATAGCCCAGCGGTGGCACGCCACTGTCGGCGGCGGTCTGCGGCAGGCCGTTTTCGGCCGGCATCGGCGGCAGCGCGGCCGTCATGCCGGCGCCGCCGGGCGTGGCGTACAGCGCCGCATAGGCCGACGGCGCATCGGCCACCTGCAGGCCCAGCGGCGACTGCTGCGGCCGCCATTGCGCGGACATCCCACCGCCGCCACCGCCGCCACCCAGCGCGTAACCGCCGGCCGGCACGGCCTGGCCCGCGCCCGGCAGCGCCGTGGCGGGCAGGCCGCCCGCCTCGGCACCGGCGTGGGTCATCCCGGCGCGCGTCTCGGCCAGCGCTTCCTTCAGCGTGCGGTAGACGAAATCATGGATCAGCCGCGAATCACGGAAACGCACCTCGTGCTTGGCCGGGTGCACGTTGACATCCACCCGGGTCGGGTCCAGCTCCAGGAACAGCACGTAGGCCGGTTGGCGGCCATGGAACAGCACGTCGCCGTAGGCCATCTTCACCGCGTGGGCCACGCTGCGATCACGCACCGAGCGGCCGTTGACGTAGAGGTACTGCTGGTCGGTGCTGGCGCGCGAGTAATGCGGCTGCGCCACCCACCCGTGCAGGCGCAGGCCGGCCCCGCTGTGGTCCACCCGCAGGGCCTGCGCGGCGAAATCCTCGCCCAGCGTTTCGCCCAGGCGCGCGTCCGAATACAGGTCGCCGGGCTTGTAGCGGCGCGACGGCTTGCCGTTGTGCGACACCCGCAGCTCCACGTCCGGCCGTGCCAGCGCCAGCGAACGCAGCCATTCTTCGATGTGGCCCAGTTCGGTCCGTTCGGCGCGCAGGAACTTGCGCCGCGCCGGCACGTTGTAGAACAGCTCGCGCACTTCCACCGTGGTGCCGGGCGCGTGCGCACGCGGGGTCACTTCGCCCACCTTGCCGCCTTCGATCTGCAGCGCCGACCCATGGGCATCGCTGGCCCGGCGCGAGGCCAGGGTGAACCGGCTGACCGAGGCGATCGACGGCAACGCCTCGCCGCGGAAGCCCAGCGTGGCCACCGCCTCCAGGTCGTCCAGGCTGGCGATCTTGCTGGTGGCATGCCGCGATACCGCCAGCGGCAGCTCCTCCGGCGCGATCCCGCCACCGTCATCGCGGATCCGGATCAGGCGCACGCCGCCCTCCTCCAGATCGATGTCCACGCGGGTGGCGCCGGCATCGAGCGCGTTCTCGACCAGTTCCTTCACCACCGAGGCCGGGCGCTCGACCACCTCGCCGGCAGCGATCTGGTTGATCAGGATCTCGGGCAGCTGGCGGATGCTCATGCGCGGCGCCCGCCATCAGCAGATGCGCCGGCGCGGGGAAGGGGGAATCGGGGGCTGTACGTCATCGGCAGATGATAGCGTAGCGCCGGCCTGCGGCCGCCCATGGGCCACGCCGACCTGGATCGCCCGGTCTTTCTGCGGCGGGGAAAACCGCCACCACCAACGGGCATGACCTACCGCTGCCGCGCCGTTCAAAGCGCCGCAACAGGCATCACTCCAATCGGTGAGGCGCTGTTGCGCACCGCAAGCCGCGCCCCTTGGCGGCCGGCAGGCCCTTGGCAAAGTAAAGGAGGAGGTCGCCGCAGGCGGCCGGGGGACACTGCACAAGGGTCTGCCGGCCGCCAAGGGGCCCCGCAGGCGCGCCTCGCCGCCGATCGAAGACTGGGCATGGACCCGCACCGCGCAGCACCTCGTGCAGAACAACGGTCAGCTGCCCGTGGTCAGCGCCACGCGTGCGTCAGCGGCCCGCGCGGCTTACTTGCTGCCGCCGGCCACGGTGCTGGCCGCTTCGATCTCCGCTTCGGCGCGGGCCGCATACAGCGTGCCCGGCGGCGGCTGCCGGCTGAAGAACGTATGCACGCCATCCAGCACCGCACCGGCAATCTGCCGCTGGTAGGCCGGGTCCATCAGGCGGCGCTCTTCGTCCGGGTTGGAGATGAAGGCCGTTTCCACCAGCATCGCCGGCATGTCCGAGGTGCGCAGCACCGCGAAGTTCGCGCGCTCGATGTTCGGCTTGTGATTCTTGCCGATCCGCTTCAGCCCGCCCAGCACGTGCCCGGCCGCGTCTTCGGACGCCTTCATGTAGCCGCTCTGGGCCAGATCCAGCAACACGCTGGCCAGCGTGCCTTCGGTCTGCTGCAGCCGCACCCCGCCCACCAGGTCGGCCGCGTTTTCCTTGTCCGCCAGCCAGCGCGCACGCTGCGAGGACGCGCCCTTGGTCGACAGCACATACACCGACGAACCCGTCGCGGCGCGGTTCTCGGCCGCATCGGCGTGGATCGAGATGAAGATGTCGGCCTTGGCCGAGCGTGCCTTCTGCGCGCGCATCGGCAGCGGAATGAACACGTCGGTGTCGCGGGTCAGGTAGGCCTTCAGGCCGGGCGTCGCGTTGACCTGGCGGGCCAGTTCGCGTGCCACCGCCAGGGTGATGTCTTTTTCGCGCTTGCCGGTCGGGCCGACCGCGCCGGGGTCCTGGCCGCCGTGGCCGGGATCGATCGCCACCACCAGCGGGCGCATGCCCGCGCGCATCTTGATGCGCGAGGCATCACTGGGCATCGCCGGGCGCGGCAGCTCGGCAGGCGGGGTCACCACCGGGGCCGGCGTGGGCGCCGGCACCACCGCGGCCGTGGCCTGGCCGGCCAGGATCGCGGCCGGCGTGGCCGAGTTGCTGGCGGCATTGGCGTTGCCGGCGGCGGCCACGTTGGCGGCGGTGGCCGTCGGCGTGGCCGGGCTCGGCACCGGCGTGGCCGCCGTGGCACTGGCCTGCTGGCGCACCGAGGCGGTCAGCAGCGCGGTGGCGCGCGCGGCATCGCTGCGCGCCTGGGCGGCATCGGCGGTCGGGTTCGGGTTCGGGTTCTGGCTGGCAGATGTGGGCGGCGTAGCGCCCGCTGCCGGTGTCGGCACCGCCGCCGGCGGCGGCGTGCTGCTGGCCACGCTGGCCGGCGCATCGCCCGGCCACTCGATCACCAGCCGCGATTGATCGCCCTGCTTGATCATCTGCGGGCGGAACGGGGCCACCGATTCGGCCAGGTCGAACACCACCCGGAACGTGCCCGGCACCGGCTGGCCGGTGCGCACGGCCGTGACCACGCCCTTGGGCGCGGGCAGCTTGAGGTTGCGCACGGCGCTGGAGTCGGGGAAATCGACCACCAGGCGGTTCGGCCCGGACAGGGTCAGCGTCTTGTAACCGCCGCTGCCGGCCAGCGCGATCTCCGCGCGGGTGCCGGTGGCGCCGGTCTCCAGCCCGACCTGGCGGACTTCGCCCGCCCACGCAAACGCGCTCGCCAGACACAGTCCGACGGCGGCACAGAGGGCGGTGAGTGGTTTCCCCATTGGCATAGCTCAGGATTCAATCACCGCCCTGAACGAAATGCAACACCTTTTCCCTTAATAATCCGTAACCTGCCGGAGTTTCCTAGTGTCAGCCGACAGAAAGGGCCTGCAAGTCGCCCCCTTGCGGCAGCCGCGCGAGCCATTCACGACCGGCTTCGCTGGCGGCGGTGAGCCGGGCGCGGCGGCCCTGCCCTTCGATCTCCAGCGCCACCAACAGGTCATTGGGCGGCAGCGCACCGGCGCCGCGCTCGGGCCATTCGACCAGCCAGAGCGAGGCGCTGCCTTCGTCCAGCCCCAGGAAATCCAGCTCTTCGGCCTGGCCGATGCGGTACAGGTCCAGGTGCCAGGCCTCGTGGCCATCGGCCAGCGGATAACGCTCCACCAGGGTGTAGGTGGGGCTGCGGATCGGGCCGGTGACGCCCAGCGCCCGCAGCAGCGCCCGGGCCAGGGTGGATTTGCCGGCGCCGAGGTCGCCCTGCAGCTGCATCACCGCCTGTGGCGGACGGGTGGCGGCCAGCCAATGCCCCAGCAGGTCGGTGTCTTCGGTCTGGGCCAGGAAAAACGTGATCATGCGATGTCCGGTTGCGGATTGACCAGGCGCCGCAGCGGCGCCAGCAGGTCGGTGGGAAGCAGGCCACGCTGGCCTTGCCCGGCGGCGGCGTCGCCGGCCAGTGCATGCACCAGCGCGCCGGTGCTGGCCGCGTCGAAGGCGTCCAGGCCCTGCGCGCGCAGGGCGGCAATGATGCCGGTGAGCAGGTCGCCCATGCCACCGACGGCCATGCCTGGATTGCCCGCCGCGATCACGCGGGGGCGCTGACCAGGCGCGGCGATGAGGGTCCCGGCGCCCTTGAGCACCACCACCGCGCCGTAGCGCTCGGCCAACCGTCGGGCCGCGCCGTGGCGATCGGCCTGGATCTGCGCGGTGCTGCAGCCGAGCAGACGCGCGGCTTCGCCGGGGTGCGGGGTCAGGATCGCGTCGTGCAGCGGGGTGTGCGCGGCGGCCAGCAGGTTCAACGCATCGGCATCGATCACCTGCGGCAGGCCACTGGCCAGCACCTGCCGCCACAGTTCGCGCGCCCACTCCTCCTGGCCCAGCCCCGGCCCGATCGCGACCACCGTGGCCCGCGCCAGCAACGCCTGCAGGTCACCGGCGTCCTCCACCGCATGCACCATCGCCTCGGGCAGGCGGGCCAGCAAGGGCGCCACGTGCACCGCCTGGGTGGCCACGCTGACCAGCCCGGCGCCGCTGCGCAGCGCCGCTTCGCTGGCCAGCATCACCGCCCCGCCACTGCCGCGGTTGCCGCCCACGCACAGCACGTGGCCGGAACTGCCCTTGTGTGCGTTGACCCCGCGCGGCGGCAACAGGCCGGCAAGCCGCGCCGGCAACCAGCGCGTGGCGGCCGGGGCCACGCCGTCGGCCGCGGCTTCAGGCAGGCGCAGCGGCGCCAGCCGGCGCTCGCCCACATACGCCAGCGCCTCGCCGGTATACAGGCCACGGTGGGCCACGATGAACTGCAGGGTGACGCTGGCGCGCACGGCCACGCCGGGCACCGCGCCGGTGTCGGCGTCCACCCCGCTGGGAACATCCAGGGCCAGCACCGGCACGGACGCGGCGTTGATCGCCTCGATCAGCGCCTGCGCCTGGCCGGCGGGCGCGCGGTTCAGGCCCAGCCCATAGAGCGCGTCCACCACGACCTCGGCCGCCGGCACGCTGCCGCCGAATACCTCCAGCGTGCCGCCGTCGTCCTGCCAGGCCTGGCGCGCGGCGGCGGCCAGCGGCGCGGCATCGCCCTCCCCGGGCAGCCGCAGCACCTGCACCTGGCGGCCGGCCTGCCGCGCCAGCCGGGCCAGCACATAGCCGTCGCCGCCGTTGTTGCCGTGGCCGACCACCACGCACAGGCGCTGCGCCTGCGGCCAGCACGCCAGCAGGCATTGCCACGCCGCCTGCCCGGCCTGGGCCATCAGGCCAGCGCCGCCATCGCCCAGCCGGGCGCTGGCCTGCGCATCGATGCGACGCGCGGCCGCGACATCAAACAGTTCAGCAAGCTCGGGCATGCCGGGATTCTATACTTGTCGCCATGTCTGCTGTGCCGCTCCCCGCCCCCGTCAACCTGGCCCGCGCCACCGAGCGCGTGCGCGCGATCGCGCGTGACCACGGCTTCCAGCGCTGCGGGGTGTCGGGCATCGAACTGGGCGAGGACGAAGCCCACCTGGCCGACTGGCTGGGCAAGGGCCTGTACGGCACCATGGAATGGATGGCCCGGCACGGCACCCTGCGCGCGCGCCCGGCCGACCTGCTGCCCGGCACGGTGCGGGTGATTTCGGTGGGCATGGACTACGGCCACAAGGACGATGCCCAGGCCTGGGCCACGCTGCACGATGGCGACCGTGCCTACGTGGCGCGCTACGCGCTGGGCCGCGATTACCACAAGCTGATGCGCAACCGGCTGCAGAAGTTCGCCGATGCGATCGCCGCGGAGATCGGGGCGTTCGGCTACCGGGTGTTCGTCGATTCGGCGCCGGTGCTGGAACGCGCCCTGGCGCGCAATGCCGGACTGGGCTGGATCGGCAAGCACACCTGCCTGATCGACCGCCAGGGCGGCTCGTGGTTCTTCCTCGGCGAGATCTACATCGACCTGCCACTGCCGGTGGATACCCCGGCCACCGCGCACTGCGGCACGTGCACGCGCTGCATCGACGTGTGCCCGACCCAGGCCATCATCGCCCCGCAGCGGCTGGACGCCCGGCGCTGCATCTCCTACCTCACCATCGAGCACGACGGCGCCATCCCGCTGGACATGCGCGTGCCGATGGGCAACCGCATCTACGGCTGCGACGACTGCCAGCTGGTGTGCCCCTGGAACAAGTTCGCCCGGCGCACCGACGAGCCGGATTTCCGCGCGCGCAACGATCTCGATACCGCCACGCTGGCCCAGCTGTTCGCCTGGGAGGAAGACGAGTTCCTGCGCCGCACCGAAGGCAGCCCGATCCGGCGCAGCGGGCATGAGCGCTGGCTGCGCAACATCGCCGTGGCGTTGGGCAACGCCCCCACCCATGCCGACACCCTCGCCGCCCTGCACGCCCGTGCCCAGCACGCCTCGCCGATCGTGTGCGAGCACGTGGCGTGGGCGCTGCAGCAGCATGCCACGCGCGAAGCGCCCCCCTGACGCTTGTGCGACCATGGGCGCCCGTTCGTACCGTTTGACCCGTCCATGGACCGCAGTGCGCAGATCCTCACGCCCAGCCAGCTCAACATCCTGGCCCGCGACCTGCTGGAAGGCGCCTTCCCGCTGATCTGGGTGGAAGCCGAGCTGGGCAGCGTGACCCGCCCGGCCTCCGGCCACATGTACTTCACCCTGAAGGATGCGCGCGCGCAGATCCGCGCGGCCCTGTTCAAGCCCAAGAGCCAATGGCTGAAGTTCGTGCCGCGCGATGGCATGCGCGTGCTCGCGCGAGGGCGGCTCACGCTGTACGAAGCGCGCGGCGAGTACCAGATGGTGCTGGACCACATGGAAGAAGCCGGCGAAGGCGCGCTGCGCCGCGCCTACGAACAGCTCAAGGCGCGCCTGGAGGCCGAGGGCCTGTTCGCGGCCGAACGCAAGCGCGCCCTGCCCACGCACGTGCGCCGCCTGGCGGTGATCACCTCGCCCACCGGTGCGGCCGTGCGCGACGTGCTGAGCGTGCTGGCGCGCCGCTTCCCGCTGCTGGAGGTGGACCTGCTGCCCAGCCTGGTGCAGGGCGACAGCGCGGCCGCGCAGATCACCGCGCTGCTGCGCGCCGCCGATGCCAGTGGCCGCTATGACGTGATCCTGCTCACCCGCGGCGGCGGCTCGCTGGAAGATCTGTGGGCGTTCAACGACGAACAGCTGGCGCGCGCGATCGCCGCCAGCGCCACGCCGGTGGTGTCGGCGGTGGGCCACGAAACCGACTTCAGCCTGGCCGACTTCGCCGCCGACCTGCGCGCACCCACCCCGTCAGTGGCCGCCGAGCTGCTGGTGCCCGACCGGCGCGACCTGCAGCTGCACGTGCGCCGGCTGGCCGCGCGGATGGTGCAGTTGCAGCGGCATGGCCTGGGCCAGGCCATGCAGCGGGCCGACCGCGCACTGCTGCGCTTGAACGCACAAGGCCCGCAGGCGCGGCTGCAGTTGCTGCAACGCCGCCAGCAGGACCTGGCGCGGCGGCTGGCCAGCGTGTGGCGGCAGCAGCAGGAGCGCCGCCAGGCGCAGCTGCGGCACGCGGCCGTGGTACTGCGCAATGGCCATCCGCAGCGCCGCCTGGACGCGTTGCGCGATCGCCTGCAGCGGCTCGCCCCGCGCGCCGACGCGGCGATCGGCCGGCAGCTGCAGCGCGACCAGGTGCGCCTGCGTGCGCTGGCCCGCTCGATGGAGGCGGTGAGCCCGCTGGCCACCGTGGCGCGCGGCTACAGCATCCTCACCCGCCAGGACGATGGCAGCCTGGTGCGTTCCCCACTGCAGGTGCGCCCCGGCGAGGCGCTGAATGCACGCGTGCAGGACGGCACCATCGAAGTGGTGGTCAAGGACAGGTAAGCCGGCGCCGTTACCGCGACGCCGAGCCGCCCGCGATTTCGCAGTATTTCTGCCGGTACTCCAGGGCCTTGGGCATCAGCGCCTGCAGGTTCTGGATCCGCGTGCCCGGGTTGGGATGGGTGGAGGAAAACTCCGGCGGGGCCTGCCCGCCGCTGCTCTGGCCCATGCGTTCCCACAACGGGATCGCCTCGCGCGGGTCGTAGCAGGCCGCCGCAGCCAGCATCAGGCCCACCTCATCGGCCTGCGTCTCGTGGCTGCGCGCGTACGGCAGCAGGTAGCCGTAGCCCATCGCCGACATCACCATCTGTTGCTGCTGCGGGTCCATGCCGCTGGCCGCGCCGGCCATCTGCCCGATCTGGGTCAGCTTCTGCTGGGCCATGCGCTGGGCACCGTGGCGCAGCAGCGCGTGGGCGATCTCATGGCCCATCACCACCGCCATCGCATCCTGGGTGCGGGCCACCGGAATCAAGCCGGTATAGACGGCCATCTTGCCGCCCGGCAGGCAGAACGCATTGGCCTGCTCGGACGGAATGACGTTGACCTCCCACTCGAAATCGCGGGCGAAATGCGCCGGCTTCAGCCCGTGTTCCTCGGCCAGTGCGGTCTCCACCACGTCCACCTTGCTGATCAGCCGCTGGGCAATGGCGCGCACGTCGCGCGAGACCTGCGCGTTGGGGTCCAGCGGCCGCTCCTGGGCCAGGATCTCCTGGTAGGCCTGCAGCCCCAGCGCCTTTTCCTGGCTGGCATCGAGCGAGCTGTCGATCAGCACGCTTTCCCCGGTATAGGGATCCACCGCGCGGTTGGAGAACCAGTAGTAGGCCGCGTAACCGGCGAAGGCCAGCAGCACCCACCAGCGGATGTTGCCGAACAGCCCCGGGCGGCGGGCGCGCCCCTGTTGCTGACCACCGAATGGATCGTTGCGCATGTTGCAGGTTCCTGGCGGGGACCGGCGCACCCTGGCCGGTACGGCGCCATCTTAGTGGCTGGGGCGGGAGATGGGGTGAGCGCCGGCCGCTGCCCGGCCGCTCAGATGCCGCGCACCAGGCGGAAGCCGATACGGGCGCTGGTGGTGTCCGAATCCTGCGACTGCCGCCAGGCCGCACGGGTCTGGTCGGGGGCATTGGCCCAGTTGCCGCCGCGGATCACCCGCTGCCGGCAGCCCGGGTTGAACCAGGCCGCGCCATCGGCCGGCGCGCGCCGGTAGCTGGCGTGCCAGCAGTCGGCCACCCACTCGCTGAGGTTGCCGGCCACGTCGTGCACGCCCCAGGCATTGGCCTGGAAGCTGCCCACCGGCGCCGGGCCCCACCAGCCGTCGCCGTAGCCGACGAACGCGTTGTACCAGCGCCGGCCTGAAGGCGACACATCCTCGGCACCGGTGAAATTGCCCGACTGCGGCGGCGGCGTGCCTTCATCGCCCCACGGGTAGCGGCCGCTGCTGCCGGCACGCAGCACGTATTCGAACTCCGCCTCGCTGGGCAGCCGATAGGCGCGCCCGGTCTGCTCGGACAGCCAGGTGGCGTAGTTTTCGGCGTCGCGCACGCTGACGTGCATCACCGGCGAATTGGCGATCGCCGCGGCCCCGTTGTAGTCCGATTGCCAGTCCACCCCGCTGTGGCGCACGAAATTGCCGCTGCGCTCGTCGTACACGATGGAATGGCCGCGCCGGGTCGCCCGTGGCCGTGCGTTGCTGGCCTGCACGTAGCGACGGAAGTCGGCCACGGTGACCTCGGTGATCGACATGGCGAACCCGCGCTCGAAGCGCACGTAGTGCGAGGGCTTCTCCGCGTCGCTGGCGCCGCGCTCGCTGTCGCCGGCGCCCATCTGGAAACCGCCGTGCGGCACCACGATCATCTGCGGGCCGCGCCCGCCGTCGCGCAGCGCATCGCTGAACACCTGGCGCGGTCGGAAGCTGCCGTAATGGGTGACCAGGTCGATGCGTTCGCGCAACTGGCCCACCACCGGGTCGCCGGGCAGCGCGATGCGCAGCGCATCCTCCAGCTTCTGCCGCGCCGGCTTCAGCCCCTGCGGCGTGGTCAGGTCACGCAGGCCCTCATCGCGCAGCCGGGTGAGCGTATCGGCACGGATACGCTCGATGCGTTCGAAGGCATCGGCAATGGTGATCGACGAATCACGGACCTTGGCCGCCTCGGCCAGCCAGGTGCCGGCGGCGGTGAAATCGCTGCTGCGCGCGGCGGTTTCGGCACGCCGGATCAGCGTGCTCTCGGCAGCGGCCAAGCCCTGCCGCGCGCGCGCGTCGTCCGGCGCCAGGGCCAGCGCTTCGCGGAAATTGGGAATGGCGCCATCGCCGTCTTCGCCCACCCGATCCGCGCGCAGGTCGTCCTCGCCGGCGCGGTTGTAGGCGATCACGCGCTGGGCGATCTCCACCTTCGACTGCAACTGGCGCACGCGCGCATCGTCCGGGGCGATGGCCATCAGCACCAGCGCCCGCTCGCTGGCCTGGGCCAGCGCCTCGCGCTGCTTGAGCGGGCGCGCCAGCAGGGCATCGGCCTGGTCGAGCAGCCGCTGCCGCGCGCGTTTGATGCCGGCCTGGGCCTGGCGGTCGTTGCCGTCACGCCGCAGCAGCGCCAGCCAGATCGGCAACGCGGCCTCGGCGTCGGCGTACAGGTGATCCTGCTCGAAGGCCTGCGCGGCCTGCCGGCGCGCCGCCGCCACGTCCTCCTCGTCGATCTGCACCACCGGCGGCTGCCAGCGCTGCACGGTTTCGGCGGCATCCTCACCGCCGATGGTCACCTGCGCGGCCTGCCGCTCCGCCACCCGCGGCGCCACGGCCTTGGCCGGCGCGGCCGCGGGCGCGGGCGCATCGGCCGAGCAGGCCGCCAGCGTGAGCAGCAGGGCCAGCAGCGATGGGACGGGAGCGGGTGTGCGCAACATCAGGTTCCTTGCAACCAGGGCCGAGCATCGCCGAACCGGGACGGGCCAGGCAAGCCGCGCGGCGACCGGTTCATGATACCGGCGCGCGCGCCCGGCACGGCGCGTTATCCTGCTCTCCCTGTGCACCCCTGCAGTAAACGGAACCCACGTGGCTTATTGGATCAAAACCCCGGCGGAGCTGGACGAGCGCTACCGCCAGCGCCCCACCCGGATCGGGCTGGACACCGAATTCATCCGCGAACGCACCTACTGGCCGCAGCTGGCCCTGGTACAGATGGCCGTCGGCGATGAGATCCTGCTGATCGACCCGTTGATCCCGGGCATGACCGAGGCCCTGGCCCCCTGGCTGGCCGATACCGGCATCCTGAAGATCATGCACAGCGCCAGCGAAGACCTGGTCACCTTCAAGGTCGCCTGCGGCGTGCTGCCGCGCCCGCTGTTCGACACCCAGATCGGCGCCGCGCTGGCCGGCATCGGCGGCGGCATGGGCTACCAGAAGCTGGTCCATGCGATCACCGGGGTGACCCTGGCCAAGGGCGAGACCCGCTCGGACTGGATGCGCCGGCCGCTGTCGGAGGCGCAGCTGGAGTATGCCGCCGACGACGTGGAGTACCTGTTTGCGATCCACGATGCGATCGAGGCCAGGCTGGGCGAGCTGGATCGCCGGCAGTGGCTGGCCGACGATGCCGAGCGCCTGCTCGCCAGCGTGGAGCACGACGAAGACCGCTGGCCGCACGTGGCGATGCGCTCGGCCCAGTTCATGGACGCGCCCGCGCAGTTGCGCCTGCTGCGCCTGCTGCGCTGGCGCGACGTGCAGGCACGCAGCAGCGACAAGCCGCGCAGCTGGATCCTGGACAACGAACTGGCCGCGTTGCTGGCGCGCACGCCCCCGGCCGACATCGCCGCACTGGACAGGGTGATGGAAGGCTTCCCGAAGGCGCCGCGCAAGCTGCTCGCCGCGGTGTGGGAAGCGCTCAACACCCCGCTGGACGACGAAGCCGAGGCGCCGCTGGCGCTGCCGGCCAACGATGGCAACAAGCAGGCGCTGAAGAAGCTGCAGGATGCGGTCAGCGCGCGCACCGCCGAGCTGGGCCTGCCCGATGGCGTACTGGCCTCGCGCAAGCACCTGGAAAGCTATCTGGAGCGTCGCCAGTGGCCGGCGGCGCTGGCCGGCTGGCGGCAGGCGGTGCTGGAGCCGCACCTGCAGCCGTTGCTGCCCGCGCGCTGAGCGGCGCGCCCGGTGGCGCCGACCGGTGGTCGGCGCGACAACGCGCGGGGCTCAGACGTAGCCCTGCGCCTTCAATGCCGCCCAGCGCGCCGGGCCGATCGCCTTGCGGATGCCCGGCAACGGATCGACATCGCCGGTGTTGTCGGCGACGCCCACCACGAAATCCTCGGTGATGGGCAACATCGCCCGCTGTTCCGGCGCGTCCAGCCACGCGGCCACGTTGCGCAATACCCGCTGCGCCGAGGCGGTGTTGCCGCGCATCGCCATGAACTGCGCATGGCGCGTGCACGCGGCCACCAGCGCCGGCGCATCGAACCAGTGCTCGCCATCGCCCCCCGGGGCCGGCGCCATTTCCGCCGGGGCCCACAGGTAGTACGCCACGTCCTCGCCGTCGGCCACCACGCGCTCGCGATAAGGCTGGCGTGCCCATTGCAAAAACGGCGGCCAGGCCGCGGCGATGTCGCCGTCGGTGTAGCACAGCAGCAGGCAGTACAGCGGCGCGTCGCCGCCAATGCGCGGCAGATGGGCCGCGATCGCCTCCTTCAGCAGCCGCTCCACCTCGGCCGCCACGGTGGCCTGGGTTTCCCCCGGCAGCGGCCGCAGGTAGGTCAACCGGGGTTCGCCCGTGGGCTGGCCGTCGGCGGTGAGGTATTCCAGGTCGATGCGGACCATCACGCCGTCGTCGTCATAACGGTAGACGTTCTGGCACCACCAGGTGGCGCCGTCGCTGGACCAGTTCTCGGCCACCACACGCTGCAGCTGCGCGCCCTGCCAGTGGTAGGTCCGGTTGATGCCGCGGTCGCGGGTTACCATGTCCAGGCCGAGCACGCGCCCCTCCTGCTCGCGCCATTCCCAGGCTGTTCCGGGTTGGAATTCATCGTAGAAATCCAGCGCATGCTGCACGCCCTCGGCGTGCAACACGGCCTCCCATCGCCCCCCCGGCGTGCAGGTCAGCACCACCCTGCCCTGCGCATCGAAGCCGTGGCGGACGTGCTGGTCAGGATCGGCCTTGGCATCGGGCAGCCAACGTGGCGGCTTGCCACCGTAGTGTTCGCACGCGAACGGGGTCGGGCGGGTCATCGATTCGGTGGCCCAGCGCCACTGCACCACCTGTGCCTGGGTCTGCTTGAACAGGGCACGCGCGGCGGCGGGCGTGGCATACCTTTCGTACAACGTCTTGAGCATGGTCGACATCCATTTCAGGGAACCCAGGGCCGCCATCGTGGCGGCCGTGGCAGCGCCAGACCTTAGCACGCACCCTTTGATGCTTCGAGGCTTGAAAGCGAGCGCATCCCATGACGCCGAGCGTGGGCCGGCTGCAGGCCCAGAACCGCCGGTTGCCGTCGCGCAAACGACAACGCCCTGCACAGGCAGGGCGTTGTCGAGGCACCGCGCGCACCGGCCTACCGCCTGGGCGGTACGCCGGCCATGGCGGCGGTTACTGCCAGTTGAGGTTGAGCGAAACGCCCACGGTGCGCGGTTCGTTGTACACCGCGGCCATGTAGTTTTCGATCACGCCCTTGAGGTTCTTCTCGTTGGTGATGTTGCGCGCGAACAATGCCACTTCCCAGGCACCGTAGTTGCCCGAATAGCCCAGCTTCAGGCCGCCTTCGAAACTGCCCTTGGAGTTGAACTCGGCCGAGTCGTACAGCACGAAGCTGGTGTAGCCCTGCTTGTTCCAGTCGGTGGAGATGAAGAACACATCGCTGTCGTTGACCGGCACGTCGTAACGGGCGGCCAGGTTGATGTTGTACTTCGGCGCGTTCGGCAGCGGGTTGCCGTTGATCTGGGCGAACGTGTTGGCACCGACCTTGATGGTCGGGTCGTTCACGGTGCACACCACCGCGCCATTGAGGGCGCAGACCTGCGCGTACACGCGGTCGTCCTGGATCTCGCTGTGCAGCAGGCTCACGCCGGCGCTCAGGCTCAGGTTCGGGATCGGGCGCAGCTCCATGTCCGCTTCCAGGCCGTAGGCCTTGGCCTTGTCGGCGTTGAACAGCACGCCGTTGCCGTCCGAATCGTTGCCGTTGAGCTGGATGTCGTTGACCACGTAGGTGAAGGCGGCGGCATTCACGCGCAGGCGGTTTTCCCACAGGCTGCTCTTGATGCCCGCTTCCCAGGACAGGATCGTCTCCGAATCGGCGGTGGTGAAGTCGGCGTTGAACACCGCCGACCGGCCCTGGATGGTCGGGCCACGGAAGCCGCGCGCCACGCGCGCATACACGCTGAACTGCGGGTTGAACGCGTACATCGCGCTCACGTCCCAGCTCGGGGTGGTGTCGGCCATCTCCACGTCGGTGCGACCCTTGTAGGTCACCACGCCGGCGGCGGTGTCGGCGGTCTTGAGCAGGCGGGTGTGCTTTTCGTCGCGGGTCTGGCGCAGGCCGGCGGTCAGGGTGAACTTGTCGGTGACGTCGTAGCTGACCTGGCCGAACCCGGCCCAGGACGTGTTGACGTTGCGCAGCCGCACCCAGTTGTTCGGGTTGCGTGCGTTGCCCTGCAGGAACCAGGCGCGCTGGTAGAAATCGGTGGTGTCGCGGCCGTCGAAGTAGAACGCGCCGACCTGCCACTTCAGGCGGTTGTCATCGCCGTTGGCCAGGCGCACTTCCTGGGTCCACTGGTCCAGGTCGCGGATCTGGCCCATCGACTGGCCGTAGCCGTTGGGCACGCCATTCACCGGGAAATTCACGGCCGCGCCACCGTCGGTATCGCCACGGCTGTAGCCGGAGGTGGTCTCATAGGCAGTGATGGAGGTCAGCGACAGGTCGCCGAAGTCGTACACGGCCTTCACCGAGCCGCCGTAGGTCTTGTAAGCCTGCGGGTTGTTGTCGGCCTCGTCGTAGGCCACGCGGTCGCGCGGCACGTCGGTCTTGTTGGAGCCCTTGGTCACCGCACCACGCAGGAACAGCGTCGAGGTGCCGTCGTAGTCGCGCGCATGGGCCGAAGCCAGCAACGAGAAGTTGTCGCTGGGCTGCAGCAGCAGCTGGGCGCGCAGGTTGCGGTCGTCGAAGCCGCCCATGGCGTTCTTGCGCGGCGCCACGGTGCCATCGGCGCTGGGGCCGGTGTAGGTGTTGTCCACGTAGTCGTCGCGGTGCTGGTACAGCGCCGACACGCGGAAGGAGGCGATGTCGTTGATCGCCCCGCCCACGCCGCCGTCGATGGCCACGCTGCCGTAGCTGCCATAGCTGGCCTGCACGCGACCGCTGCTGTCCTGGCTCGGCTTGATGGTGTCGAACTTGACGATGCCGGCGGTGGTGTTGCGGCCGAACAGCGTGCCCTGCGGGCCACGCAGCACTTCGATCTGGTCCACGTCGTAGACCGGGTTGGACTTGAGCACCACGTGCTCGAGCACCACGTCGTCCTGGATGATCGAGACCGGCTGGGAGGCCCCCAGGTAGAAATCGATGTTGCCCAGGCCACGGATGTAGAAGCGCGGGAAGATGCGCCCGGTGGTGGTTTCGGCGTAGAAGCTGGGCACCTTGCCCGACAGCGCCAGCAGGGTGTCATCGCCGCCGGCGGTGTAGTCGCGGATCTTCTCGCCCTGGACCACGCCGACCGAGACCGGCACTTCCTGCAGGTTGCGCTCGCGGTGGTCGGCGTTGACGGTGATGGCATCCAGCGAGGTCGGCGTGGCGTCCTGTGCCAGCGCGGTGCCGGCCAAGCCGAACAGCGCGGTGGTGGCACAGGCCAGCGCCAGTGCATGGCGGCGCGGCAGCGCGGTGGAACGACGGGACGGCATCGACGCGGAGGTGGTGCGGTTGGCAGGCATGCAGGGTCTCGGGAATTGCAGAACGGGGTGGCGTGCGGCGCACGCGGATGAACAACAGCGACACCGCGGCTTTCGCAGCGATGGGGCACGTTATGGCGTGGATGTTGCAGTCTGGTTGCAGGGCGATGCGGGGGACGGCCGTCCATCCCCTTCCCTGATCTGCTGGCTGAGCCGCCGGGAGTCTGGCGCGGATTATGCCCGCTCGCTGCGAGGCCCGGTAGGCCTGACGTACCCGCGTGGGCGAAGAAGGCGCCTGCGCAACGTGCCGCAGGCGCCCCTTCGCGCGGGCTCAGGCCACTTCGGCCCGGCGCGGCAGTCGCGCCGGCTCGGCCAGTCGGAAACGCCCCACGGTGTGCTGCAGGTCCGCCGATTGCGCATTCAACGCACGCGCCGCCGCCGAGGCTTCTTCCACCAGCGCCGCGTTCTGCTGGGTGACTCCGTCCATCTGCACTATCCCCTGGTTGACCTGCTCGATGCCGGCGGCCTGCTCCTGGCTGGCGCTGGCGATGTCTTCGATCAGGCCGCCCAGTTCGCCCACCGAGGCCACCACGCGCTGCAGCGTGTCCCCCGCCTGGCTGGCCAGCTGGCTGCCGTCGGCGACCTGGCGGGTGGACACATCGATCAGGTCCTTGATCTCGCGCGCGGCCTGCGCCGAACGCTGCGCCAGCGCGCGCACCTCCGAGGCCACCACCGCGAAGCCACGCCCTTCCTCGCCCGCGCGGGCCGCTTCCACGGCCGCGTTGAGGGCCAGGATATTGGTCTGGAAGGCGATGCCATCGATGACCGAGGTGATGTCGGCGATGCGGTGCGAGGACGCCTCGATGCCCGCCATCGTCTCCACCACCTGCGCCACCGCGGCCCCGCCCTGCGCGGCCACGGCCGCCGCATCGTTGGCCAGGCGGTCGGCACGGCGGGCGTGGTCGGCGTTCTGCTTCACCGCGGCGGTCAGTTCTTCCAGCGAGGCCGCCGATTCCTCCAGGCTGGCCGCCTGCTGCTCGGTCCGGCGCGACAGGTCTTCGTTGCCGGCGGCGATTTCCGCCGAGGCGGTGGACACCGACACCGCCGCCTGCTGGATGTCACCGACGATGGCGGTCAACTGCGCCACGGTGGCGTTGGCATCATCGCGCATGGTGGCGAACACGCCCTGGAACTGGCCCTCGATGCGGCCGCGCAGGTCGCCGGCGGCCAGCGACCGCAACAGCCCGGACAGCGCGGCCAGGTTGCGATCGGCGGTGATCATCAAGGTGTTGAGCCCTTCGACCATCTCGCGGAAATCGTACTGGAACGCCGCCGCCTCGCCGCGCGCGCTGAAATCGCCGGCCGCCGCCGCCGCGACCAGGCGCTTGATCTCGCCGTTGATCGCCAGCAGCCGGCCGCGCACGCCGTTGACGGCTTCGGTGATCAGCGCCTTCTCGCCCGGCAGGTCCTCCATCGAGGCGGACAGGTCGCCATCGGCGTAGGCCCGCACCAGGGTCACCATGCGCATCTTGGTCTGGATGTGCGCGTCCACCAGGTCGTTGGTGCCGGTCACCATCGTGCCGAACTCGCCCTCGAAGCGCGCGCTGTCGATGCGGTGGCTGATCGCCCCCTCGGCATGCCGCTGGCTCATTTCGTTCTGCGCCTGGATGATCTCGCGCAGCTTGCCCTGCATCTGCCGCAGCGCGCCCATCAGCTGCCCCACCTCGTCCTGCCCGGCGACCACGATCTGGCGGTCCAGGCGGCCGGCGGCCACGTCGCGCGCCACCTGCCCGGCTTCGGCCAGCGGCGTGGTGAGCAGGCGCTTGACCACCACCAGCAGCACCACGATCACGGCCAGCAGCCCCAGCCCGGCCACCAGCGCGATGCGCAGCATCAATGCGTGCGTCACGCCCTGCAGCACCGACACCGGCTCCAGCCCCAGCACCGCCCACTGCCACGGCGCGTAGGCCTGGGCAGAGACGAAATAGGCCTGCGCCGGGCCATCGTCACCGCTGCGCAGATGCAGGATGGCCTGCTCGCGCGTGCCCGCCAGCAATGCGTCCAGCGCCGGCCGGTCGGCCGCGTCCACGCGTTCGGCCAGCGCCTGGCCTTCGCCCGCCGGCGCGGCGATGAGCTGGCCCAGGCGCTCGCCCGGGCGCACGTCCACCGCCAGGAAATGCCCCTGCTTGCCCAGCTGCGCGGTGCGCAGGCGCGTCTTCAGCGCGGCCAGGCCCTGGGAGTAGTTCTGGCCGACGAAGGCGATGCCCGCCACCTGGCCGTCGGCGTCGGTGATGGGCATGTAGTGGGTCATGTAGTCCACCCCGAACAGGTGCGCCGGCCCGGTGTAACGGCCGCCGCCCAGCACGATGCGGTAGGCCGGGTTGGCATGGTCGAGCACGGTGCCCAGCGCGCGGGCGCCCTCGGCGTTGCGCAGCGAGGTGGAGACGCGCACGAAATCCTCGCCCTGGCGCACGAACACCGTGGCCACCCCGCCGGTGGCGGCGGCAAAGCGGTCCACCGCGTCGGCCTCAAGGTTGATCGCCTGGTTGCCCAGGCGCAGCGTCGGCACCTCGCGCTCGCCCACCTGCACCGGCTGGGCCGCCTCCACGCGCGCCTCGCCCTCGGGCAGCATCGCGCGGAACGTCCCGGCCATGCGCTCTGTGCTGTCGCTCAGGCTGCGGTCGTAAAGTTCGACCGAGTCGCGCATCAGCGCCGTGGAGGACTGCAGCCCCGCCTCCACGCGCTGCTGGTAGCTGCTCGCGGACTGGCGGTAGATCAGCACGGCCAGCATGGCAAAGGCCACGGCGGTGATGAGGCCGATCAGCAGCGCAAGGCGCGCGCCGATGGAGGAAGCGAAAACGGTGGCGGCACGTGTCGTCATCGTTGGTACTCGAAGGAGAAAGTGTGGGATGTTCGTCACACTTCTTATCGGCACCCTTTCTGGTCCTCTTTACCCTCATGCGCGTACTGCCTTAGGCGCGGATGTATCGCCCAAGTTCTTGTTTTACAAAGAGGCTTCGTGAAAATCGTCTTCACAAAACCACGGCCGCGTTCAGAATCGGCGGCTGCAGCCGAGGGCGGACCCTGCCTCCCGGCCTGAAGCGTTGCCCGGCGCGCGCGCGCGCCGTGACACATCGGCGCTTGGCAGCGCCCCATTCACAGCGCTAGACTATGTCCAACGCGAGGCAGTGCCTGCGGGGTAAGTGCAGCATCCGTGGGGCCATAGCTCAGCTGGGAGAGCGCGTCGTTCGCATCGACGAGGTCAGGAGTTCGATCCTCCTTGGCTCCACCACTATTCCATACCATCAAGCCTCGGCATCGTCCGGGGCTTTTTGTTGTGCGCGGCCGGCGTGAATCCGGCCACGGCGCGGCCAGTCCGCGCCGTCACAGGCCGGCTCAGGCCGGATTGTCGTCCTTGCGGGGCGGCCGCCTGGTGTTGGCATCGTGGACCTTCTGGTCTTCCTGCCCCGGGCGCTGCCGGGCGACGTCTTCCTGCTTGCGATCCTGCCGGGTTTCGTCGACGCCCTGCTGCTTGGTGGATTCTTTGTCGGTACTGCCCATGCTGCGCCTCGTTGGTGTCTGTCGATGCCGGACGGCTCACCGCGAGGCTAGCGGCGCGGACGTGATGCAGTGGTCATGACATCATCGCGCGATGACCCCGCCCCAGCCCCAGCCCCGCCCTTCCCTGCGACTGCGCCGCGCCGCGCTCGTGCTGATGTCGGCCACCACCGTGTTCGGCCTGGCCGGCTGGGCGATGTTGGCCACCGCGCCGGGCTGCACGCTGGCGCAAGGTCGCTGGTCCGGCGCGGGGGTGTGCCATACCCGGCTGTGCCTGCTGCAGGGCGACTGCGGCGAGCGGGCCGCGCCGGTCGCCGGGTGCGCCCACGTGCAACCGGGCGACTCGCGCGGCAAGGTCTACTTCCATCTCGGCAATCCACTGCCCGGTGCCGGCGCGCTTGCACGCTGGCCGCTGCACAAGAGCAGCGCGGGCATGATCCAGGCCCGCTTCGACGGCGACCGGCTGGTCAGCCTGGCGTGTCCCGCCGCGCCGTAGCCTGCCGTGCGCGCCGCCATTGCAGCGGGCTGGCGCCCATTTCAACGCGGAACATGTAGTTGAACGCCGAGGCCGACGCATAGCCCAGCGCGTGCGCGACCACCGTCGGCGAGCGGCCCTGGGCCAGCCATTCGATCGCACGCAGCAGGCGCAGCCGGGTCCGCCAGGCGCGCACGCTCATGCCGGTCTCGCGTTCGAAATGGCGGGCCAACGTGCGTGCCGATGCGCCCATCTGGGTGGCCCAGGCGCGCATGTCACGGTCATCATCGGGCTGGTCGTACAGCGCCTGGCACCAGCGCTGCAGGCGCGCGTCCTTCGGCCACGGCAGGTGCCGCGCATGGCGCGGCTGGCGCTGCAGTTGCGCGGCGATCACCGCGCACAGGTCGGTGTAGTAACGCGCATCGTCCTCGGCGCGGATCGCCCCCAGCTCGATGATCAGTGCGCGCAGCAGCGGCGACACCTCCAGCACCGTGCAGTGGCCGGGCATGCCGGTGGCCACCGCGTCGGTCACGTACAAATTGCGGAACGCCGCCGCGCCCAGCGCGCGGGTATGGTGCAGCGTGCCGGTGGGCACCCACAACGCCTGCTGCGGGGAGATCACGTAACGCGCGTTGGCCGCGCTCACCTGCAGCACGCCATCGGTGGCGAAGGCCAGTTGATTCCAGCCATGCACGTGCGGCGGGAAGTGATCATCGGCGGCCATCTGCCGGCTGTGCGCGACCACCGGCCAGGGCAGGCCGGACAGCGGCGGCACCACCAGCTCGCGGCCCGGGGCGGCCAGCGTGCGGGGGCGGGATTGTCGTGTGGTCGACATGATGGGTCATTCTATCGAAAGACAGCCGGCCCCCGATCGCCCAGGATCAGCGGACCTCCCACCACCTCGCCGCGCCTGATGCCGCCTGCCAGCCCTCCCCCGTCCGCCCTGCGCCCCTGGCAGGTCATTGCCGCCGGCATCGGCGCGCTGGTGCTCACCGTGGGCCTGGCCCGCTTCGCCTACACCCCGCTGCTGCCGCTGATGCGCGTGGACGCCGGGCTCAGCGCGGCGCAGGGTGGCTGGCTGGCCACCTTCAACTACCTGGGCTACCTGCTGGGCACGCTGCTGGTGGCACGGGTGGGCGACATGCGGCAGAAGTTCCGTTTCTACCGGGTCGGGCTGGTGCTGGCCGTGCTGGCCACCGCGCTGATGGGCGTCACCTCGCACATCGTGCTGTGGAGCGTGTTGCGCTTCGTGGCCGGGCTGTCCAGCACCGCCGGCCTGCTGCTGGCCTCGGGGTTGGTGCTCAACTGGCTGCTGGCCCACCACCAGCGGCCGCGCCTGGGCCTGCATTTTGCCGGGTTGGGGCTGGGCATCGCGGTCTCCGGGCTGGCCACGGCCGCCTTGGCCGGGCACGCCAGCTCCAGTGGCCAGTGGCTGTGGCTGGGCGGGCTGGGCCTGCTGTTCCTGGTGCCGGCCTGGCGCTGGATGCCGGCGCCGGCAGCGGCCAGCCCGCAGACGGCCGCCACTGCCCCCGCGCCCCCCGGCATTCGCTGGCGGCGGCACCTGGTGGCCGCGTACTTCTGCGCCGGTTTCGGCTTCGTGGTCAGCGCCACCTTCATCGTGGCCATCCTCGAACAGACCCCGGCCTTTGCCGGCCACGGCAGCGCGGTGTGGGTGCTGGTCGGGCTGGCCGCGGTGCCCTCCACCTTCGGCTGGGACCGGCTGGCCGCGCGGCTCGGCCTGATCCGCGCACTGATGCTGGCCTTCGCCCTGCAGGCGCTGTCCTTCGTGCTGCCGCTGCTGGATGACGGGTTGGCGGCGGGGTTGGGCAGCGCGCTGCTGTTCGGCCTGACCTTCGCCGGCATCGTCAGCCTCACCCTGACCGTGGTCGGCCGCCACTATCCGCACAACCCGGCCAAGGCCATGGCCAACCTCACCCTCAGCTATGGCGTGGCGCAGATCGTGGCACCGGCGCTGGCCGGCACCCTCGCGCGCGACAGTGGCTCCTACCAGGCATCGCTGCTGTTGGCGGCGGTGATCATGGCCATCGGCATCGTGCTGCTGTGGACCATGCCCGAGGACACGCACTGAGCCGCGCACGGATCGCATCGATGGCCACGCGCGCGCATCGGGCGTGCAGGCACGCTGGATCAAGCACTTGCCGCTGCCTGCGCACCGCGCAGCAACAAATGTGAAATTTTTTTCGCGAAACCCTTGCCGAACCCTGCATACCTCCGTATTATTCGCGTCCTCGCCAGCGGCAACGCAGCGATGAAGTGGCCGAGTAGCTCAGTTGGTAGAGCAGGGGATTGAAAATCCCCGTGTCGGCGGTTCGATTCCGTCCTCGGCCACCACTATTTGAAAAGACCTGCAGAAATGCAGGTCTTTTTTTTTGTTCCTCACCCATCGGCACGCACCAAAAAGACCGAAGCGGTAGTGCCGGCCGCTGGCCGGCATCCCACAGCTACCCTTGTTCCCAACGGCCAGTGCTTTGGCTTTAGATCTCCTGGCGGCCACCGATCAACTGTCGGGGGTGACGAAGCTGTCATGCGCAGGGCTTCATGCGCCGCAATACAGAAGTCAACGCGATCACCCGCGTGCATCTGCGCCACCAAGTTGGCAGCGCACCACGCCGCAGGCACACTGGCACACCGCCATTGAACAAGGATGTCCCATGCGTGTTGCCTTGCTGTTGCCTGCCCTGCTGTTGAGCGTGGGCTGTGCGCACCGCACCGCCATGATCGCGCCGCCGACCGCCGGCTGGATCACTCCGGTGGAAGCCGTGCAGGCGGCCAACGATGATCCCAAGCGCGGCATCAGCGGCACCTTCGTGCTGACCGTGCAGAACGTGGACCAGACCGAGCACCGCATCTACCTCAACAGCGAGCGCGACTATCGCCACCAGGTTGCGCTCAGCGTATCGCTGGATGCAGCACAGGCCGAGGCCCTGCAGGCGCAACTGGGCCTGCCCTTGGAGCGCCTGGTCAACCGCCGCCTGCTGGTCCAGGGCACCGCGCGCCGGAACACGATCCAGTTCACCCACGACGGCCAGCCCAGCGGCAAGTATTACTTCCAGACCCAGGTGCGCGTGGACGACGCCCGCCACCTGCGCCTGGCGCCGTAATACGCCGGTAGCGGCAGCGGCGGCGCGCATGACGGAAACTTCACACACCGCCCCTGCCCCGCGCCTAAGCTCGGGCGGGTCCTGCCGGGAGTGCCGTCGATGCGTATCCGTGAGTCCTTGATTGCCGCGTTGCTGGCCCTGTCGGCCAGCGCCAGTGCGTGGGCGGCCCCGGTCACCTCCGTGCCGGCCCTGGACATGGGCCGCTACGCCGGCCAATGGCACGAGATCGCGCACCTGCCGGTGTCGTTCCAGAAAAAGTGCGTGGGCGATATCACCGCCACCTATGCGCTGCGCGGAGACGGGCGCATCAGCGTGTACAACGCCTGCCGCGTTGCCGAAGGCGAGCGCATCGCCGCCGAAGGCGTGGCGCGCCCGGTGGAGGGCCATCCCGGTCGCCTGCAGGTGCGCTTCGCGCCGGACTGGCTGAGCTGGGTGCCACTGGTGTGGGCCGACTACTGGGTGATCGCCCTCGACCCGGATTACCAATGGGCCGTGGTCGGCGATCCGGCGCACAAGTACCTGTGGATCCTCTCGCGCTCCCCGCGCATGGACAGCGCCCTGTTCGCCCAGCTCAAGGCGCGTGCCGAAGCGATGGGCTACGACCTGGCGCCGCTGCGGGTGATGGCCCCGGTCGATTGAGGCCACGCCAGACTGACCACGTCGCCGGCCTGCCCTTGCGCGCCCGATCCTGCACGCGGTTCGCACCCCACCGCACACCCTCGCCCACCTGCCGCCCGCACCGGCCCCGCACCGGTCCGGCGCGCGCGGCAGGGGCGCGCCAGGCACTACCCTTGCAGCACCCATCCCAACCCAGCCAAATCACCATACGCCGTAGTATGCTTTGGCCCACGCAGCACCCGCACGAGGATTGCGCCTATGCACCACCGTTTTCGTACCGTCCTGATGATCGCCCTGGTGGCCGGCACCACCCTGGCCCTGGCCGCCTGCAACAGCGGCGTGGTCAAGCGCGTCTCACCGCCTGCGGCCAGCGTCCAGCAGCTCACCGTGCGCGCCGACGGCGGCTGGGACATCGCGCTGCGCCTGCAGAACTTCAGCTCGATGCCGATGCGCTTCGAGGACGTCAACCTGACCCTCACCGTGGGCGATGAAACCGCAGGCACGCTGGCCACCCGGCCGGACCTGTCCATCGGCGGCGTCTCCGCCGACGTGATCACCCTGCAGCTCAAGCCGGCCTCCGGCGCGCGCCTGGTCATGGCCGATGCGCTGGCCGGCAACCGCACCCTGGCCTACGCGCTGAAGGGCACGGTCAGCGCCACGCCGCAGGAAAAGAAACAACGCAGCTTCGAGGTGGACAGCCGCAGCACCCTCAACCAGGCCCCCGGCCTGCCCGGCGTGCTGCGCTGACCGTCCGCCCCACCGCCCCCCCTTTGCACCTGATCGAGACCTGACGATGAGCCGCTACACCGCCCCGCTTTCCGATATCCGTTTCGCCCTGCATGACGTGCTCAAGGTCGAACCGCTGTTCGCCCGCCTCGGCTTTGCCGACGCCACCCCCGACGTGGTCGATGCCGTGCTGGAAGAAGCCGGCCGCTTCAGCGCCACCGTGCTGGCGCCGCTCAACAGCGTGGGCGACGAGATCGGCTGCGTGCTCGACCAGGCCAGCGGCGAGGTCACCACCCCGCCGGGCTTCAAGCAGGCCTATGCGCAGTTCGTCGAGGGCGGCTGGACCGGCCTGACCGCCGCACCGGAGCTGGGTGGCCAGGGCCTGCCGCACACCCTGGGCGTGCCGCTCAACGAGATGATCAATGCCGCCAACCTGGCGTGGGGCAACTTCCCGCTGCTCTCCCACGGTGCCATCGAAGCGCTCAAGCAGCACGGCGAAGCCTGGCAGCAGGAGGCCTTCCTCAAGCCGCTGATCGAAGGCCGCTGGACCGGCACCATGTGCCTGACCGAACCGCACTGCGGCACCGACCTGGGCCTGCTCAAGACCAAGGCCGAACCCAACGCCGACGGCAGCTACGCCATCACCGGCACCAAGATCTTCATCACCGCCGGCGAGCACGACCTCACCGACAACATCGTCCACCTGGTACTGGCCAAGCTGCCCGACGCCCCGGCCGGCGCCAAGGGCATCTCGCTGTTTGTCACCCCCAAGTTCAAGGTGGACCGCAGCGGTGCGGTCGGCGAGCGCAACGCGCTGCGCTGCGGCTCGATCGAGCACAAGATGGGCATCAAGGGCTCGGTCACCTGCGTGATGAACTTCGACGGCGCCGAGGGTTACCTGGTGGGCCAGCCGCACAAGGGCCTGCAGGCGATGTTCACCATGATGAACACCGCGCGCCTGGGGGTTGGCCTGCAGGGCATCGGCCTGTCCGAGCGCGCCTACCAGAATGCCCTCCACTACGCCCGCGAGCGCCTGCAGTCGCGCTCGCTGAGCGGCCCGAAGAACCCGGAGAAGCCGGCCGACCCGATCCTGGTCCATCCGGACGTGCGCCGCATGCTGCTGATCATCAAGTCGCTGGTGGAAGGCAGCCGCCTGCTGGCCCTGCACGCGGCCACCCTGGTGGACGTGGCCCACCACGCCGAGGATGCCGCCGAGCGCGAGCGCGCCGACACCCTGGTCAGCTTCCTCACCCCGATCTCCAAGGCCTGCCAGACCGAGTGGGGCATCGAGAACACCTACAACGCCCTGCAGTGCTTCGGTGGCCACGGCTACATCCGCGAGCACGGCATGGAGCAGCTGGCCCGCGACGCCCGCATCACCACCCTCTATGAAGGCACCACCGGCATCCAGGCGCTGGACCTGATCGGGCGCAAGACCGCCTCCAGCCAGGGCGCCGGGCTGAAGCTGATGCTGGCCGAGATCGAGGCCTTCGCCCAGGCCCACGAGGGCGACGAGGCACTGGCCGAGTTCATCGCACCGCTGCGCGCCAAGGCCGCCGAGTGGGGCAAGCTGACCATGGCCACCCTGCAGCGCGCGGCCGGCAACCCGGATGAACTGGGCGCGGCCAGCTTCGACTACCTGTTCTATTCCGGCTACGTGGTGCTGGCCTACTGGTGGGCGCGCAGTGTTGCCGCGGCCGAGGCCTCGGCACAGGGCGCGGCCTTCAAGCAGGCCAAGCGCGAGACCGCGCGCTTCTATTTCGCCCGTGTGCTGCCGCGCACCCTCAGCCACGCCGCCGCGATCCAGGCCGGTGCCGAATCGTTGATGGCGATGGAAGACGCGCACTTCGGCGAATAAGGCCGCCCAGGGCGTCGGCTTGGCATTCGTGCCGACCAACGGTCGGCACCGACCGGGTGGCGGTGTTGACCGCCCCCCCCCCCGGCCGCCCGGGACGCCGGGGTACACGAGGCGTGCCCGAACCGGAATGATGGCCATTTGGGTCTCGCCGTCGCTGGCGATACCCAAATGGCCATCATTCCGGTATAAGCTGTTTTCCCGATGGAGACAGACACTACTCGCTTAGGTCTGATCGATACCGGAGCCTCGTCCGCCCCGGTCGACGAAGTGTCGCCCATCGCCACCCTGCACCGCCCCGGCAGCGTGCGCCTGCTGTCGCTGGACGCACATGGCCGCGTGCTGGACTGGATCAACTGGCAGGACGCAGCCTGCCTCTACGCCCGTGATGCCGTCGCCTGGACCCTGGGCGACCCGTGCCTGCACATCCACGGCGGCACCAGCCGCATGACCGGCCTGCGCAGCGGCATGGACCTGCACCCGATCATCGCCGCCCGCGGCCACGCCCGCTCGCGCGCGCTGGACCCCACGCCCAACCTGTCCAACCAGGCGCTGTTCGCGCGCGACGCGCACCTGTGCCTGTATTGCGGCCAGCAGTTCAACCGCCCGCAACTGACCCGCGACCACGTCATGCCGATCTCCAAGGGCGGCCTGGATGTCTGGGAAAACGTGGTCAGCGCCTGCTTCCACTGCAATTCGCGCAAGAGCGACCGCACCCCGCAGCAGGCCGGCATGCCCCTGCTGGCGGTGCCCTACCGGCCCAGCTGGATCGAACACATGATCCTGTCCAACCGCCACATCCTGGCCGACCAGATGGCGTTCCTGAAGGCGCAGCTGCCCAAACGCTCCAAGCTGGCCGCCTGAACTGCGACACACTGTCGCAGGCATCGGCGCTGTTTGTCGTGGATGGCAGCCGTTTGCTTGCCCCACCCGTGTTTGGGGGGGAAAATAGGCGCTCAGAACAAGCGCGATAAACATGATCGATTCCGCCCGCTATCCCCGCCTGTCGCGCATCCAGTCACCGGATGACCTGCGTCGGTTCGACGAGTCCGAACTGCCTGCCATCGCCGATGAACTGCGCGCCTACCTGATCGAATCGGTCGGCCGCAGTGGCGGCCACTTCGGGGCCGGGCTGGGCGTGATCGAGCTGACCGTGGCCCTGCACTACCTCTACCAGACCCCGGTGGACCAGCTGGTGTGGGACGTGGGCCACCAGACCTACCCGCACAAGATCCTCACCGGGCGTCGCGACGAGATCCACACGGTCAAGCAGAAGGATGGCGTGGCGCCGTTCCCCAAGCGCGAGGAAAGCGAGTTCGACACCTTCGGCGTCGGCCATTCCTCCACCTCGATCTCGGCCGCGCTCGGCATGGCCATCGCCCGCCAGCAGCAGGGCGATGAGCGCAAGGTGGTGGCCGTCATCGGCGATGGCGCGATGACCGCCGGCATGGCCTACGAGGCGCTCAACCATGCCGGTGGCATGGACAGCGAACCGAACCTGCTGGTGATCCTCAACGACAACAACATGTCCATCTCCGAGGCCGTCGGCGGGCTGACCAAGATGCTGGGCCGCGCCACCGGCAGCCGCACGCTCAACGCGCTGCGCGAAGGGGGCAAGAAGATCCTGGGCGACAAGAAGAAGTCGCCGTCGGCGCGCTTCGTCAAGCGCTGGGAAGAACACTGGAAGGGCATGTTCGTGCCGTCCACGTTCTTCGAGGAAATGGGTTTCCACTACACCGGTCCGATCGACGGGCACGACATCCCCGCGCTGGTGGCCACGCTGAAGACGCTCAAGGGCCTCAAGGGCCTGAAGCTGCTGCACGTGATGACCACCAAGGGCAAGGGCTACGAGCGCGCCGAGGGCGACCAGATCGGCTACCACGCCGTGGCCCCCTTCGACCCGGACAAGGGCCTGGTCTCCAAGGGCGGCGCCAAGAAGCCCACCTACACCGACGTGTTCAGCGACTGGCTGTGCGATGCCGCCGCCGCCGAGCCGCGCCTGCTGGGCATTACCCCGGCCATGCGCGAAGGCTCCGGGCTGGTGCGTTTCAGCAAGGAATACCCGGAACGTTACTTCGACGTGGCCATCGCCGAGCAGCACGCGGTGACCCTGGCCGCCGGCATGGCCACCCAGGGCGCCAAGCCGGTGGTGGCGATCTACTCCACCTTCCTGCAGCGCGCCTACGACCAGCTGGTGCATGACGTGGCCGTGCAGGAGCTGGACGTGCTGTTTGCGATCGACCGCGCCGGCGTGGTCGGCCCGGACGGCGCCACCCATGCCGGCAACCTGGACCTGAGCTTCCTGCGCTGCGTGCCGCACATGGTGGTGATGGCGCCGGCCGACGAGGCCGAGTGCCGCCAGATGTTGACCACCGGCCTGCGCCATGCCGGCCCGGCCGCCGTGCGCTACCCGCGCGGCAGCGGCACCGGCGTGGCCGCCGGCACCGATCTGGCCACGCTGGAGATCGGCAAGGCCGAGCTGCGCGTGCCGGGCAGCCGCGTGGCCCTGCTGGCCTTTGGCAGCACCGTGCCGGCCGCCGAGGCGGTGGGCCGCGAGCTGGGCCTGAGCGTGGTCAACATGCGTTTCATCAAGCCGCTGGATCGTGCCCTGCTGCTGGAACTGGCGCGCACCCACGACGGGTTTGTCACCATCGAGGACAACGTGGTGGCCGGCGGCGCCGGCTCGGGCGTGGCCGAACTGTTCAATGCCGAAGACGTGCTCAAGTCGATCCTGCACCTGGGCCTGCCCGACAGCTTCCAGCACCACGCCAGCCGCGAAGACCTGCTGGCCGAGGCCGGCATCGATGCGGCCGGCATCCGCGCGGCCGTGTTGAAGCGTTGGCCGGCGCTGGCCGGCAACGACCACCCGCTGAGCGCCGCGGGCTGATGCATCCGGAGCGCCGACCCACGGTCGGCGCCCGCCATGCGCTAGCCGTAACGCACCGCTTCCACATAGGCCCCGCTGGCCTCCACCCGCACCGAGCTGCGGTGGCCGGTTTCGGTATGGTGCAGGCGCGCCAGGGCGTTGGCGAAATCGAACGCCTTGGCGCTGTCGTGGAAGCGGAAGGATTCCAGCTTGTCCGGGTGCAGCACCCGCCACAGGCGGTGTTCCAGTTGCAGGCGAATCAACATGCGGCGCTCTCTCCTTGAGGCGGTCGATCAGCGAAGGCCCGTCACGCCGGGCCGGCGGGTAAAGCCGGGGCTTCCCGCCCCGGACAGTACCCGATTCAAACTGTGACCTGTATCAGATTTTTCTGAGCCTCGTGCCGCGCCGATGAACCGGGTCAGTTGACCTGGAACTCGCCGCGGCAGCCGCCGTTCACCCACACGCCGTCACGGTCCCAGCCCCAGCTGCTGCCTTCCACGCACGCGGTGCGCGAGGTCTGCCGGATCAGGCGCGCATCGCGCCGGATGCTCACGTTGCAGCGGCGCAGGCGACGGTCGTTGGAGTCGCAGGTGATCACCTGCCCCCGTCCGCCACCCCAGCCGCCCCCGTTTCCGCCATGGCCGCCGCCGCGACGACCGCCTTCGGCAATGAATTCGGCGCGGCAGCCCTGGGTCACCCACACCCCGTCACGGGCCTGGCCCCAGGTCTGGCCTTCCACGCACGGCGAGCCCGAGAGCTGCCGCACCAGCCGCGCACGGCCCTGCAGCGGGCACTGCTGGGTGCGATTCTTGTTCGACTCGCAGCGCACCGGCCCACTGTTGTAGCCGTCGTCATAACCGCGATCGTAATGCTGCGCCTGCACCGAGGCCGCCAGCACCAGCATCGACGGCAACAACGCCCACGCCCATGCCCGCGTTCCCTGCTTCATTCCCTTGCTCCTCATGCCTGCCTCGACCCTGTGTTGGTGGTGCGGCAAGGATGTGGCAAAGCGGGCGCCGGTGACATAGGCCGAAAGTCGCTGATTTCATCCCCTATTTAGCTTCCCGACGCGCGGCTGACTGACCCGCCCCGCCGCCGGTCACATCAGCCCGTGTCGGACGGAGGGGGCACACCGGGCACCTGGCAGATGCCGTGCGCGATGGAATAGACGAACAATTCCGCATCGGTGCGGATGCCCAGCTTCTTCATGGCCGAGGCGCGCTGCCGGCTGACCGTGCTGATGGTGCGGTTGAAGCGGGTCGCGATCTCGGTCAGCGACGGGCCCGAGACGTACAGGCGCAGCACCTCGAACTCGCACGGGGTGAGGGCATGCAGTGCATGCGGGGCCGCGTCGACCTCCTCCAGCTGGAGGCGCAGGCCCTCGTCGATGTGCGTGCCGCCGGCACTCACCCGCGAAATCGCATGGGCGATCCGGTCGAACGCAGCGGACTTGTCCAGGATGCCGCGCACGCCCAGGCGCAGCGCCGCGCGCAGCGATGGCAGGCTGTTGAACATGGTCATGACCAGGATCGGCAGCTCCGGGTGGCGGCGGCGCACCGCCGCGAGCATGGCCTGTCCGTCCGGCAGCGGGCCACCGGGCATGGAGAAGTCCGTCAGCAGCACGTCGGCCGGGGTCTGCTCCAGCACCGCGGCCAGTTCGCCGGGGCTGGTGGCTTCGCCCACCACCCGATAGCGGTTGTCCGCGTGCAGGATGGCGCGCACGCCCTGCAGCACCACGGGGTGATCGTCGGCGACCACGACTCGAATTTCCATTGAACGTCCTTGCGTTGGACTCCCTGCGGGAGTCCTTCTTCATGGGATGCGTGCCCACGTCGCACGGGCGATGCCAGCGCATCGCATGCAGGCATCGTAGGCGCTTGAAGTTGCGGCGTTCCTCGCAGGCGATCGCAGTTTCCCGCGTTGAAATCGCAGCAAACGCAGTGATGCAAACACGCGGCATTTTCCAGTTCTTGCATGGACGCCTGCGCACCGCGCTGGTCTTCTATGTAGCCACTACGCCTGGCGCGAACCCTCCCCCGATTCCCGATGGACACCTCCTCCCTTCCGATCCGCTCGCCCGATCGTTCAGCCGTGCGTGCACGCAACGGACGCCGCCGGCGCTCTCCTCACTGCAAGGTGCGATCCATGAACCGGCCTGGTCGATTTACCCCGTTCCCCGTCGCCTCGGTTGCCGAACTGCACGCGGCGATTCCCGGGCGCATCCCCTTCGTGCAGCAACTTCGCCTGTACCTCGGCGCGGAGACGCAGCAGGGCGGCCGGCCATACTGCATCGCCGTGCTGCTGGGCCAGGACGCGCTGTGCTGGCTCGACGCCAGCCGCAACCGCATGCTCTATGCCGAACCGGCCAGTCGCAGTGTCGCCTGCC
The DNA here is from genome assembly GCF_036662295.1 of Stenotrophomonas sp. Classification (GTDB taxonomy): domain Bacteria; phylum Pseudomonadota; class Gammaproteobacteria; order Xanthomonadales; family Xanthomonadaceae; genus Stenotrophomonas. The sequence goes on from NZ_JAVWXA010000010.1 coordinate 44,391, forward strand.
TGCGGAGGTTGCTGCAGGACACCCACGCACCGGTCTCGCTGCACCCGTTGTCGCGCGAAGATTTCGAACAGAAGGTAGCGGCCGGCCGTGCCCTGTCCATTGGCCCGACGCTGTGGACGCTGGGCCTGGAGGCCAGCGTCGAGGGCAGTCCGCTGCCGCCGCTGGCGCTGGAAACGCGCCTGAAATTGAGCCGTTGGCCGGACTTCCGCATCCTGGGCAATCGCCACGACGACTTCCGCCTCTGCGCGCTGCTGATCAAGCACGGGCTGGACGTGGCGACCTGCGGATCGGTGCTTGGTCTGTCGCAGCAGCACGTGCAGGCGTTCTTCAACGCGGCCTATCTCAGCGGCTATGCCTTCCCTGCCCGCGACACCGCGCGCGCCGTGCGCACCGGCGCGCAGAGTCGGCTGGCCGGCCTGTGGCGGCAGATCCGCGTGCACTGGAGTCACTGACCATGCAGGAACACAAAGTGGTGGTACTGGGCCCGATGGGCGCCGGCAAATCCACGCTCGTGCAGACCCTGGCGCAAGGCACGGCGATCGTGACCGAAGCGCGCAACACCGATCCGGCCGCCGCCAAGGAGTTCACCACCGTGGCCATGGACTACGCCGACATCCGGCTGCCCGGCGGCGACCGCCTGCGCCTGTATGGCACGCCCGGCCAGGCGCGGTTCGCCTTCCTGTGGCCGATTTTGCTCAAGGGCGCGCGCGGCGCCATCGTGCTGGTGGATGCCAGCGCCGGCGACGCGCACGACGATGCCCTGCACCACCTGCAGGCGATCCACCGCTGCAATCCCACCCTGCCGCTGGTCATCGGCATCACCCGCTGCGATGCAACCAGCGCCTTCATGCGCGACACCTGCGATGCCTGGCTGCAACGCCATGCCCCGACACTGCCGGCGATCCCGCTCGATCCGCGCAGCCCGCGCCAGGTAATCACCCTCATGGATGTGCTGATGAGCCAGATCGAATGCCAGGCGCTGGTGCATGCCGATGAGTAGTGCCCCACAACCGCAGGCCGAAGCGCCGCACCTGGCACGCGCCCTGGCCGCCTTGGCAAAGGAGGTCACCGGCCTGCAGGGCGCGGTGGTGGCCAGCACCGACGGCTTTGCATTGGCCCAACTCGGCCGCCAGGCCGACACGGTGGACCGCCTGGCCGCGATGACCAGCTCGATGCTCGCCCTCGCCGGCGCCCTTGGCCGCGAGCTGCGCTTTGGCGAACTGGACACCCTCATCCTCGATGCCGAGCACGGCAAGGTGCTGATGCTGGCCATCCCCGGTGACCCGGTGCGCCTGCTGATGGTGGCCTGCGATACCCGCGGCGTCATCGGCACGGTGTTGTGGCACGCCAAACAATGCGTGCGCGCCATCGCCGACGCACCACCGCAATGAACGCAGCAGCCCTGCTGCGCCGATTCTTCAACCGCCCCATTCCCCCTCGAGAGACTGCCATGAACAACTCAATCACCCGCTGCCTGGACTCCCTGATGCAGATCAACGGCGCCCAGGCCGTTGCCCTGGTCGACTATGAAAGCGGCATGCTGCTGGGCCAGGCCGGGGCCGGCGTTGACATGGAACTGGCCGCGGCCGGCAACACCGAAGTGCTGCGGGCGAAGATGAAAACCGCCGAAGCTCTCAACCTCAACGATGTCATCGAAGACGTGCTGATCACCCTCGGCCGTGCGTACCACGTGCTGCGCCCGGTGGCGGCCAAGAAAGGTCTGTTCTTCTACGTGGTGTTGGACCGGCAGAAGGCCAATCTGGCCTTGGCACGGCGCATGGTGCTGGAAGTGGAAGGGTCGCTGTCGATGTAAGCGGCCGCACTTTCCCAGTCCTTGCATATCCCATCGGTGGCCGTGGTGTTTCCATGGACGCAGTCCCGACACACCACGGCGGGATGACGCAATGCATCGACCCACTCATGAAAAGCAGGACACCTACCCATGGAAACTACCCATCACGGACACGCCACCAACGCCGGCACACGGCGCTCGCAGCGTGGCTTCACCCTGATCGAGCTGATGATCGTGATCGCCATCGTCTCCATCCTTGCGGCCGTCTCGTTTCCGCAGTACCAGAAGTTCATCGCCAAATCGAAACTGTCTGCTGCGTTCGCCGAAATTTCGGCGGGCAAGATCGGCGTCGAAGCGGCCATCGCAGAAGGCGTGGATGTGGACAATCCCATCGACATCGGCCTGGCCCAGGGGACCGAGCGCTGCAACACCATCGAGGTGGAGACGGATGTCGGCGACGGTTCTGCCAGCATTACCTGCAGCCTGAACGAGGATTCTGTCTACGGCGGTGGCGAGCTGGTGGTATCGCGGCTGTCGTCTTCCCTGTTGTGGGAATGCAGCGCCACATTGGGCAATGACGACGTCGATAACCTGCTGCCCAAGCCCTGCCGGTAATCAACGGCACGGCACTGCCCACCGGCCATCACCGGTGGGCAGCCCGCTCAGTCGTAACGCACCGCATCCACGAACGCATCCAGTGCCTCCACCCGCACGGCGCTGGCCAGGCCGGTCTCGGCATGGTGCTCGCGGGCCAGGGCATCGGCGAAGTCGAAGGCCACCGCACCGTTGGCAAAGCCGATCGGTTCGGGGTGGGTGGGATGGATGACGCGCCAGCGGCGGTCTTCGCATTTCACGGTGATCATCATGCGGATCGCTCCTGCAGGCCGTGCCTGCGGACGGGGCGGCGAGGAGACGGCTAACGACCCTCCCGCGTGGGAAAAAGTAACGTGCAAGCGCGCCAGCGCTCGACCTGCACGATACGGACGCGGCCAGATGGGGGATATCGGATTCGTCTGAAACTGGGGTTGGCCGACCGCCAATGGCGGCGTTTGCCGATGGCGTCCTCGCCCAACCGCCGGGCCGCCCCGGCCCGCCTCCCCTGCTGCTGCGGGGCATCCCGCAGTGCGACCGCGCTGCGCTCACCCACCCTTGCCACGGCCTCGCGCTACCCTGCCCGCTCCTGCACAGGAGAATCCGGCAATGCGGCGAACGATCCCCACCGTGATGTTGATCGGCCTGCTGACTGCGTGCAGCAGCCCCGCTCCCGCTCCAGCCCCGGTGCCAGCCCCCGCCAGCCTGCCGGGCGCCGACCGCGATGCGCACGGCTGCATCGGCTCGGCCGGGTATCGCTGGTGCGCGCGTGTGCAGCAGTGCGAGCGCCCCTGGGAGCTGGCCAAGGCCCAGCAGTTCGAGAACACCGCCGCCGCCTTCGACGCCTACTGCGCGGCAGCGCCTGCCGGCAGATAGCGCGGCGCTGCAAGCACGCAGCACCACCCCTTACGCGCACCCCTGCGCCAGGGAACGCCGCCGCTCAGCCGGCCGGCGTGCCGTCGCGGTCCACCGGCAAGGCCACCACGAAGCGCGCGCCGCCGCCGGGCGCACTCTCGGCGGCGATGCTGCCGGCGTGGCGCAGCATGATCTCGCGGGCCAGGTACAGGCCCAGGCCACTGCCACTGCCGCTGGGGCGCAGGCGATGGAAGGGCTCGAAGATCGCCTGCCGTTCCTGCTCGGGCACGCCGGAGCCTTCGTCGGTCACCGCCAGCACGCCGTCGGGCTGCAAGGCCACGGCGATCATGCCGCGCTCGCCGCCATGGGCGATGGCGTTCTGCAGCAGGCTGGCCACCACCCGATGCAGCGCATGCGGATCGCCGCGCACCCAGATCGGCGCGTCCGGTGCATCCACCGAGAAGGTGTAGCCGGCATCGAGCACCAGCGGCGCCACGTCGGCGGCCACCTCGCGGGTCAAGGCGGCCAGGTCCACGCGCTGGCTCTGGCTGCGATGGTGGTCCAGCCGCTGCAGGTCCAGCAGCTGCTCGGCGATGTTGCTGAGCCGGCTCAGGTCGCGCTGCAGGCGCGAACGTGACGGACCCGGCGGCAGGTCGTCGATGCGCGTGGCCAGGATCGCGATCGGCATGCGCAGCTCGTGCGCGGCCCCGACCAGGAAGCGGTCCTGGGCATCGTAGCTTTCGCCGATGCGGCGCACCGCCGCGTTGAACGCATCCACCAGCGGGAAGATTTCGGCCGGCACCGCGTGCGTGTCCAGGCCACCACCACGCTCGTTGATCTGGATCGCCGCCGCCTGCGCCGCCACCCGGTTCACCCCGCGCAGCGAGCGATGGATCGCCCACGGCGCCACCACCAGCGTGATCACGATCAGCGGCACGGTGATCCAGCCGCCGAGGTAGCCGATGATGACCAGCATCTGCCGCCACAAGCCGCGGTGCGGCATGCCGCCGATCATCACGTGCACGCGGCCTTCGGCCACCTCGTTGACCCAGATGCGCATCGCCAGCTCGGCCGCGCGCGAACGCGTGCGCATGTCGGTCGGCTCCAGGTACCGCAGCTGGTCCACCAGCGGGCGATACACCGCAGGCACCGCGCCATGGCTCACCTGGCGGCCGTCCTCGTCGCTGGCGGCAAACCAGAACGTGGCCGGGCGATCCTGCGCGGCCTGGTCCAGCGCGGCCCAGTCCACCTGCAGCGTATCGCCCTCGACACGGATCGACTTTGCGATCGACTCGCTCATCTGCCAGTCGATGTAGCCCGCACCGCTGTCGCCATATACCAGCACCATGCCGACCAGGCCCATCGCCACCATGGTCACCTGGATGAGGATGATCTTCCAGGCCAGGCTGAACGACAGCGACCCGGGCTTGAGGAACTTCATGCCACCTCCTTCAACAGATAGCCGATGCCACGCATGACGTGGATCTCCACCCGCGCGTCGGCCTCGGCCAGCGCCTTGCGCAGCTTGGACACGTGCGCATCCAGCGCATTGGACTGGATCGCATCGTCGAACCCGTACACCGCCTCCAGCAGCGCCGCGCGCGCCACGGTACGCCCCTGGCGCACGGCCAGCGCTTCGAGCACCAGCAACTGGCGGCGCGGCAACGCCAGCAGCACGCCCTCCACGCTGGCCTCGCGCGCCACGAAATCGAACTGCAGCCGCCCCAGCTGCAGCACCGGCAAGGCAATCTGCGACGGCCGCCGGGAGATCGCGCGGATCCGCGCCAGCAGCTCTTCCACCGCGAACGGTTTGGTCAGGTAGTCATCGGCGCCCACGTCCAGGCCGACCACGCGGTCGGCCACCGAATCGCGCGCGGTCAGCATGATCACCGGCAGGTTGGGCACCAGGCTGCGCGCGGTGCGCACGAAGTTGGCGCCATCGCCGTCGGGCAATTGCCGGTCCAGCAGCAGGATCTGGTGCACCTCGGCCTTCAGCGCCTGCGCGGCCTGGGCCATGCTGCCCACCACGTCCACCACCATGCCGTGCCGGCCCAGGCTGGCCTGGATGGCGTTGGCCAGTTCCGGATCGTCTTCGAGCAGCAGGATGCGCATGGGCGTGGCAGGCGGGGTAACGGCTGCCGATGGTACCGCGCGGCCCGGCGCAACGTTCCGACAATGTAGCCACGGCACCATGCCTGCTTGGCATTCCCAGTGTGGCAGGTACATGCGCGTGCGTTCCAAGGAAGATTTCCCCCAGGCAGGCTGCTGCCGTTCCGACGCCATCGACGGCGCCCCCTTCACCAGCGGCCGCTATCTGCTGGCCCTGGCCCTGGTCACCGTGGCCTGGCTGGCCGCCGGCAGCGCGATGGCCCAGGCGCCCGGCGCCAAGCCGCGCAGCAGCTTGGGCATGGCGGCGGTGGCGCTGAAGTCGCCGTATGCCGGCTACAAGACCGATACCCTCGGCGCGCCGATCATCAGTTACGAAGGGCAGCGGTTCCACCTGCGCGGCGGCAGCCTCGGCTTCAAGCTGCTCGACAATCCCACCACCGAAGTCTCGCTGCTGGCCTCGCCGTACATGATGCGTTTCAAGCGCAAGGACAGCGACGACCTGCAGATGCGGCAGCTGTCCAACCGGGGGTTTTCGGCGATGGCCGGCGTGGCGGTCCGCCACAGCGCCAGCTGGGGCCTGGTGCAGGCCAACGTGCAGGCCGAGGTCAGCGGCCACGGCGGTGGCCTGGCGGCCGATGCCAAATACGCCTATCCGTTGCCGGTGGGCAAGGTCACGCTGGTGCCCGCCGTGGGCGCCAACTACGCCGGGCGCGCGCTCAACGATTACTACTTCGGGGTGCGCAGCGCCGAGGCCCAGCGCAGCGGCCTGGCCCGCTATCGCGCGGGCGGCGGCGTGTCGCCCTACCTGGAGGCGACGGCGGTGCTGCCGCTGGGTCCGCACTGGACCGCCACGGCGTCGCTGCGCCGCGCACGCCTGTCCGATGCGATCAAGGACAGCCCGATGACCCGCGGCGACCACATGGATTCGGCCGCGCTCTCGCTCAGCTACGGGTTCTGACATGCGCCAGGGAATCGTCCGCCGTGTTGCCGAGATGGCCCTGCGCATCGAGCCGGACCGCGCCGCGGTGCTGGCCTGGATCCTGCACACCCCGCTGCCGTCGCTGGGCATGCAGACCACCTTCGAACTGGCCTGCAACGGCGAAGGCGAGCGGGTCATCGCCTTGTTGAACGACCTGTTGCTGCAGCCCGGCAACAGCGCGCCGCGGCTGCCGCAGCCCCCGGTCGCGGCGATGGCCTGAGCCACGCCGCGCGATCTTTTCGCCCGCCCCACGGAGCCCGCATGAGCCGCCCCTTCCCGATGATGAGCACCGAGGACAGCCCGCACGATCCCCTGCTGGCCGAGGCGCTGGTGGATTTCGACCGCGCGGTGCAGGGCCTGATCGCCGCCGATCCGCGCGTGCATGGGCGCTTCTCGCGCGCCTATGTCACCGCGATCTTCCGCGCCTGCCTCGCCCCGGCCGCCCCCGGCCCCGGCGCACCGCGCGGCCGGCCGGACCCGCAGATCGCCCAGGCGCTCAAGCAGTGGATCCAGGGCCAGCTGCTGCAGTATCCCGGCGAAGGCAGCGACCCCCGCCTCACCGCTGCACGCCGCGCCGCGCACGGCTTCTGGCTGCAGTCACTGGCCGACCCGGTCGATGCCGATGGCCGGCCCCGCGCCAACCGCCTGCTGGATGGCCTGCTGGCCCTGACCCACCCGCAGCCCTGAGCCCGGCGCGCACGCACCCTCACGATCCCTTGGCACGCGCTCTCCCAAGCTGCGCCGCTGACCGGAGATTGCACGATGCGTTTGCCTGCCACGCTTGCCCTGCTGTTGATTGCCGCGCCCGCCCTGGCCCAGGACGAGGGCGGGGAACCGCCCGCATTCGACCGCCCCGGCCTCGGGTTTGCGCCCACCACGTTGCCGCGCGGCAGCGTGGCGCTGGAATGGGGCCTGCCCAGCCTGGAGCGCGACCGCGATGATGCAGGCAGCCGCACCGAGCAGTACAGCAGCGACCTCACCCTGCGCATCGGCCTGGCCGAGCAGGTCGAACTGCAGGCCTTCAGCACGCCCTGGAACCAGCTGCGGGTGCGCCCGCGTGGCGCGCCCTCGCAACGCACGCAGGGTGCCGGCGACAGCGGACTGGCAGTAAAGATCGCGCTGCCCACCGCCTCGGACAGGCACGCGCTCGCACTGCTGGCCAGCAGCACGTTCGCCACCGGGTCACGCGATTTCAGCGAAGGCGGCACGCAGTACGCGCTCGGCGCCAGCTACGAATACGCCTTCGACGATCGCTGGAGCGGCGCCTTGTACGCCAATGCCACGCGCGGCGCCGGCCCGGACAGCGTCACCTGGTCGCCCAGCCTGAGCCTGGCCATGACCGAGCGGGTCAGCGGCTACCTCGAAGCCGGTTTCACCCACACCCGCGGCGAGCCAGGCACTGCCCTGGCCGGTGCCGGCCTCACCTGGCGCGTGTCGCGCGCTTTGCAGCTGGATGCATCCTTCGACCTCGGCCTGGACCACGACAGCCCCGACCTGCAGGCCGGGTTGGGCGTGTCGTTCCTGTTCCAGTAACGACAAAGGCCTGCGCATCACGGCGCAGGCCTTCGTCAGTAACCGTCGTTGGTTGTGAGCGTCAGGTCACTTTCTTGGCGATGGTCATGCCAAGCAGGAACAGCACCACCGCAATGATGATGCCCGCCCAGAACAGGAACTTGGCCACGCCGATGGCGGCGCCGCCGATACCGCCGAAGCCCAGCGCACCGGCGATGAGGCCGATGACGGCGAAGATGATGGCCCACTTGATCATGTTGATCCTTACCCGCAACCGGGATGACTGACAGGCATTGAACATAGTCGCGCCGCCGTCCCGCGCTCGTGAACGGCGCGCGTGAAGCACGTGAACGTTGACGGAGTAGATCAGCCTGCGTTGGCGATCAACGCGCGTGTCATCGGCTGGTAAACCAGCCCCGCCGACTCGGCCACCGCGCCGTCGGTGCGGAAGCCATGGCGCGCATAGAACGCGACCGACGACAACGACGCACTCACGGTGAGCACCTCGGTGCGCGCCTGTTGCACCAGTGCGGCCAGCAAGGCCTCGCCGATCCCTTCGCGCTGGCCGTCCGGGTCCACGAACAGCATCGCCACGTGGCGACGTTGCTTCAGTTCGGCCACGCCCTTGATCACCCCGCCCACGTCGAACACCTGCTGCAGGTTGTCCTGTTGGCCGCGCGCTGCAAAGGCGGCGGGCGCGGCGATCGCGCTGAAGGTTTCCACGCCACGCGTGGACAGCGACGGTGCCACCGCCTGCAGGAACGCGCGCATGCAGACCGCGCTGGCCTGCTCCAGGTCGGTGTCGCGCAGTGTCCTGATCATCCGGTTCTCCTTGTGTGGATCGCTCGCCTAACAGAACACTCTAAACGATGCCCACGCGATGATCGCGGACGCAGGCGACAGGCCCGGCCGAATCTGCTGAGATGGCCGGCCGCATCAGACTGCCCGCCATGTCCCTTCCTGCTGTTCCGCCTGCCTCCCGTGCCGTGCGCGCCGCGCGTGGCGCCTGCTGCATCGGCCTTGATCTTCTCGTGCTGTGCGCCACCTCATTCGCATTTGCAGGTGTGCTGACTTCCCTGCTCAGTGCCGAACGCCTGGGCTGGATGTGGCCGTTGATTGCTTACGACTACACGCGCGTTGATGTGGTGGTGCACGCCGTGTTGGCCAGCGTGGTGGTCATGCCCGCCCTGCTGCTGATGGGACGACTCGCACGCGTGCAAGCGTCGCCGCGCCTGCAGGCCGCGTGCTTCGCGCTGGCCACCCTGGTGGTGATCCGGCTCGGACCGCCGGATGCGCAGGTATTCGGGACCACCTGGACCCAGGGCGAAATCACCGTGGGCCTGTTCCTGCTGCAATGGCCGATCATCGTGCCGCTCACGGCGGTGGCGGTGCCGGTGCGGGACCTGTTGCGGCGCCTGAGTGGGCTGGGGTGAGGGCGTCGGAAGCATCGGAGCGGTCATGCGAGCACCTTGGAGCACCTCGGAAGGGGCTTTATCGAGCATTCATCAATCCATCCTTTTCAGTTAAATCAACAACTTACTGACGGTTTGATGGCTCCACATCAGCGTCCATCACTTCGCTAAGTACATTTACTTTGTGACCATTGCCTCAAATTCACACCTCCGTCACAATCGAGGCGTCCACTCCACTTGCACACGCCCATGCGCGCGCTTATCACCAAGCAACACCCGGCCCTGCTGAAGTTCTACTTCGTGGCCTGCTACGTGATCCTGATCGAAGAAGTGCTGCGCGCCATCGGCTAGGACGGCCACCCGACGCACGGCACCCCTGCCCGGCCGGACGGCACTGGAACGCGTATTCCGGCCCGGGGAATCCACCGCCTTTCCATGGGCGTTGACGTCGCGCGCGGCCGTCTGCAACGGGCCGTGCCGGCTGGCCTTGCGCCGGCCTTTTTCCGCGACGCAACACGGTCGCTGACGCAAGTGAAGTCATCCTGGATTCACCGCGCGAGCAAGTAACATACCGACCGATCGGTATTTAGTTCTCGGTGCTCCATGTCTCCCCTGGTTTCCGCTTATCTCTTCCTCTCCGGCGCGATCGTCGCCGAAGTCAGCGGCACGATGCTGCTGCAGACCACCCGGCAATTCACCCGGCTTGGCCCCACCGCCGGCATGGCGCTGTGTTACCTGGTCTCGTTCTACCTGCTCAGCCATGCGCTGAAGACGCTGCCGCTGGGCATCGCCTATGCGATCTGGGGTGGCGTGGGCATCGTGCTCACCCTGGTCATCGGCGTGACCGTGTTCAAGCAGTCGCTGGACTGGCAGGCCATCACCGGCGTGGCCCTGATCGTGGCGGGCGTGGTCATGATCAATGCGTTCTCCAAGGCGGCGGCACACTGATGGATACCGTCAAGCGACGCAGGCAACCGGACCACGTGCGCGCCGCCCTGCTCGACGCCGTCGTGCAGGAGGCCGTGCGTGCCGGGCTGGGCAGTGTCACGGTGCAGGGCGTGGCCGAACGCGCCGGGGTCAGCAAGGGCGCGTTGTTCCACCATTTCCCCAACCGCCAGGCCCTGCTGGAAGCGGCGCATGCCGAAGGCCTGGCGCAGTTCGGCGCGGACATCGACGCGTTGATGGCCGATGACCCGGTGCCCGCCGGCCGCTTCACCCGCGCCTATGTGCGCGCCACCTTCGCGGCAATGCAGGTGGAAGACCGCAGCTGGGCCAGGTTCTCACTCACCGCCGCAGTGGAACCGGCCTTCGCCGAACAATGGCGCCAGTGGCTGGGCGCCCGCCTGGACGCGGCGCCGGCCGAGGGCACCGATCCCCGCCTGCGGGTCGCACGGCTGGCCGCCGACGGCTACTGGTTCCAGATGCTGGGCGGTGGCTTCGGCGCGTACGACACGCGCGGCCTGGATGGGTTGCTGGCGTGCGTGCTGGGCTTCACCCATGACGCGCCGGCCGGAGAGGCCGCGCACGGCTGAGCCGGCCCGTTGGCCCTCAGGCTGGCGCCGCGGGGGTCCGCCAGCAGGGCGCTCATCGCCTCCAAGTGCAATGGTTGCACCGATGCAATGGTTGCACTATGCTGCGCTCATGCCGACAATCAGCCGTCTCCAGAACTGCACCATCACGATGTACGCCGCTGACCATCAGCCGCCGCACTTCCACGTAAGGATGCGCGACGGTCGTGAAGCCCTGATCGTCATCGACACGCTTGCAGTGCTGTCCGGTTCGATCAAGCCCCGCGAGCTGGCTGAAGCCCTCGCATAGGCCGGCGCGAACGTTCCAATCCTCATTGCCAAATGGCAGGAGTTGAACCCATGAACCAGCCGCAATTTGTGATTCAGCGCGTCTTGGCAGCTGGCCACGGTGTGCTTCGCATCATGTTCGGCGACGGCTTCGATGCTGTGGTCAACCTGCATGAAGTGATGGCCAAACACCCGACCCTGGCCAGGCTCAACGACCCGGCCGTGTTCGAACAGGTGACGCCAGACGAATGGAACCGGGGCGTGATGTTCGCCGGTGACGACGATCTGACGTTGGCCAGTGACAACCTGCGGGCCATGGCAATCGAGCAGACCGGCGAATACTCGCATCAGCAGGTGGTTGCATGGATGCACCACCACGCTCTGTCGCTGGACACCGCCGCCGAAGCGCTTGGGATCAGCCGCCGCATGCTGGCGTACTACCGCAGCGGCGAGCGACCCATTCCGAGGACCGTCGGGCTGGCGATGCTGGGCTGGGAAGCCCAGGAGAGCGGGCGGCACCTGCACGCATACGACAAGGTCGCGTAATGGGTGGCGCGCCGCGCGCCGGAACCTTCCGGTCGCGGTGCGTACAACGCACTGCATCGGGACAACGCAGCGATGGCGTGAATACAGGATGGAAAAAGAAAAAGGGCTCGCACTGAAAAGTGCAAGCCCTCGATCTTGTTACCAACAATGGTCGGGACGGCCGGATTTGAACCGACGACCCTCTGCCCCCCAGGCAGATGCGCTACCAGGCTGCGCTACGCCCCGATGTTGCTGGCAATGTCCCTGCTTTGCAGCAGGCCGACAAGTATAACGGGTTTGAACGAAAAATGGTTCAGCGACGGAGCAATTGCAGCACTTCTTCCAGTTCCATGCGCGTCTGCTTGATGATCTGGTTGCTCAGCGCCGATTCCTCGCGGGCACCAGCCCCTTCCAGGCGCAGGCGCGCGCCGCCGATGGTGTAGCCCTGCTCATAGAGCAGGCCGCGGATCTGCCGCACCATCAGCACGTCATGGCGCTGGTAGTAGCGGCGGTTGCCACGGCGCTTGGCCGGCTCCAGGCTGGGGAACTCGGTCTCCCAGTAGCGCAGCACGTGCGGCTTGACGTCGCACAGCTCGCTGACTTCACCAATGGTGAAGTAGCGCTTGGCCGGTATCGGCGGAAGTTCGCGGTTACTGCCCGGATCCAGCATATGCCTCTACCCTTTCCTTGAGCTTCTGGCCCGGACGGAAGGTGACCACCGTGCGGGCAGAAATCGGAATTTCCTCACCGGTCTTCGGGTTGCGGCCCGGGCGCTGGTTCTTGCGCCGCAGGTCGAAATTGCCGAAACCGGACAGCTTCACCTGGCGTCCCTGTTCCAGTGCCTCACGCAATACATCGAAGAACGCGTCGACAAATTCCTTGGCCTCGCGCTTGTTCAGACCCACTTCGTCGAACAGCTTTTCGGCCATCTCAGCCTTGGTCAATGCCATTGCCTGCTACCCCCCATGCTGCCCGCTCAACCGCGGATCCGGGCGTGGTGTTCACGCTCCATGGCAGAGACCGCCTCGGCCACTACCAACTCCACGTCGCGGTCCGTCAGAGTGCGCGACTTGTCCTGCAAAATCAAGCCCATAGCGAGACTCTTGAAACCCGGCTCGACCCCTTGGCCGACGTAACGGTCGAACAGGGTGACCTGGCGCAGCAGCGGGCCGACGGCACGCCGCAGGGTGGCTTCCAGGTCGGTCCAGGCCGCCGCTTCGGGCACCAGGAAGGCCAGGTCGCGGCGCACCGACGGGAAGCGCGACAGCTCGCTGGCACGCGGCAGCGCGCGCGCGGCCAGCAGGGCCAGGTCCAGTTCGAAGGCGAACACGTCCACGTCGATGTCCATGGCCTTGGCCAGGCGCGGGTGGACCTGGCCGATCCAGCCCAGGCTCACGCCATCGCGCAGCACCTCGGCCGAACGGGCCGGATGGCCGTACGGGCGCGTGCCGGGCTGGAAGGTGAGCACCGCGCCAGAGGCGGCGGCCAGCGATTCCAGATCGCCCTTGAGGTCGTGGAAATCGACCTTGCGGGTGGCCAGGCCCCACTGCTGCGGGTCGGCGTCGCCACAGACGGCGGCGGCCACGCGCGTGGTCTCGCGCGGTGCCGGGCTGCCCTCGCCCGCTTCCGGGTGGAAGCTGCGGCCCAGCTCGAACAGGCGCACGCGGCCGACCTGGCGCGCGGCGTTGCGGCCCAGCGTGGCCACCAGGCCCGGCAGCAGCGACGGGCGCATCACCGCCAGTTCGGCCGACAGCGGGTTGGCCAGCGCCACCACGTTCTGGTGCAGCTGCCAGTGCGCCAGCAGGCCGGCGTCGACGAAGGCGTAGTTGATGGTTTCCTGCAGGTCGCGGGCGACCAGCTGGCGGCGCACGCTGAGGTCGTCCAGGCGGGTTTCGCTGGGCATGGCGATGCGCGAGGCGCCGCCCGGCAGCGTGGTCGGGATCTGCTCGTAGCCATGGATGCGGGCCAGCTCCTCGATCAGGTCCTCCTCGATGGCGATATCGAAGCGGCGGCTCGGCGCGGTGACCTGCCAGCCGTCGGCGGCGCTGGCCACGTCCATGCCCAGCGCGCGCAGGATGCGCTCGACCTCGGCATCTGCGATCTGGATGCCCAGCACGCGGGCGATCCGCGCGCGACGCAGGGCGATGACCGCCGGCGTGGGCAGGTCGGCCGGCTGTACGGCTTCGCTCACCGGGCCGGGCGTGCCGCCGGCCAGCGCCAGCACCAGCCGGGTGGCGTACTCGATGGCGGTGCGCGGCAAGGCCGGGTCCACGCCACGCTCGAAGCGGTGGCCGGCATCGGTGTGCAGGCCCAGCTTGCGGCCGCGTCCCATGATCGCGGCGGGCGCGAAGTGCGCCGCTTCCAGGAACACGGCGGTGGTGTCGTCGGTGACGCGGGTATCCCAGCCGCCCATCAGGCCGGCCAGCGCGATCGGGCGATCGGCGTCGGTGATGACCAGGAAGCTGTCATCCAGCGCGGCGTCGCGCCCGTCCAGCAGCTTCAACGCTTCGCCGGCGCGCGAACGGCGCACGCCGATGCTGCCCTGCAGGGTGCCGAGGTCAAAGGCATGCATCGGCTGGCCCAGCTCGAGCATCACGTACTGGGTGATGTCCACCAGCAGCGACACCGGGCGCACGCCACTGCGGCGCAGGCGCTCGGCCATCCACAGCGGGGTGGCCGCGCGCGCGTCGATGCCCTCGATGATGCGGCCCACGTAGCGCGGCGCCTCGGCACCGGCGCCCAGCGCGATGGCCAGTTCGCGGGTGCCCACGGCGGCCACCGGCGCGGCATCGAAGGGCACCACTTCACTGGCGCACGCGGCGGCCACGTCGAAGGCGATGCCGCGGATGCTGAAGCAGTCGGCGCGGTTGGGGGTGAGCTTGATCTCGATGCTGGCGTCGGGCAGGCCCAGGTACTCCACCAGCGACTGGCCGACCGGCGCGTCGGCCGGCAGCTCGAACAGGCCGGCGGCATCGCTGTCCAGGCCCAGTTCCTTGGCCGAACACAGCATGCCGTTGGAGTCCACGCCACGCAGCTTGGCCGGCTTGATCGCAAGCTGGCCGATCTGCGCACCGATCATCGCCAGCGGCGCCAGCAGGCCCGGGCGCGCGTTCGGCGCGCCGCACACGATCTGCAGGTGCTCGCCCTGCCCGGCATCGACCTGGCAGATCTGCAGGCGGTCGGCTTCGGGATGGCGCTCGGCGGACACGATGCGCGCCACCACCACGTGGTCCAGGCCCGCGCCGAGCGCGGTCACCTCTTCCACTTCCAGGCCGATGGCGGTCAGCACCGCGCTGAGTTCATCGCGCGAGACCGAGGCGGGAACGTGGCTGCGCAGCCAGTTTTCAGAGAATTTCATGGTGTCACCCTGGTGGGCCCGGCGCAGGCGCCTGGGCTTTCTGTGTTGAACCGGTGGTTCTGGCCATCCCGCCGGGCAAGGCCCGGCGGCAGGCGGATGTGCTTACGCGAACTGTTTGAGGAACCGCACGTCGTTCTCGAAGAACGCGCGCAGGTCGTTGACCCCGTAGCGCAGCATCGCAAAGCGCTCCACGCCCAGGCCGAAGGCGAAGCCGGTGTAGCGCTCCGGGTCGATGCCCACGTTGCGCAGCACGTTGGGGTGCACCATGCCGCAGCCGAGCACTTCCAGCCAGCGGGTGCTGCCATCGGGCTGCTGCCAGGCGATGTCCACTTCCGCGCCGGGTTCGACGAAGGGGAAGTAGCTGGGGCGGAAGCGCATCTCGAAGTCGCGTTCGAAGAAGGCGCGCACGAACTCGGACAGCGTGCCCTTGAGGTCGGCGAAGGTGGAATGCTCGTCCACGAGCAGGCCTTCGACCTGATGGAACATGGGCGAATGGGTCTGGTCGCTGTCGCTGCGGTAGACCTTGCCGGCGGCGATCATGCGCAGCGGCGGCGCGTGGTCGCCCATGTAGCGCACCTGCACCCCGGAGGTATGCGTGCGCAGCAGGCGGCCATCGCCAAAGTAGAAGGTGTCGTGCATCGCACGCGCCGGGTGGTGCGGCGGGAAGTTGAGCGCTTCGAAGTTGTGCCAGTCATCTTCGATTTCCGGGCCTTCGGACACTTCGTAACCGAGCCGGCCGAAGATCTCGGTGATGCGCTCCAGGGTACGGGTGACCGGGTGCAGGCCGGCGCGATCGGCGCGGCGGCCCGGCAGGGTGATGTCGATCGCTTCGGCAGCCAGGCGCGCGTCCAGCGCAGCGTCCTCGAGCACGGCCTTGCGCTCGCCCAGCGCGGTGGTCAGCGCATCGCGGGCACGATTGATGGCTTCGCCGGCGGCCTTGCGCTCATCGGCCGGCAACGCACCGAGCTGCTTGAGCTGGGCGGTGATGCTGCCGTTCTTGCCGAGCAGCGCAACACGCAGGGCTTCCAGCGCATCGGGGCTGCTGGCGGCGGCCACGTCGGCCAGTGCCTGGGTGGTCAGGGATTGGATGTCACTCATGGATAGCCGGGACCTCGCGTCGGTATGCCTTCGCGATGCGCGCCGGGCCGACCCCCGTCGCCACCGCTGTCGGGTCGATGGCACGTTGCCGGCCACCG
>NZ_JAVWXA010000011.1:0-55625 GCF_036662295.1 Stenotrophomonas sp.
GCCGGCACTACCCGGGTCTGGATGTGCGGGGAGCCGGCCAGCGGCCGGCACTACCGGGGTCTGGATGTGCGGGGAGCCGGCCAGCGGCCGGCACTACCCGGGTCTGGATGTGCGGGGAGCCGGCCAGCGGCCGGCACTACCGGGGTCTGGATGTGCGGGGAGCCGGCCAGCGGCCGGCACTACCCGGGTCTGGATGTGCGGGGAGCCGGCCAGCGGCCGGCACTACCTGGGTCCGGATTCACTAGGAGCCGGCCAGCGGCCGGCACTACCCGGATGGTGCATGCTTCGGGCGGCGGTTACGCCGCTTCCGGGGCCGGCTTGTTCAGGCCGAGCCAGCCGCCGATGATGCCGCGGGCCTCGTCCACGCCCTGGCGGGCCGGGCCGGAGAAGGACTGCACGCTGACCGTGTCGCCAAAGGAGGATTGCAGTTCCTTGCGCACCTTCTGCAAAGCGATACCCTGCTGGCCGCGGCCGAGCTTGTCGGCCTTGGTCAGCAGCGCGTGCGCGGGCAGGCCGCGCTGCACCGCATAGGCCAGCATCTGGCGGTCGTAATCCTTGAGCGGGTGACGGATGTCCATCACCACCACCAGGCCGCGCAGCGCCTCGCGCGTGCGGAAGTACTGGTCGATGAAGGCCTGCCAGTGCGCCTGCAGGTCCAGCGGCACCTTGGCATAGCCGTAGCCAGGCAGATCGACCAGCTTGGCCTCCGGGGTGACCTCGAAGAACACCAGCTGCTGGGTGCGGCCGGGGGTCTTGGAGACCCGGGCCAGGCTGTTCTGGCGGGTCAGGGCGTTGAGGGCGCTGGATTTGCCGGCGTTGGAACGACCGGCAAAGGCGACTTCGGCCCCGACATCCTCCGGCAATTGCCGGGTGTTGTGGGCCGAAAGCAGGTAGTGAGCACGTTCGAGGAGCAATGACATGCCCATAGGATCGCATGTCCGGGCCGGATTGGCGCTGTCGGCGCCGGTTTTGCTGCACCCTGCGTTGACCTTGGCGCGAAACCGCATGGATAATCGGGCGATCCCCGCAAGTGCAGCCTGCACCTGCCAGGCCGGTCCACACGGAGCTTCCGCATGCGCCATGCTCGCGTTCTTGCCGTTTCCGCTGTTGCTGTCTCATTGCTGGCCGCCGTCGCGGTGGCCCAGACCTCGATCACCCCGTTGCCCGACAACGGTCCGATCAAGACCGCCTCGTTGGAGGTGGACTTCAGCAAGACCACCTGGGGCGACCCCAAGGCCGGCCAGACCAAGGCCGCCGCCTGCGCGGCCTGCCATTCGGCCGACGGCAATGCCACCGTGGAGATGTACCCCAGCATCGCCGGCCAGAGCGAGCGCTACGTGGCCCAGCAGATGGCGTTGATCGCCAACGGGCAGCGCACCTCGGGTGCCTCGGCGGCGATGGTGCCGTTCGTGCAGGACCTCACCCCGCAGGACATGCGCGACATCGGCGCCTATTTCGCAACGCAGAAGGCCAGCGCCGGGCTTGCCGACGACGGCCTGGTCGGCGAGGGTCCGTATGCCGGCAAGAAGTTCTACGAGATCGGCCAGCAGCTGTATCGCGGTGGCGATGCCGCGCGCGGCATTCCCGCCTGCATGGCCTGCCATGGCCCCACCGGCGCCGGCAACCCGGGCCCGGCCTACCCGCACATCGGTGGCCAGCACGCGTCGTATGTCGCGCGCCGGCTGCAGGAGTACCAGGCCGGGGTCACCCAGGAAACGGACAAGGCGCACTTCCAGATCATGGCCACCATCGCCAGGCAGCTCAGCGAGCAGGAGATCCAGGCGCTGGGCAGTTACCTGCAGGGCCTGCACAACCGCGCCGACGACGTGGCCGCCGTTGGCCAGCAACCGGCCAGGGCCCCCTAGGCACCGCTCGGCGGCTGGCCGGCCGCCCCGCCCTCGCGGCGGGTTATGTTCAACGCCACGCCGGCACTGGGCCGGCGTTGTTTTTTCCGATGGAGATGGATGTAGATGAAGTTGATCCCCCGCGTGATGCTGTTGCTGCTGGCCCTCAGCCCGCTGTCCACCCTGGCCGCCGCGCCGGTCAAACTGGTCGAAGGCACCGACTACGAACTGATCGAAGACGCCGGCCCGTATGCGCCGCTGGCCGGCAAGATCGAAGTGGTGGAGATGTTCGGCTACACCTGCCCGCACTGCGCGCGCTTCGAGCCGCAGCTGGAAGCCTGGGCGGCCAAGCTGCCCAAGGACGTGCGCTTCACCCCGGTGCCGGCCGCGTTCGGCGGGATCTGGGATTCGTTCGCACGTGCCTACCTGGCCGCCGACCAGCTGGGCGTGGCCAAGCGCAGCCACCGCGCCATGTTCGATGCCCTGCATGAAACCCGCTCGGTGCCGATGCAGAACGTGTCGCCGGAAGAACTGGCCGCCTTCTACAAGGCCTACGGCGTGGCGCCGGAGCGTTTCCTGGCCACGATCAAGGGCGATGCGGTGGACACCCGGCTCAAGGCCGCACGCGCCTTCGCCCAGCGCACGCAGGTGCCGGGCACCCCGGCGCTGGTGATCAATGGCCGCTACCTGGTCAAGGGCGATTCGTTCGAGGCCATGCTGCGCAACGCCGATGCCCTCATCGCCCAGGCACGCACCCAGCCCAAGCGCTGAGTGCAGCCTCGCTGAACCGTCACCTACCGTGCACGCAGGGCGCGCATTGCCGCGTGCCATCATTCCCCCCTGGCTGGCGCATGAAGCGCCGGCCCAATCCGTTCCTCCGCTGGAGACGCCTAGATGAAGACCCGTTTCGCCCTTTCGCTGATGGCCCTGCTGCCGATCCTGGTGGCCTGCAAGGCCCAGGACGGCACCGCCAACACCGCCGCGCCGACCGAACCGGCGGCCCCGACCGCCGCCCCGGCCGCCGAGACCACCCCGGCCACCAGCGAAGCGCCCGCCGCCAGCGGCGAAACGGCTGCGGCTGAAACCGCTGCCGCCGAGGCCACCACCCCCGCCCCGGCACCGGCGTCCTCGCGCCCGACCGGCCCGGAGCCGGTGGCAGGCACCGACTATGTGCTGATCGAAAACGGCCAGCCGTTCCAGCCGGCGACCGGCAAGATCGAAGTGGCGGAAATCTTCGGCTACGTGTGCCCGGCCTGCGCCGCCTTCCAGCCGCTGATCGGGCCGTGGAAGGCGGGCCTGCCCAGCGACGTGAACTTCGTCTACGTGCCGGCCATGTTCGGCGGCACCTGGGACAACTACGCGCGTGCCTTCTATGCGGCGCAGAGCATGGGCCTGCAGGAAAAGACCCATGAGGCCCTGTATGCGGCCATCCACGCCGACCAGACCCTGAAGGGCGAGCGCGGCCGTGATTCGGTCGAGGACATCGCCGCCTTCTACGCCAAGCACGGTGCCGATGCCAAGCAGTTCGCCAGCACCATGAGCAGCTTCGCCGTGGGTGCCAAGACCAACGCCGCCAAGAACTTCGCCCAGCGCAGCCAGATCACCGGCACCCCGTCGGTGATCGTCAACGGCAAGTACCTGGTCAAGGGCAAGAGCTTCCCGGACATGCTGCGCATCGCCGATCACCTGATCGCCCGCGAACGCGCCGCCAAGGGCGGCTGATCGAGCGCCCCTTGGCAACCGTCGTGAATTCCCCCACCACGCGGACCCTGCGCCTGCTGACGGCCAACATCCAGGCCGGCAGCAGCACCCGCCGCTACAGCGACTATGTGACCCGCAGCTGGTCCCATGCGCTGCCGGCGGGGCGCAAGCGCACCAGCCTGGACGCCATCGCCCAGCTGGCGCGCGGCCACGACATCGTCGGCCTGCAGGAAGCCGATCCGGGCAGCCTGCGCTCGGGTTTCACCAACCAGACCCACTACCTGGCCGAGCGCGCCGGCTTCAATTACTGGAGTCACCAGCCCAACCGCCGCATGGGCGGGGTCGCCTCCAGCGCCAACGGCCTGCTGAGCCGGCTGGAGCCGGTGGAAGTGCAGGACCACGCCCTGCCCGGCCGCATCGGCGGGCGCGGCGTGCTGCTGGCCAAGTTCGGCGAGGGCGCCGAAGGGCTGGCGGTGGCGGTGGCGCACCTGTCACTGGGCACCAACTCGCGGATGTCCCAGCTGGCCTTCATCGCCGACCTGCTGAGCGACCACCCCAACGCGGTGCTGATGGGCGATTTCAACTGCCTGGCCGACCGCCCGGAAATGCAGGCGCTGTACCAGAAGACCACCCTGCAGCCGCCCGGCTGCGCGGTGCCCACCTTCCCCAGTTGGCGCCCGGACCGGGCCATCGACCACATCCTGCTCAGCACCGGGCTGCAGCAGCGCAGCGCCGAGGCGGTCCCGGCCGCGTTCTCCGATCACCTCGCCCTGGCGATGTCGATCGACGTGCCCGGCAACGCCCTGCGCTGAATCCGACACCCCGCCGCCCTGGTGCGGCGGGCATCGCCGGATGTGCACACGCAGCATCCACGGCCGCTGTGCGATAACGCTTCGCCTGAGCCCACCGTGGCAGCGCGAGCAATCCCTACCCCATGAGTACCGTGGAGCCGCATCCCTCGCCGGTGCGCACGCTTCGTCCCGTGTTCCTGCTGGCGGCCACCCTGGTCACCGCCTTCGCCGTGCTGGTGGCCGTGTTCCCCATCCAGGCCGGCGCGCTGCTGCTGGATGCCCAGACCTGGGCCTCGCGCAACGTGGGCTGGTATTACCTGCTGGCGATGACGGTGTACCTGGTGTTCGTGGTCGGGGTGGCCTTGTCCGGCTATGGCAACGTCAAGCTCGGTGCCGACCACGACGAACCGGAGTTCAGCTATCTGTCCTGGGCCGGCATGCTGTTTGCCGCCGGCATCAGCATCACCCTGTTCTTCTTCTGCGTCTCCGAACCGCTCACCCACTACCTGGTGCCGCCGCAGGGCGGCGTGGGCAGCGGGGAAGCCAGCGCGCGCCAGGCCATGCAGCTGCTGTTCCTGCACTGGGGCCTGCACGGCTGGGGCGTGTTCGCGCTGGCCGCCATGGCGCTGGCCTACTTCGCCTACCGCCACAACCTGCCGCTGGCGCTGCGCTCGGCGCTGTATCCGCTGATCGGCAAGCGCATCAACGGGCCGATCGGCTACACCGTGGATGCCCTGGGCATCGTGGCCACCGTGTTCGGCCTCGGCGCGGACATGGGCTTTGGCGTGTTGCACCTCAATGCCGGGCTCAACACCCTGCTGCCGGTGCCGCACGCGGCGTGGGTGCAGGTGGGCCTGATCGTGCTGATGATGGGCGCGGCGATCACCGTGGCCGTGTCCGGCGTGGAAAAAGGCGTGCGCTGGATGTCCAACATCAACATGCTGCTGGCCATCGCGCTGCTGCTGTTCATGCTGTTTGCCGGCCCCACCCAGTACCTGCTCAACGCCTTCATGCAGAACATGGGCGACTACCTGGGCAACGTGGTCGGCAAGAGTTTCGACGTCTATGCCTACGGCGGCCGCCCGGACTGGCTGGGCAACTGGACGGTGTTCTACTGGGCCTGGTGGATCGGCTGGGCGCCGTTCGTGGGCCTGTTCATCGCGCGCATCTCGCGCGGGCGCACCATCCGCGAGTTCGTGCTGGGCGTGCTGCTGATCCCGCTCGGGTTCACCCTGGCGTGGCTGTCGATCTTCGGCAACAGCGCGCTGGACCAGATCCTGCACCACGGCCATGCGCACCTGGCGCAGATGGCCGTGGACAATCCCCCCACCGTGCTCTACGCGCTGCTGGAAAGTTACCCGTGGAGCCGGGCGGTGATCGCGGTGACCGTGTTCGTCAGCTTCGTGTTCTTCGTCACCTCGGCCGACTCGGGCACGGTGGTGCTGTCCACGCTGTCCTCGCACGGCGGCGCGCCCGAAGACGATGGCCCGCGCTGGCTGCGCGTGTTCTGGGGGGTGATGACCGGGCTGGTCACCGCCGGGCTGCTGCTGGCCGGCAGCATGGATGCGCTGAAGTCGGCGGTGGTGCTGGCCTCGCTGCCGTTCTCGGTGGTGCTGCTGCTGATGCTGTGGGGGCTGACCCGCGCGCTGGGCGAAGAATCCCAACGCAAGAAGGCGTCGCAGTATTCGCCGATCCCGCTGATCGGCCAGTCGCGGCACCAGCGCGGTTGGCGCCAGCGCATCACCCAGGCCGTGCACTTCCCGGTGCGCGATGAGGTGTACCGCTTCATGGATACGGACGTGAAGCCGGCGCTGGAGGCGGTGGCCGCGCAACTGGGCGAACAGGGCCTGGACGTGCAGACCCGCTTCGAGCCCGGCCACATGGAACTCACCGTGGATCACGGCGAGCAGCAGGTGTTCACCTACCAGGTGATCATGCGCGGCTACCTCACGCCCTCCTTCGCCGCCCAGCGCTTCCGCAACCTGCGCTATTACCGCGCCGAAGTGCACCTCTACGAAGGCGGGCAGGACTACGAGCTGTTCGGCTACAGCCGGCAGCAGATCATCAACGACATCATCGACCAGTACGAGCGCCACCTGCAGTTCCTGCACCTGACCCGTTGAACCCCTGGTCTCCCGCTGCAAAGGAGTCATCGACATGCCCCGTTTCCCCGACCAGCTGCTGTACATCGGCGGCCGCTACGTTCCCTCCCAGGGCAAGCGCACCTTCGAGGTGGTCAACCCGGCCACCGGCGAGGTGCTGGCCAACGTGCACAGCGCCAACAGCGACGACCTGGATGCCGCCGTGGAAAGCGCGCAGGCAGGCCAGAAGGCCTGGGCCGCGCTGACCACCGTGGAGCGCTCGCGCATCCTGCTGCGCGCGGTGGCGCTGCTGCGCGAGCGCAACGATGCGCTGGCCGAGCTGGAAACGCTCAACACCGGCAAGGCGCTGAGCGAGACCACCACGGTGGACATCGTGACCGGCGCGGACGTGCTGGAGTACTACGCCGGGGTGATGCACGGGCTGGAAGGCAGCCAGGTGCCGCTGCGCGAGGGCAGTTTTTTCTATACCCGCACCGAACCGCTGGGCGTGGTCGGCGCGATCGGCGCCTGGAACTACCCGATCCAGATCGCACTGTGGAAGGCCGCCCCGGCGCTGGCCGCCGGCAACGCGATGATCTTCAAGCCCAGTGAAGTGACCCCGCTGACCGCCTTGAAGCTGGCCGAGCTGTTCACCGAAGCGGGCCTGCCCGACGGCGTCTTCAACGTGCTGCCGGGCGACGGTGCCGGGGTGGGCGCGGCGCTGACCGAGCACCCGGGCATCGAGAAGATCTCCTTCACCGGCGGCACCGCGACCGGCCGCAAGGTGATGGCCAGTGCCTCCAGCTCCACGCTGAAGGAAGTGACCATGGAACTGGGCGGCAAGTCGCCGCTGCTCATCTGCGCCGACGCGGACATCGAGCTGGCCGCGGACATCGCGATGATGGCCAACTTCTACAGCGCCGGCCAGGTCTGCACCAACGGCACCCGCGTATTCGTGCCGCGCGCGATGCTGACCGACCTGGAACAGGCGCTGCTGGAACGCATCGCGCGCATCCGCATCGGCGACCCGTTGGCGGCCGACACCAACTTCGGCCCGCTGGTGAGCGCGGCGCACATGCAGCGCGTGCTCGACCACATCGCCAGCGGCACCGCCGAGGGCGCGCGCCTGGTCTGCGGCGGCACGCGCCTCACCGAGGGCGCGCTGGGCAAGGGCTGCTACGTGGCCCCCACCGTGTTCAGCGACTGCCGCGATGACATGCGCATCGTGCGCGAGGAGATCTTCGGGCCGGTGCTGAGCCTGCTGACCTACGAAACCGAGGACGAGGCCGTGGCCCGCGCCAATGCCACCGACTACGGCCTGGCGGCCGGCGTGGTCAGCGCCGACCTGAGCCGCGCGCACCGGCTGATCCATCGCCTGGAGGCGGGCATCTGTTGGGTGAACTGCTGGGGCGAATCGCCGGCGCAGATGCCGGTCGGCGGCTACAAGCAATCCGGCGTGGGCCGCGAGAACGGCCTGGCCACGCTGCGCGCCTATACCCGCACCAAATCCATCCAGATCGAACTGGACCGCTACGCGTCGGTGTTCTGAACCGGCCTGACAGGAGACCACCGCGATGAAGCGCGAGTACGACTACATCATCATCGGCGCCGGATCGGCCGGCAACACGCTGGCCGCGCGCCTCACCGAGGACGCCGGGGTGAGCGTGCTGCTGCTGGAAGCCGGTGGCCCCGACTACCGGGCCGACTTCCGCACCCAGATGCCTGCCGCGCTGGCCTACCCGCTGCAGGGCCGGCGCTACAACTGGGCCTATGAGACCGAGCCGGAACCGCACATGGACAACCGGCGCATGGAGTGCGGGCGTGGCAAGGGCCTGGGCGGGTCGTCGCTGATCAACGGCATGTGCTACATCCGCGGCAATGCGCTGGACTTCGACAACTGGGCCCGCTTTGATGGCTTGGAGGACTGGAGCTACGCCGACGTGCTGCCCTACTTCCGCAAGGCCGAGACCCGCGACATCGGCGCCAACGACTACCACGGCGGCGACGGCCCGGTCAGCGTGGCCACCCCGAAGAACGACAACAACGTGCTGTTCCACGCCATGGTGGAGGCCGGCGTGCAGGCCGGCTACCCGCGCACCGACGATCTCAACGGCTACCAGCAGGAAGGCTTCGGCCCGATGGACCGCACCGTGACCCCGCGCGGGCGCCGCAGCAGCACCGCGCGCGGTTACCTGGACATGGCCAAGGGCCGCGAAGGGCTGCAGATCGTGGTGCATGCCACCACCGACCGCATCCTGTTCGACGGCAAGCGCGCGGTGGGCGTGCGCTACCTGGCCGGCACCAGCGCCGCGCCGATCGACGCGCACGCGCGCCGCGAAGTGCTGCTGTGCGCCGGCGCGATCGCCTCGCCACAGATCCTGCAGCGCTCAGGCGTTGGCGCACCGGCGCTGCTGGCCACGCTCGGCGTGCCGGTGGTGCACGACCTGCCCGGGGTGGGCGAGAACCTGCAGGACCATCTGGAGGTGTACATGCAGTACGCCTGCAAGAAGCCGGTCTCGCTCTACCCGGCGCTGCAGTGGTGGAACCAGCCGGCGATCGGCGCGGAGTGGCTGTTTGCCGGCACCGGCATCGGCGCCAGCAACCAGTTCGAGGCCGGCGGTTTCATCCGCACCCGCGACGACTTCGAATGGCCCAACATCCAGTACCACTTCCTGCCGGTGGCGATCAATTACAACGGCACCAACGCGGTCAAGGAGCACGGGTTCCAGGCCCACGTCGGCTCGATGCGCACGCCCAGCCGTGGCCGCGTGCATGCCCGGTCGCTGGACCCGCATGCGCACCCCTCGATCCTGTTCAACTACCAGTCCACCGACCAGGACTGGCAGGAATTCCGCGATGCCATCCGCATCACCCGCGAGATCATCGCCCAGCCGGCGCTGGACGAATACCGCGGGCGTGAGATCAGCCCGAGTGCGGACTGCAAGAGCGATGCGGAGCTGGACGCGTTCGTGCGCGCCCGCGCCGAGACCGCCTACCACCCCTCGTGCTCGTGCGCGATGGGCACCGATGCGATGAGCGTGGTGGATGGCCAGGGCCGCGTGCATGGCATGCAGGGCCTGCGCGTGGTGGATGCCTCGATCATGCCGCGCATCATCACCGGCAACCTCAACGCCACCACGATCATGATCGCCGAGAAGATCGCCGACCGCATCCGGGGCCGCGCGCCCTTGCCGCGCAGCACCGCCGCCTATTACGTGGCCGGCGATGCCCCGGTAAGGCGCTGAGGCACCACGCCAAGGTAGTGCCGGCCGCTGGCCGGCTCCACGCACCGCTGGATCACAAGGTAGTGCCGGCCGCTGGCCGGCTCCCAGCACCGCCGGACCACAAGGTAGTGCCGGCCGCTGGCCGGCTCCCAGCACCGCCGGACCACAAGGTAGTGCCGGCCGCTGGCCGGCTCCCGATACCGTTGGATCGCAAGGTGGTAGTGCCGGCCGCTGGCCGGCTCCCGATACCGTTGGATCCTGAGCAGCCGGCCAGCGGCCGGCACTACCGGGTCATACGGCCGGCACGGCCGGCGCCACCCGCCGCGCCGTCAGCGTACTCCCCACCGACGCCGCCACCGTGCAGCCGATGGCGGCCCACTGCAGCGCGGTCAGGTGTTCGGCCAGCAGCCCCATCGCCAGCACCGCGGCCACCGCCGGCTCCATGCTGATCAGGATGCCGAAGGTTTCCTTGGGCAGCCGCTTGAGCGCCATCATCTCCAGCGACATCGGGATCGCGCTGGAGACGATCGCCACGCCCAGCCCGAACAGCAGGATCTTCGGGTCCAGCAGCGCCATGCCCGCATGCGCCACGCCCACCGGCACCACCACCAGCGCGGCCGCGCACAGCCCCAGCGACACCGTGTGCCCGGCGTGCAGGTGCCCGGCGCGCTTGCCGAAGATGATGTACAGCGCCCAGCACAGCGCCGCCCCCAGCGCGAACATCACCCCCACCGGGTCCAGCGGATCGCCGTGCCCCAGCGGCAGCAGCAGCAACAGCCCGGCAACGGCGCAGCCCACCCAGACAAAATCCACCGGACGGCGCGAGGACGCCATCGCCACCGCCAACGGCCCGCAGAATTCGATGGCCACCGCGATCCCGAACGGGATCGTGCGCAGCGCCATGTAGAACAGCAGGTTCATCACCCCCAGCGTGATGCCGTAGCGCAGGATCGCCCCGGCATCGGCGCGCGTGGTGGTCCAGCGCCACGGCCGGAACACCGCCAGCAGCACCAGCGCCGAAAACCCCACGCGCAGCGCACTGGTGCCCTGCGCGCCGATCAGGGGAAACAGCTGCTTGGCAAAGGAGGTGCCCACCGACAGGGCAGTGACCGAGCCGAGCACGGCCAGGACGGGAACGAGGGAAGAAAGGCGGGAGGTCGACATCGGCATAGGATAGTCAGCCGCGCGCGAAGCACCGACTCGATTGCACCCCGCCGGCTGCATGTTTCGCTCACCCGGCCGGGCTGGACGCCGATGCGGGCATCTGACACGCTGCCGCCACTTCCCGCCAAGGATTGGCTTGATGACCCACGTCGGCAAACTCGGACTGTCGTTGGCCACGACGCTGCTGTCGCCGCCGCTGGCGGTCATCACCGGCCAGTGGTTTTTCCTGCTGCTGTGCCTGCTCAGCCTGCCCACCTCGATCCTGTACTGGATGGACGTCGGCCGTGCACTGCGCAACGGCGATGTGCCGGGCCGTGCGCGCCGCCTGGCCGGCCTGTTGATGGGCCTGCCCCAGGCGCTGTTCGGCCTGCTGAGTGCAGGCATGGGACTGAGCCTGATCGGCTGGGTGCTGTACAACAGCCTGGTGGAGCGGCAGCCGTCCTACAGCGGTGGCTTCCTGACCTGGGGCCTGGGACCGGCATTGACCTGGATCGGGGTGCACTGGGCACTCTCGGCGTTCCGCCGCGACAGGCCCGCCGATTCCCCGTCCTGATGCGCGCGCGCCGGGGCGGTTGCGTGCATTGACCCGGGCAGGCTCAATGGTCGCTGCCTGCCCCTCCCTGCCGCGACCATGACTGCGCCCCTCCACAGCCCCGACGACTTCGACCGCGCCATCCTGGCCATCCTCCAGCGCGACAACACCACCGCCCAACGCGAAATCGCCGAGGCCGTGCACCTGTCCGCGCCGGCGGTACAGCGCCGGATCAAGCGCCTGCAGGAGGCCGGGATCATCCGCGCGAATGTGGCCGTGCTCGATCAAGCCCGCCTCGGCCGCCCGCTGACGATCATGGTGGAGGTGCGGGTGGCCAGCGAACAACCGCACCGGGTGGCCCCGTTCCGCCGTCGCGTGCAGGACGACCCGGCGGTGCAGCAGTGCTATGCGATCACCGGCGACGCCGACTTCCTGCTGATCCTCACCGCCGCCTCGATGGAGGAGTACGAGGCCATCAGCGAGCGGCTGTTCGGCAACGACGACAATATCGAACGGTTCCGCACGGCGGTGGCGTTGAGCACGTTGAAGCGGGGGCTGGAGGTGCCGTTGGCAGTGTGATCCCGTCAGCGCATGGCCGGCAGCGCCGCGCTGAACAGAGCGTTGGCTTCCCTGATCGTCGCGTCGTGCGTGGCCTGCTGGTCCGAGGTGCCCTGGCAGAGCGCGCCGATGCGCGCATGGCCCAAGGCGGTGCATCGGGACAGGAAATCGTAGTGACCAACGGCCGGCAAACGGGTCAGTGTCGCCTGCGGCAGCGCCGCGGCCACGCTGTCGCTGTTGCTGTCAGGTGCTGCCACCGTATCTGCCGTACCGACGATCATCGATACAGGCTGGGTGAGTTTCTCCAGGTCCTCCGGTGCGAAGGCCTGGATCATCGCCGGCGCGATCAGGAACACCGCACTCACGCCCGCAATCGCGCGATCGTCACCGGCCTTGGCGGTCCACGGTGCCAGTGCGGGCGTCTCCGCGACGATCATGCGGCGGGCCAGCGTCAGCGTCGGGTTCTCGGCCTGCGGTACGCACACCCCATCAGCGGGATGCGCGCGGCAGAACGCCAGCAGGCGCGGCAGCGCCGGGCGGGCACCGGCCGCAACCAGGGCGGTGAACCCACCGGCCGAGTAGCCCGCCACGCCCAATCGCGTGGCATCCGCGTGCGGGGCCAGCACGGGATCGGCCTGCACCGCCGCCAACCCAGCCGCCAGATCGTCCACGCGGTTCCACATCAGGATGCTGCCGGCCTCGGTCATCGGGTCCACCCCGTTGTTGCCGGGATGATCCACCGCGATGACCACGTACCCGGCCCGCGCCATCGCGGTGCCGAACCAGCCCATCATCCGCGCAGTGCCGCCATTGCCATGGGAGAGCAGCAGCACCGGCCAGCGGCCCTTCGCCACGGGAGCATTGGCCGCGGCGGTGCCAACCTCGAACAACGGCGCGTCCGGCGGCCCGATGGTCAGCGCCGTCTCCTGCGCGCCGGCCTGGGCCGGATACCACACCGTGTACCGCACGCTGTCGCGATGCTCGGCATCACGCACGGCCGCACTGGGGGTATGCGCAACGCCGTGCCGCTCGCCAACGGGCAGGACAGTCGCAGCCGCGGACATCGGCAGGCACAGCGCCAGCAGCGCGGCACAGCACCGGGCGGTTATTGGCATGGGGCATTCTCCTTGTCGTGCATCGTATCGGCCAGCGGCAGCCAGATCTCCACCCCGCCGTGGCCGCTGCGGTCATCGAAGCGCGCGTCGTAGCGCTCCAGGTCCGGTGCATCGGCCAGGGTCAGGCCGGAGGCCGGCAGATAGTCGTTCAACAGCCAGTACCAGGTGGAGCGGATGGCGGAGATGTGTCCGCCGTGCCAGGCCACCAGATACGTGCGGGCCGGGATCGAGATCGCCTGCCAGCCGGCAGGGACAGCCGCCAGGGCACCGATACCCACCCCGGCGATGTAATCGAAGCGGCCGTCGGTATCGCTGTTGCAACACACGCCATAGGCAATCTCAGTGCCCAGGCCATGGACCTGGCCCAGGCGCTGCCACTGCGAGGGAATCGAGGCGACAGTCGCCGACGTGTGGCGGGCGCCGATGCCGGCCACGCGCAGGACACCCTGGTGGTGGAGGTGGGGTGCGATCGAGCACGGCGTCGATGTATCCACCAGCTTCAGCGCCTCGACCAGTGCAATACCCGAAAGTCCCTGCGTGCGGACCTGCTCGGGCGAGCAGCCAAACTGCTCGCAGAATGCACGCGTGAATGCGGCATGCGATGCGTAGCCGGCGGCCATCGCCACACTGAGAATGTCGACGGCGCCGGCCGCCAGGTGACGCGCGGCCTCGGTCAGTCGACGGCCGCGCTGATAGCGCACCACCGACGTTCCGGTGGCAAGCTGGAACAACCGCGCAAGATGGAACGGCGACAGCCCGACCACACCGGCGATCTCGGCCAGCGAAGGGGTTTCAGCGAAGTGGCTTTCGATGTACCACAGGGCCCTGCGTACCGCACCCATGCCGCCAGATCCATGCCGATGAACGGGTGCGCAGCGTAACCCGGCCCGCCACGCGCCATTTGATCGTTCTTGCTGCGGGCCTCTTGGAGCGCGGCCAGGTCAGCCGCGCACCGCCGCCTCGATCTGCGCCACGTCGATCCTGCGCATCGTCATCATCGCCTCGAACGCGCGCCGGGCCACCGCCGGGTCCGGGCTGGTCACCGCCTCGGTCAGCACGCGCGGGGTGATCTGCCAGGACAGGCCCCACTTGTCGCGGCACCAGCCGCAGGCGCTTTCCTGCCCGCCATTGCCGACGATGGCATCCCACAGCCGGTCGGTCTCGGCCTGGTCGTCGGTGGCGATCTGGAAGGAGAACGCCTCGCTGTGCTTGAACGCCGGGCCGCCGTTGAGGCCGATGCAGGGAATGCCGACCACGCTGAAGTCCACGGTGAGCACATCGCCCTGCTTGCCGGCGGGGAAGTCGGCCGGCGCGCGGTGCACCGCATGGACGGCGCTGTCGGGGAAGGTGGCCGCGTAGAAGGTGGCCGCCTCCAGCGCGGTGCCGTCGTACCAGAGGCAAAGGGTGTTCTTGTGGATCATCGCGGTGCTCCCAACGGGCCGAGGTCCGGCCACGCTAATGGCACAGGAGTTAAGCGGGTGGAACGGCGGCCAGGGGTCCGAGCGGGCGGCAGAATGCTTCAAGGCATCTGCCATCGATCCAAATGCGGTTGATGATGCGAATGATTCCTTTTAATATTGTGTGATCCCGGTCGCGCAGCGGATGCGCAGCCGGGCCCAGTTCGCGCCCGCGCAGCCCCCTCCAAGGCCCCGCCAGCCGCCCACTGCCCCCACTCTGTGTCGTCAGGCCACCGGGACGCCCGGCCAGACGCCTGCTGCCGCCTGCCTGGAACCGTCCATGACCCGTGCCTCCGTATCGCCCTCCCCTGCCCGCCTGCCGCATGCCCTGCTGATCGCGCTGTGCGCGCTGGCGGCCACGCCCGCCTTCGCCGAGGCCCCCGCCGACGATGCCACCACGCTGGACAAGGTGGTGGTCAAGGGCGAACGCGCCGAAGGCTATTCGGTGCGCCGGACCTCGGCTGGCACCCGCTTCGACCTGGCCCCGCGCGAGATCCCGCAGTCGGTGAGCATCATCAGCCACCAGCGCATCGAGGACCAGAACCTGGATGACATCCTGGACGTGCTGGCCAACACCACCGGCGTGACCAGCACCCAGTCCGACAGCGAGCGCACCGAGTTCTACGCGCGCGGCTTCTACATCGACAGCTACCAGTACGACGGCCTACCCACCCAGATGGTGCAGAACTGGAGCTACGGCGACTCCGGCCTGGACCTGGCCCTGTATGACCGCGTGGAAGTGGTGCGCGGCGCCACCGGCCTGCTCAGCGGCGCCGGCAATCCCTCGGCCTCGGTCAACCTGGTGCGCAAGCACGCCGACAGCGCCGAACTCACCGGCAGCGTGTCGCTCAACGTGGGCAGCTACGGCCGCACCCGCACCACCGTGGACGTGGGCAGCGCGCTGAATGCCAGCGGCACCGTGCGCGGCCGCGTGATCGGCAGCTACCTGGATACCGACGCGCAGATGGACCGCTACAACCAGCACAAGACGCTGGGCTATGCGGTGATCGACGCCGACCTGACCCCGGACACCCAGCTCAGTGTGGGCTACGACTACCAGCAGAAGCGCGCCAACGGCGCGACCTGGGGCGGCTTCCCGATGATGTATTCCGACGGCACCCCCACCGACTATTCCTCCGCGTTCAATCCGTCGCCGGACTGGACCTACTGGGACACCACCAGCAAGCGCGCGTTCGCCACGCTGCAGCATGGTTTCGCCAACGGCTGGAAGTTCAAGATCGGCGCCACCCACGACAAGACCGACGCCAACGACAAGCTGTTCTACCCGTCCTACACCGCGTTCAACAAGACCACCGGCGAGGGCATCACGCCGATGGCCGGTTACTACAACACCCACCGCAAGGTGGACAGCGTGGACGGCTACGTGGACGGCCCGTTCCAGCTCTTCGGCCGCGAGCACCAGTTCATGGCGGGCTTGAGCTACAACAAGCGCGAGTTCGCCAACTACGGTGATTTCCAGGTGGGCTGGGCGCCACTGGACAACTACCTGGGCTGGACCGGCAGCTTCCCCGAACCGAACTGGGCCCAGACCCTGCCGCTGCAGAGCCAGGGCACCATCACCCAGAAGGCCGGCTATGCCGCCGCCCGCCTGTCCCTGGCCGACCCGCTCAAGCTGATCCTCGGCGCGCGCTACACCGACTGGAAGAGCGAGGACGAAGGCAACGACCGCCAGCACAAGGTCACCACGCCGTACGCCGGCCTGGTCTATGACCTCAACGACACCTACTCCACCTATGCCAGCTACACCGAGATCTTCCAGCCGCAGACGCTGAAGAACCGCGAAGGCAGCTACCTGGACCCGGTGGATGGCAAGAGCTACGAGGTGGGCGTCAAGGCGGCCTGGTTCGACAGCCGCCTGAACGCCTCGCTGTCGGTGTTCCGCATCGAACAGGACAACGTGGGCCAGGCCACCGACGAACTGGTGATCGGCGGCACTGCCGGCGAGAAGGCCTACATCGCCGCGCGCGGCACCGTCAGCCGCGGTTTCGAGTTCGAGTTGAACGGCGAACTGGCCCCGGGCTGGAATGCCAGCTTCGGCGCGTCGCGTTACGTGGCCAAGGACATCAACGACGCCGACATCAACACCCGCCTGCCGCAGACCGCGATCAAGGCCTTCACCAGCTACACCCCGCAGACCCTGACCGACCTCACCGTGGGCGGTGGCGTGAACTGGCAGAACGGCATCTATTACGCGGTCAGCGGCGTGGGCCGGATCGAGCAGGACGGCTATGCCCTGGTGAGCGCGTTCGCCCGCTACAAGCTGGCGCCGCAGTTCAGCGTGCAGGTCAACCTCAACAACCTGCTGGACAAGAAGTACTACGCGCAGATCGGCGGCTACGGCGGCTACGGCGACGGCCGCAACGGCTCGATCAGCTTCAACTGGTCGTTCTAAGCGGTCATTGGTTGCGAGGTGGTGGCGCAGAGCGCCGGGCATTGCCCGGCGTTTTGCGTTCTGCACGGCGCGCGCGGGATGCGCAGCCACGCATGGCGTGGCGCTGGTTGGGGCGCGATGCGTCGGCCGGGAGCCGGTAGTGCCGGCCGCTGGCCGGCAACCTCATGAACGATGACGGTCTTGCCGGGTTGCCGGCCAGCGGCCGGCACTACGGCCGCGCGCGCAGCAGCGCCAGCCCGAAGCCGATGAAGATCGTGCCGACCACGCGGTCGAACACCTTGCGCAGCCCCGGCCGCGCCAGGTGGCTGGCCAGCCCGCGCCCGCCGGCCGCATACACCGCATACCAGAACATCTCCATCACCGCGAAAGTGCCCACCAGGATCACGAACTGCGGCAGCTGCGGCTGGGTGAGATCGACGAACTGCGGCAGGAATGCCGAGGCGAACAGCAGCAGCTTGGGGTTGCTGATGCCGATGATGAAGCCGTCGCGGAACAGGATGCGGCGCCGGGCCGGGGCAACGGCCTCGGGGCTGCCCACGTCCAGCGGCGCATCGCCACCACGCCAGGCCTTGATGCCCAGGTACACCAGGTAGGCAACGCCGGCATAGCGCAGCACGTCGAAGACCATCGGCGAGGCCTTGAGCACCGCACCCAGCCCCGCGGCGGAGATCGCCAGCGCCAGCACCAGCGCGCTGAGGCAGCCGGCCATCGCTGCCACGCTGCGGCGGAAACCCACGCGCACGCTGCGGGTCATCACGTGCAGCATGTTCGGGCCCGGCGTGCCGCACAGGACGAAAACGGTGATGGCGAAGATCCACCAGGTATGCAGGTTCATGGCAATGCGCTTGCAGAAGAAGGGGGGCCGGCCACTGGCCGGCTCCCCATGATGCCTGACGCAACAGGCCTGGGCGGCCACAACCACGCGCAATGGCCGGTTCTGGCCACACACCTGTCCGGTATCCAGGCGGCCAGGCATCGCCCGCGCCCAGCGAAAACCGCGGGGCGCCCGGTAAGCGCCCCGCGGCCCCGCACCTCATCCGGCCTCGATCAGAAGCGCAGGTCCGCGCGCAGATACCAGTAACGCCCGCGCGGGATGTCGTAGGTGGAGGCGTCGTAGCCGTTGAGCGAGCACGACAGGCAGATCGGCGGGTCCTTGTCGAACACGTTGTTCAACCCGGCGCTGAGCTGCAGGCCCTTCATCCAGTCGAACTTGTAGCCCACCTGCATGTCGTGGAAGGTGGTGGCATCGAGCGTGTTGGTGCCCGCCGTCTGGTCGCTGCACACCGGGAAGGCCACCGCGTCGCCGCAGTCTTCGGTCAGCTCGGAGATGTGGCGCACGGTCCAGGACGCACTCCACTTGTCCAGCGCCCAGCTCAGCGTGGCGTTGCTGGTCCACTCCGGGATCGAGCTGTCGGCTACTTCCACGCCCGGCTTCTGCGGCTGCCGCTGGCCGGCGGCGCCGAGGGCCTCGTAGCGGCCCACGAAGGTGTTCTGCCAGCCCAGCTTGAACTGGCCGATGTCGCTCTGCGGGAAGGTCCAGAACAGGTCCACGTCCCAGCCATCGGTCTTGATCGAGCCCAGGTTGGTGAGGCGGTTGTTGAAGCTGCTCACCGCACCGGTGGAGGCGCGGCCGATGCCGGCGCAGTAGATCGGGTCCAGGGTGTCCACGCACAGGTCGAGCTGGGTCTGGGCGTTGATGGCCTGGATGGCGCCTTCGATGGTGTGACGGTAGAAGGTCACTTCCACGTCGAAGCGCTCGGACCAGGCGGCATCGTTGCCGAACCACGGGCTCCACACGAAGCCGGCGCTGAAGCTGCGCGAGCGCTCCGGATCGAGCTCGGCGTTGCCGCCGGTGGTGACCGAGATCTGCGAGTTGGCCTGCTGGAAACCGGCCGGCACGCCAAGCGCGGCGCAGTTGGCCGGGTTGCCTCGCGGCGCGGTGCCGCCCAGCCCGATCGAGCACGGGTCGAACAGCTGCAGGTCCGCGCGCGCGGCCGAACCGTACAGCTCGCCGATGGACGGGGCACGGAAGCCTTCGGCGTAGCTGGTGCGCAGGACCAGGTCGTTGGTCACCTGCCAGCGCAGGCCGTACTTGGGGGTGAACTCGCCGCCGAAGGTGGAGTAGTCCGAATACCGCCCGGCCAGGCTCAGGTCGAGCTTCTCGCCGATCGCACTCTTGGCGAAGATCGGGATGCTCAGCTCCAGGTAGGCCTCGTTGACGTCGTAGGAACCGGAGGTGGGCAGCGACGGCACGCCGTTGTAATGGCCGATCACGGTGAGCGGATCGGGATCGTAGCGGCCCTCGTACTTGCGGTGCTCCAGGCCGGTGGCGAACGCGAGCGGGCCGGCCGGCAGGTTGAACAGCTCGCTGCTGAGGTTGGCGGTGAACAGGGTGAGTTCGTTCTGGCTGCGGTCGCGCACCACCGGCTGGATCCACGCCAGCATCGCCGGGGTGATCGACCCGGCGCCGCCGAAGATGTTCAGCGGCACGCAGCCGGGCGTGGCCGCGCAGATGGACGGATCGCCCAGGGCCATGTTGACCTTGAAGATGTCATAGCTGCCGTAGTTGGTCTGTTCGGCCTTGTTCTTGCTGTACATGCCGTTGACGTCCCAGAACCAGCTGCGGTCGCCCGCCTCGAACTGGCCGACCAGGCCGGTGGCGAAGTACTGGGTGTTGACCTCCTGCTCGAACACGCGCGCGCCGCCTTCCACCGGGCGCCGGCCGATCAGGCTCATGTTGCCCGAGGACACCAGGTCGAACCCGAACGGGTTGTACGGGTTGAGCGCGGACACCACGATGTTGTCGGCCAGCGGGTTGCCGGTGGCACCGTCGGGGCCGAAGAACAGCGGCTCGGGGCCGGCCTGGTTGGTCGATTCGCGGCGGTTGCCCAGCGCCTTGATGTACCACTGCACGTTGTCGGTGAGATCGAAGCGGAACTGGCCGAACAGGCCCTTACGTTCGGACGGGGTCAGCACCATGTTGTATTCGGCGAAGTTGAAGCGGTCCGCCGAGGTGAAGCAGTGGTAGTCGTCGGTGCGGCTGCACCCGGCGCTGCCGTCGTAGCGCGGGTTGCTCACCCCGGTGTTGGGCACGATGTCCTGCTCGGCGCCGGTGTTGGGGTCCACGAAGGCGAAGCGGCCCTGCGGGATGCCGCCGCTGCCGAAGGCCAGCCCGGTGCCCGGGATCGGGAAGCGCGACTGCTCGCGGTCGCGCGCATAGACCGGGTCCTGCTTGGTGAAGCTGGCCCCCAGGAACAGGGTGTAGCGGTCGCCGCTGGTGCCCCAGGCCAGGTCCACGCCCTTCTGGGTGCCATCGCCCTTGCCGTACTCGCCGTAGTTGAGCGTGACCTGGGCGCCATCGAACTGGCGCCGGGTGATGATGTTGACCACGCCGGCGATGGCGTCAGAGCCATACAGCGAGGAGGCGCCGTCCTCGAGCACTTCGATGCGCTCCACGATCGCCAGCGGAATGGTGTTGAGATCGGTCGCCGCGCCCACGCCGGAGGCCGAGGATTCGTTGACCCAGCGGATGCCATCCACCAGCACCAGCACGCGCTTGGCGCCGAGGTGGCGCAGATCGACCTGGGCCGAGCCGGCGCCCACGCCGCTGCCATCGGGCGGGAAGCCGAAGTTGCCGGAGGAATTGAATTTGGCATTCAGCGCCGAACCGGAGCCGGTGAGCTGCTGCAACACCTCGCCGATGGAGTTCATGCCGGTGCGCTCGATCTCGGCGCGGGTGAGGGTCTGGATCGGGACCTGCCCTTCCACTTCGGCGCGCTTGATGCGGCTGCCGGTGACCTCCACGCGGTCCAGCTCGGTGGTGGCGCGGGATGTTTCCTGCGCGCCGGCCAACGCCGGGGCGGCCAACAACAGGCACAGCGATACAGCGACCGCCAACGGGCGGTGGTGCAGGTCGTTCATTCGCTCTCTCTCCAAAGCAATGTTGGGCGGGGACCGCCACGCCCTCCTTCGCGGCAGCGTCTCCTTTGTAAACAAACGGTAAAGTCGGCGTCGTGATGAGCGACACTTTTTCACGCCGGTGCGACAAATCCGAACAGGCGACATGCAGGCGCCCCAACGCAAAACGCCCCTGCAGGCAGGGGCGTCGTTGATGCACTGCAATGCGGCGCGGCGCTACTGGACGAAGGCGATCCGCTCCAGGCGGGCGTTGTTGGCGGCGGCCAGCACCTTGGCCATCACCTCGTACTCGGCGTTGGGGTCGGTGGCGATGCGCAGCTCGGGCAGGTTGCCGGCATGGGTCTGCGCCTGCGCCTGCATGCGCGCCTGCAGGCTGGCCACCGGCACCGCCTGCCCGTTCCAGCTGACCTGGTTGGACGCATCCACGCGCAGCTCGATCGGCGGCGGCGGCTCGATGGGCGGGGCCACGGTGGTCGTGCGTTGCGGCAGGTTGACCGGGATGGGCAGGGACACCATCGGGGCGGTCACGATGAAGATGATCAACAACACCAGCATCACATCGACCAACGGGGTGACGTTGATCTCGGCCAGTGGTTTGGATGTCGACGCTGCGCTGAATGCCATGTCTGCGTTCTCCCTGGAGCGGGGTGCCCCACGGCCGACAGTACGCCTGCGGCCGCCGCGCCTGGCGGGGCTGTCTAGCGCTCGTTCATGATCGAGTCGGCTTGCCCTCACCGCCGTTCACCCCGCGCCGTTATGCTTTCGGCCATGACTCGACTTCCCCTGTATTTCCTGAGTGCTTCCGTCCTGCTGGCCTGCACGGGGGTCAGCCCGGTGGCCGACGCCCAGAACCTGGATGCGCAGCGCGCCCAGCTCAAGGCGGCCATCGACAACGCCGAGCGCGGCCAGTACGACCCGGCCCAGGCCGCCGCGCTGGCCCGGCACCCGCTGTATGGCTGGCTGGAATACACCAACCTGCGCCGCAACATCGATACCGTGGGCACCGCCCAGGCCCAGGACTTCCTCAAGCGCTACAACGGCCAGGCCGTGGCCGGCAGTTTCCGCAGCGTGTGGCTGCCGGCGCTGGCCCGTCGCCAGGACTGGCCGACCCTGCTGGCCAACTGGGCGCCCACCGACAATGTCGGCCTGCGCTGCGCCCAGCTCAATGCACGCCAGGCCACCGGCAAGGCCGACGCGCAGTGGACCAGCGAGGCCCAGGCGATCTGGCGCAGCACCGGCAAGTCGTTGCCCGATGCCTGCGATGCGGTGTTTGCCGTGCTCGATGCCAAGGGTGGGCTGACCACCGAGCTGCGCTGGGCACGCATCGATGCGGCCGCCGACGCGCAGCAACCGGCGGTGATGCGCAGCGCCGCACGCGGCCTGCCCGCCGCCGACCTGGCCCTGGCCAACACCTATGCCGGCTTCGTCGACAAGCCCAATGCCAGCGCGATGAACTGGCCGCGCAACGAACGCAGCCGGCGCATCGCCACCGATGGCCTGGCCAAGCTGGCCAAGGCCGATCCGGCCGCCACCGAACAGCAGCTGCCGCAATACGCGTCGGCGTTGCAGTTGAGCGGCGACCAGCAGGCCCAGGTGCTGTACCAGATCGCGTTGTGGACCGTGGCCAGCTACGGGCCGGAGTCGGCGCGACGCTTGAACGCGGTGCCCGAGGCGGCCTATGACGAACGCCTGCACGAGTGGCGCGCGCGCGAGGCGATGTCGCGCGGCGACTGGCCGCAGGCGCTGACCGCGATCCGCAAGATGGGCGCCCCCCAGCGCAGCGACTCGCGCTGGCGTTACTTCGAGGCGCGCATGCTGGAGAAGACCGGCAAGCGCGGCGAGGCGCAGCCGCTGTACCGCGAGGCGGCCCGCGCGGCCACCTTCCACGGCTTCCTGGCGGCCGACCAGCTCGGCCAGTCCAGTTACACGCTGTGCCCGGTGGAACCCAACGACAGCGCCCAGGCCCAGGCCGCGGTGGCGCGCGACCCGGCCATCGTCCGCGCGATGGAGCTGTTCAAGATCGAACGCAGCGGCTGGGCGGTGGCCGAGTGGAACGATGCGCTGAGCCGCTATGACGCCACCCAGCGCCGCATCGCGGTGGAAGTGGCACGCGACAACGGCTGGTTCGATCGTGCGGTGTTCTCGCTGGGCAAGACCCCGGACGAGCAGCGCCTGTATTCGCTGCGCTTCCCGCTGCACCACGACGAGGCGATCCGCCGCGAGTCGGCGCGCAATGCGATCGACCCGGCCTGGGTGGCCGCCGAGATCCGCGCCGAGAGCATCTTCAACCCGAAGGCACGCTCGCCGGCCAACGCGATGGGCCTGATGCAGGTGCTGCCGGCCACCGGCGCCAGCGTGGCCAAGTCGATCGGGCTGAGCAACTACGGCGGCGCGGCCAGCCTGTACGACCCGGACACCAACATCGCCCTCGGCACGGCCTACCTGCGCCAGCTGATGAACAAATACGAGGGCCTGCCCTACGTCACCATCGCCGCCTACAACGCTGGCCCCACGCCCACCGCGCGATGGCAGGCCCAGCGCCCCGGCTTCGATCCGGACATCTGGATCGAGACCATCAGCTACAAGGAAACGCGCGAATACGTGGCCCGTATCCTGGCCTTCAGCGTGATCTACGACTGGCGCTTGAACGGCAACGCCCTGCCGGTCACCGACCGCATGAACGGCCGCCTTCAGGCCAAGCGCAAGACCTTCGCGTGCGCCGCCAACGCAGACAAGGGCGGCGACTGACCGCCGCCCCGGTAGTGCCGGCCGCTGGCCGGCTCTTCGCCATGCCCGAAGATTCCCAGGAGCCGGGTCAGCCCCGCCGCGTGGCCGTATCTACCAACCCCCCAAATAACCCCTCGAGCGCCCCCGCGCCCGCCACTACCGGATGCCCCGAAGATTCCCAGGAGCCGGCCAGCGGCCGGCACAACGTCCACGGGCCGGCATCGGTTCGCATCGCCTTGGCCCACTGCGGCATCATGGGCACATGAAGATCTATCTCGTGGGCGGCGCCGTGCGCGACCGCCTCTTGCAGCAGACCCCCGGCGACCGTGACTGGGTGGTGGTGGGCTCCAGCCAGGCGCAGATGGAAGCGCAGGGCTACAAGGCGGTGGGCCGCGACTTCCCGGTGTTCCTGCACCCGGACACGGGCGAGGAATATGCGCTGGCCCGCACCGAGCGCAAATCCGGCCGCGGCTACCGCGGCTTCGTGGTCGATGCCGATCCCTCGGTGACCCTGGAAGAGGACCTGCTGCGCCGCGACTTCACCATCAACGCCATCGCCTGCGACGAGGCGACCGGCACACTGGTGGACCCCTATGGCGGCGCGGATGACCTCCAGCAACGCGTGCTCCGGCACGTGGGGCCGGCCTTCGTGGAAGACCCGTTGCGCGTGCTGCGCGCGGCCCGCTTCATGGCGCGCCTGGCACCGCTGGGCTTTACGGTGGCGCCGGACACCATGGCGCTGATGCGCCAGATCGCCGACAGCGGCGAGCTGGATGCGCTCGTGCCCGAACGCGTGTGGCAGGAACTGCGCCGCGCCCTCACCTGCGCCCGCCCCTCGGCCTTCCTGCGCACGCTGCACGAGGCCGGCGCGTTGCGCGCGATCCTGCCCGAACTGGAGGCCCTGTACGGGGTGCCGCAACGGGCCGAGTTCCATCCCGAAGTGGACACCGGCGTGCACCAGGAAATGGTCAGCGACATGGCCGCGCGCCTGGCGCCCGGCAATGACCTGATCGGTTTCGCCGCGCTCACCCACGACCTGGGCAAGGGCCTGACCCCGCCGGCGGAATGGCCGCGCCACCTCATGCATGAGCAGCGCGGCCTGGCGCCGCTGCAGGCCCTGTGCGACCGCCTGAAAGTGCCGCTGGACCATCGGCAGCTGGCCGAGGCGGTGTGCCGCGAGCACCTCAACGTGCACCGCATCGACGAGCTGCGCAACAGCACGGTGCTGGCGCTGCTGGGCCGCTGCGATGGTTTCCGCCGGCCCGAGCGCATCGCGCAGATCGCGCTGTGCTGCGAGGCTGACAAGCGCGGCCGGCTCGGTTTCGAAGACAGCGACTACCCACAGGGCGCCACGCTGCGGCAATTGCACCAGGCCGCCCTGGCCATCCAGGCCCGCGACCTGGACCTGACCCACCTCAAGGGCCCGGCCGTGGGCGAGCAGCTGGCCAAGGCCCGGACCCAGGCGATCGCCGCCGCGCGCGGCGCCGTGGGTTAGCGGGGGCGGCCATGGCCCGGGCGGCGCGGCGGCTCGGACAACCGGGCCAGCACCTGCGCGGCGTGGAACACGCGGCCCCATCGGCGCCCGTCCCCCGGGTCCACCAGGATGCCCTTGTCCACCAGCAGGCGGACCGCCGCCGAGGCCGTGGGCATCGAGACAGCCAGCAGTTCGGCCACCTGCCGGATCGAGACGATCGGTGAGGCGATCAACAGATCCGGCAAGCGGCGTGCGGCGGCATCGGTACGCAGGCTTGCCAGTTGCAGCTCCCAACCGCGCTTGATGGATGCCATATCCTGGCCCAGCGCCATCGCGTCCTCGCACGACTCGCTCACCGCCGTCGCCAGCAGCGTCACCCACGCATCCCATTGGCCCCGGAGCTGCACGCTGGCCAGGCAGTCGTAGTAATGCTGCCGGTTGCGCAGCAACGTGCCGGACAGATAAAGCGGTGGCAGCGCTTCGGCCGCCAGGATCAGCGGCAACAGCAGGCGCCCGGTGCGGCCATTGCCGTCTTCGTAGGGATGGATGGTTTCAAACTGCGCATGGGCGATCGCCAGTTGCGCGGTGATGACCAGCGCGTACTGCTCGTCTTCGGCAGGCTGGTACTGCAGCATGCTGGCGATGAACTCCTCCATCAGCGTCGGCACTGCGGCCGGTGGCGCCGGCACCAGCGTTGCGTCTTCGATGCGGAGCCCGCCGATCCAGACCTGATGCCGGCGGTACTGCCCGCCAAGGAACGGCGCCGGCTTGTCCTGCATCAACACCTGATGCAGGCGATGCACCATCGCGGCGCTCAACGCCGGGCGCCCCTGCTGCTGGACCGCCTCCAGCCCCAACCGCAGCGCCTGCACGTAGCGCCCGGTTTCCTGGACGTCCGCCGGTAGTCCTTCGGTGCCGCGGGTCGCCTGGTAGGTCAGCAGGTCGGACAAGGTGGCGTGGGTGCCCTCGATCTGCGAACTCTGCACCGCCTCGCGTTGCTGCAATGCGCGCGACAGCGGCTGGTCCAGCCCGGTCCGGGCCAGGTATCCCTGCAGGCGTGCGATGGCCAACTCCGCCTCCCGCAGCGCCGCCCGGGCGGTTGGACCGATGTCGAGGTTGCGCGGGGTCGGCGGTGCCACCAGGGCGCTGACGTGGGGCCGGTCGTCACAGGCCACCAGATAGCGGCGGCGGTCGGCCGAAAGATCGGTCTTCCTCATGGCGCCATCCTTTCAAAGCATCCGGAGAAATGAAAGGATAACCCAATAACCTTTCAAAGCCCCCCGACGCTTTGAATGGTTATCCGGCCCCGATCGAATGCCCGAAATACGCCAGAAGCCCCGTCGGCCGGGGCTTTCCGCATCACCGCCCCACGCTCTTCGCTCAGCACTGCACCATGAACAGCCCGCCGGAATGCGGGTACCGTGCCAGCTCGCGCTCGCCCAGCCGTGCCCGTGCGGTGCTGATATACAGCCGCCGCGCGTCGTCGAAACACAGCGCGCCCACGTGCAGCGCAGCCACCGGCACCGTGCGCAGGATCGCGCCGTTGGCGGCCAGCTCGACCACCGCCGCCCCGCCCCACATCGCCACCCACAGGTGGCCGTCCGCTGCCATTGCCAGCCCGTCGGGCTTGCCGGGCACGCCGAGGAAATCGGTGACCACCTTCGGTTCGCCCAGGCTGCCGGCGCGGGGGTCGGCCGGATAGGCCAGCAACGTGCGCGCCAGGGTGTCGATCACGAACAGCGTGCCGCCGTCGGCCGAGAACACCATGCCGTTGGCCACCCCCAGGCCATCGGCGACCTGGCGTGCGGGCGCATCCACCGAGGGCGCATGGAACAGCGCGCCGCGCCCGGCCAGCAGGCCTCGGTGCATCGACCCGGCCCACAGCCCGCCGTGCGCGTCCACGGTCATGTCGTTGAGCCGGCACCCGGCGCCCACGGCAATGGCCGGACCGGGCCGCAGCGCGCCATCGTGGCCCACCTGCACGAAGTGTTCTTCGCCATTGCCCACCCACTGCCCGTGCGACAGACCCAGCGACCAGACCGGCTCGGACAGCGCAATCCGCTCGCAGGCCTGCCCGTCCCAGCGCAGCAGGCAGGGCACGGTGGGGTCCACCCACAGCACCGCGCCATCGGCGTCCACCACCGGCGACTCGCCGACCGTGGTGCGCGCATCGTGCAGCAG
This sequence comes from Stenotrophomonas sp., assembly GCF_036662295.1. Classification (GTDB taxonomy): domain Bacteria; phylum Pseudomonadota; class Gammaproteobacteria; order Xanthomonadales; family Xanthomonadaceae; genus Stenotrophomonas. The sequence continues at coordinate 27,181 of NZ_JAVWXA010000011.1, forward strand.
CGTGCTGCTGGCCGGTGCCGCTGCCTGCAGGGCCTGCACCCAGCGCCGCGCGCGCGCGCCCACCTCGGCGGCACTGCGCCCGGGCGCGTACAGGTCCGTGCCCACCCCGAAGGCATCCACGCCGGCGGCGGCGAAGGCATGCACCTGCGCCGGGGCGGCGCCGCCCACCGCGATCAGGCGGATGCCGGCCGGCAGCACCGCGCGCAGGGCCGACAGCGTCGGCAGCGCAGTGTTGGCGGGAAACGCCTTGAGGTGGCGCGCGCCCGCGGCGATCGCGGCGAAGGCTTCGGTGGCGGTCGCAAAGCCCGGCAACGGCAGCATGCCGTGGCGCAGCGCGGCGGCGATGACCGCCGGATCGGTGTTGGGCGCCACGCAGAACGCGCAGCCGGTGGCGGCCAGCCGTTCCACCTGCGCCACCTCGAGCACGGTGCCCGCGCCGATCAGCATGCGGCCGTCGAACTGCGCAGCCAGGCGCTCGATGGTGGTGAACGGATCGGGCGAGTTGAGCGGCACTTCGGCCAGTGTCACGCCGGCCTCGTACAGGGCCTGCACGACGTCGCCGGCATCGTCGGCCGACAACCCGCGCAGGATCGCGATCAGGCGCGTGTCGGCCAGCGCGCGCTCGAAGGCGGCATGGCGGGCGCTCATGCCAACGCCTCGGCGGCCTGGTGCAGCGCATGGAAGCCACGCGTGGAGGCCGCATGCGAGGCGATGCCGTGGCCCTGCCCGCCCAGCGCCTGCACGGCGTGTGCGTACAGGCTGCACACCGGCGCGGCCCCCACCAGCGGAATATCGTGCGCGAGCGCTGCCGGCCACAGCCGCACCACGTCGGCCAGCTCGGCGCCGATCAGCACCCCGCGCAGGTAGGAAGCGCCGTCGCGCCGCGCCAGGTCGCCACGGATCACCCGCGCGCGCGCGCCGAACAGCAGCGTGCCCAGGCCCGCGCCATGGTGCCCGGCCTGCACGCCGGCCCGGAACGCCGGGCCATCCTCGGCGGGGCCATCCACCACCGAGGCCAGCAGGCCGGCCGCGGTAAGACGGTCGAAGATCTCGCCGGACATCGCGGTGACAAACGACGCCACTGCGCCGTCCTGCAACTGCACCCACTTGCTGTGCGTGCCCGGCAGCGCGACCAGGCCGTTGGCCGGCAGCGCACCGGCGGCGATCAGCCCCAGCAGTTCGGTTTCCTCCCCGCGCATGATGTCCGGCGCGCCGTCGGCGCGGCGGCACGCCAGCCCCGGCACGATGGCCACCGCATGCGCGCCGATCTGCGTGCGATGCAGGTGCGCGGCCAGCACGTCCAGCGCGGCCGGGCACTCCACGTAACCGGCATCGCGCCAGCCGATGTTGGAGCCGATCATGCCGCTGGCGTAGATCCGCGCGGCGTGCGGCCATTGCGCCACCACCTCTTCCAGCAGCGCCTGCATCTGCGCACGCTCCAGCCCGGCGATGCCGCGTGGCTGTTCGATGCGGCCGCTGACGGTGCCGTCCAGGCCGATCCGGAACGCGCGGAAATTGCTGCTGCCCCAGTTGATGCCGATGATGTACGGGTCCACGTGTGTCCTCATTGCCGTGTGATGCCGGCGCCACCATCGAGCGGGATCACCGCGCCGGTGATCCAGGCGCTGCGGGGCGAGGCCAGGAACAGCGCCAGCTCGGCCGCGTCCCCGGGCGTGCCCAGCCGTCCCAGCGGGTGGCGGGTGATGTTGCGCGCGCGGGCGGCGGCGGGGTCGTCGCTGCGGGCGAAGCCGGCCTGCAGCATGGGGGTGTCCACCGACGCCGGGGCGATGCAGTTGACCCGGATGCCGTCGGCGGCAAACTCCTGCGCGGCGGTGCGTGCCAGCTGCTCCAGCGCCGCCTTGGAGGCGGCGTAGGCGGCCAGACCCGGGGTCGCGAAGCGGGCGTTGATGGACGACACCAGCACGATGCTGCCGCCCCGGCCGCGCATGCCCGGCACCACCTGGCGGATCACCCGCAACGCGCCCAGCACGTTGACGGTATAGACCTCCAGCCACAGGGCATCGTCCCCGTCCAGGGTGGCGCCGGGCGGGCAGATACCCGCGCAATGCACCAGCGCATCGAACGGTCCGAGGCGGCCGGCCAGGTCGGCCACCGCCGCGCCCACGGCGGCGGCATCGCGCAGGTCGGCCACGGCACTGGCATCGGCCGTGGCGGCGCTGCGGTCCAACGCGGCCACGCGGGCCCCGTCGGCCTGCAGCCGCGCCACCACCGCCGCGCCGATTCCACTGGCGGCGCCGGTCACCAGCACCGCCCTGCCCTGCATCGTCACCTCGTTCATCGACTGCCTGCTCCCCGCAGATACCGCGTGCTCAGAACCGGTAGGTCAGGCTGGCCTTGTAGGACCGCCCGAACACCACGTTGGTACGCAGGCCCTCGGGATAGCCGTCGAAGGTGCGCTGCTCGCTGTCCAGCAGGTTGTTGCCTTCCAGCTTCAGGGACAGGCGATCGCTGAAATCGTAGCTCATCGATGCCGACAGGTCCTTGTAGGTGTCGTTGTAGATGCCGGTGGAGGCGGCCGACAGACCGACCAGGTACTCGTCGCGCCAGTTGTAGGCCACGCGGATGCCGAACGGGCCGTTCTCGTAGTAGCCGATCAGGTTGGCGTTGTTCTTGGACAGCCCCGGGAAGGTCATGGCATTGCCGTTGACGTCGGTGATCGGGGTTTCCGAGTCGATCCAGGTGTAGGTGGCCACCACGCCGAAGCCATCGAGCATGCCGGTGAGCGGCACCTGCGCCAGCAGCTCCACGCCCTTCACCTTGGCGCTGTCGCCGTTGATCTTGCGCAGCACCAGGTAGTTGGTGTTGTTGTAGGTTTCCGCGCTCTGGCGCTGCACGATGAAGGTGGAGACATCCTTGTAGAACAGGCCGGCCGAGAGCAGCCCCTGGCCGCCGTAGTACCACTCCAGCGACAGGTCGTACTGGGTGGCCTTGAACGGGTCCAGGTCCGGCGCGCCGCCGCTGCCGGTACCCGGCGAGGTCTGCACGCCGTTGGCATCGAACACGGCGTTGTTGTTGAGGGTGACGCCGTTGTTGAGGTCTTCGGTGTTGGGGAAGGCCACCACCTTGGCCGCGCCACCGCGCAGCACCAGGCTGTCGGTGATCTGCAGCTTGGCCACGGCCGAGGGCAGCACCTCGCGGTCGTCGCGCTTGAAGCTGGAGGCGGTGAGTGCGCCGGTGCCGCTGATCAGGTTGCCGCGCGAGGTCAGGTCGCGGTCGACCATGCGCACGCCGACGTTGCCGCCCAGTGGCATGCCGCCCACTTCGGTGTCCCAGTCCAGCTTGGCGTAGGCCTCCAGGAAATCCTCGTCCACCCGGAAGGTGGCGGCATAGGCCAGGGCGGTGTTGGCCGGGTCCAGGCACTGCGCGTTCTGCGCGATCTGCGGCAGCGTGGTGAAACTCCCGCAACCGCCGAAGGTGCTGCGGAACGCGCCGAGGTACTCACGCGGCAGGCCGCTGAACTCGCCCGGCAGGAAGTCGTCATTGCGGTACACGCGGATGTACGGCGCCATCTGCGAGACCGGAATGCCGCCGGCCGGGCGGATGTCGGCGCGGCGCGGGTCCTGCACGCTTTCCAGGCGGTTGAAGCGCGCGCCGAAGTCCAGCGAACGCAGCACGCCGTCGCCGAAGGCCAGGCTCCAGTCGGTGCGCAGCGCGCGCGAATCGGTCTGTGCGCGCCAGTCGTTGTCGAACATGATCGTCATGCGCCACTGCGACGGATCGGTGAGGTCCACGCCGCTGACGTTGAAGCTGCCGAAGCTGCCGCTGCGCAGGTCGAAGTCGGTGATCGAGGTGCGCCCCGCCACCGGGGCCAGGCGCATGTAACGCTGGTTGTAACTGGCGGTGGAACGGCCCCAGTCCAGCTCGGCCGAGCCGTCCAGGCGGTCGCCGACGCGGAAGCTGGCGCGCAGTGCGCTGGACAGCGTGTCCGAATCGATGTCGGCCACTTCGGTGTTGAGCAGCACCGTGCCGGTGGAGCGCCCGGCCAGCAGGATGTCGTGGTCCGAATAGACCGCATTGCTCAGCCCCGCCGAGGGATTGAACGCGATCCAGTAGCGATCGCGCTCGGCCTTCTGCCGTGAGTAGAAGGTGTCCCAGGTGAGCTCCACGCCATCGGCCGGGCGCCACTGCAGCACCGCGCTGACCCCCACCTTGGTGCGGTCGTCGTCGATGTTCTGCGCGCGCATGTCGGTGCTGCCGAAGCGGCTGCGGGTGGGGTCGGTGGGATCGGTGTAGCGGGCATAGCCGGAGAACGTGTCCAGGCCCTGCTGGACCACGTTGCGGCGCCCGTAGGTGGCGGTCAGCAGCGCGCCGAACGTGCGCGATTCGTTGCGCCGCGACAGCAGCCCGAAGGCGTTGTGGCCCCAGGCATCGGACATCTCGTCGTAGGTGCCGGCCAGGCTGACCACGTTCTGGTCGCTGTCCCCGGACAGCGGCTGGCGGGTATGGATGTCCACGATGCCGCCGAGGCCGCCGGAGAGCTGGTCGGCGCCGGCCAGCTTGGTCACTTCCAGCCGCGAGATCAGTTCGGACGGCACCAGCGACAGCAGGCCGTAGGTGGAGGTGGCCAACTGGTCCAGGCCGTTGCCGCCGCGCCCGGTGGCATCCACGATCTGGCGGCCGTTGTAGAGCAGCACGTTTTCCTTCAGGCCGCGCACCAGGATGTCGCTGCCCTCGCCCATGCCGCGCTCGATCTGCACGCCGGCCACGCGGCCCAGCGATTCGGCCACGTTGGTATCGGGCAGCTTGCCGATGTCATCGGCCACGATCGCATCGACGATCTGCGCCGAATCGCGCTTGAGGTCGCGCGAGGCTTCCAGGCTGCCACGGATGCCCACCACGCTGACCGCATCCAGGGTCTGCGCCTGGTCCTGCGCGGTGGCCGTGGCCGGGTCGGTTGCGGGCGCCTGCTGCGCCGAGGCCATCAATGGCGCCAGCAGGCAGGTGCCCACCGCGGTGAACAACATCGAACGTCGAAAACTACGCATGTGTTGGGCCCTCTCCCAAAAGTGGGGACCGGTTCGCCCCCGCGAACCGCATCCCGGATCCAGCGCTGTCCGGTCGTACTGTTGCGCTGCACCTTGGCAGCGTGTCGCTAATATAGCAATATGATTTGGACGCGCACGCTGCACTGCAACGTAAATGCAAGGGCCTTTTTGCGAGGCGCGCGATCCATCCTCTCCATCGTGTTGCTGCAAACGGTACATTTCATGCACAAGGGACCGGCTATGACTGAACTCCAAGGCGTTTTCCCCATCCTGCCCACCATCTTCGACCGCCATGGGGCGATCGACGAGGCGGGCACGGCGGCCGTGTTCGAGTACATCCTCGGCGCCGGCGCGTCCGGCGTGGTGTTTCCCGGGCTGGCCAGCGAATACGACATGCTCTCCATTGAAGAGCGGTTGCAGCTCACGGCCAGCATCGGCCGCTGGAACCGCGGCCGCGTGCCCTTCATCGTCGGGGCCAGCGCGCGCACGCTGGCCGATGCGGTGCTGCTGGCGCGCGCCGGTGCGCAGGCCGGCGCCTGCGCGGCGATGGTGCTGACCCCACACGCGCATGCCGGCCAGCCCGAGGCCATGGCCGCGTTCTTCGGCGCGCTGAGCGAGCAGGCCGGCATCGCGGTGATGCTGCAGAACGCACCGGCGCCGATGGGCGTGGGGCTGGGCGTGGACGAGGTGCTGGCGCTGACCGCGCAGGTGCCGGCCATTGCCTACGTCAAGGAAGAAACCATGCCGTCGGGCCATCGCATCACCGCCCTGGCCGAGCGCGGCAACGGCAGCATCGGTGCGGTGTTCGGCGGCGCCGGCGCGCGCTATGTGCTGGACGAACTGGCACGCGGCGCGGTGGGCACCATGCCGGCCTGCGAGATCACCGAAGTGCACGTGGCGATGCTGGCGGCCTGGGCGCGCGGCGACCACGGGCACGCGCGCGACCTGTTCGAGCGCACGCTGCCGCTGCTGAGCATGCAGGCGGTGTTCCGCTGGCGCCTGACCAAGGCGATCCTGCTCCGCCGCGGGCTGATCCAGAGCGACCACGTGCGCGCGCCGGGCCCGGCGCTGGACCGCTACGACGCCCGCGAACTGGATATGCTGCTGGACCGTATCAGCGACCTGCTGCCGATGGACGCCGTCCCCGGCCAGGCCAGGAGCGTCCAGGCGTGAGTGCCGTCCAGTCGATCGAGACCTTCATCCTCACCGTGCCGCGCAGCACGCCCTACCTGGGCCCGCTGGGCCCGGGCGAGCGCGTCAACGCGCGCGGCTACCTGGTGCGCCATGGCAACGGCACGCTGTACCCCACCGTGGACCGTTCGGTGCTGGTGCGCATCACCACCGCCGATGGCGCGGTGGGCTGGGGCGAGACCTACGGCATCTGCGCGCCGCGCGCCACCTGCGAAATCATCAACGACCTGCTTGCGCCGGAGCTGATCGGGCGCGACCCGCAGGACGTGGAGGCGATCTGGGACGACCTGTACGGCCTGATGCGGGTGCGCGGCTGTGGCAGCGGTTTCCACACCGATGCACTGGCCGCGCTGGACATCGCGCTGTGGGACCTGCGCGCCCGCGCCGCCGGGCAGCCGTTGTGGGCGCTGCTTGGCGAGCGCCAGCGCGAGCTGATCCCCGGCTATGTGTCCGGGCTGCCGGCGGCCAGCGTGGCCGAGAAGGTGCGCATGGCGGAGGCCTTCGCCGCCGAGGGCCACGATGCGTTCAAGGTGCACGCGGTGGTCAGCCATGACGGCATCGTGGAAGAGATGGCCGCCCTGCGCGCGGCACTCGGGCAGGAGGCCATGTTGATGGTGGACCTGCACTGGAAGTTCGACCACGCCCAGGCGTTGGCCCTGGCGCGGCAGCTGCTGCCGACCGGGCTGACCTTCATCGAGGCGCCGCTGAAGCCGGAGGACGTGGCCGGGCTGGTCGCGCTGGGCCAGGACAGCCCGATCCCGATCGCCGCAGGCGAGGAGTGGCCCACCGACTACGTGGCGCAGCTGCGCCTGCACGGCGGCACGCTGCGCTACGTGCAACCGGAGATGGGCCATACCGGCATCACCCAGTTCCTGCGCATCGCACGGCTGGCCGCACGGCACGGCGTGCAGGTGGCCCCGCATGCCACCATCGGCGGCGGCATCTTCATGGCCGCCAGCCTGCATGCGTCGGCGGTGATCGGCGGACTGTGGCGGCACGAGTGGCAGCACTCGATCTTCTCGCGCTCGGTGGAGATGCTCGACACCGACATGGCCTACGCCCCCGATGGCTACCGCCTGCCCACCGGCCCCGGGCTGGGCGCCGCCCCGAACGCACGCTTCTGGACCCACGCCACCGCCGTCGCCTAGCGCCTGTCGTGGGTTGGCCGCGCGTCGCGCGCCGCCGACCCACGGCCAGCGTTACGCCGGGGTGGCCGGCGACGGGCCGATGATGGTCATCTTCGAGCGCCGCGCCTGCTTGAGCGCGATCCATGCCAGGACCACGGCGATGGGATGCAGGAAGGCCATCAGCACGAAGGCCCGGTCGAAGTTGCCGCCGGCCACCAGGTGCCCCACCACCTGCGCCGAGACCATGCCGCCCAGCGCGCTGCCGCAGCCGACCAGGCCGGCGACCGAGGCGATGTAGCGCGAGGGGAACAGGTCCACCGTCATCGTGGTGAGGTTGATCTGGTAGGTGAGGTGGGCGAACGTGACCACGCAGGCCAGCCCCAGCAGCAGCGGGATCGGCGGATGCAGGGCCACCAGGATGCCGATCGGTGCCAGGCAGGCCGCGCCGATCATGGTGCACAGGCGCGCACGCACCGGGTCCATGCCACGCTTGACCAGCCGCCCCGAAATCAAGCCGCCGCCCACGCTGCCGATGTCCGCGGCCACGTACACGATCCAGGCCAGCGAGGCGATCGCCATCAGGCTCATGCCGCGTGCATCGCCCAGGTACTTGGGGAACCAGAACAGGTAGAAATACCAGACCGGGTCGGCGACCGCGCGCGAGGCGACCAGCGCCCACACCGTGCGGTCGCGCGCGAGTTGGCCCCACACCCCTTTCATCGACGGCGGCGGGGCGGCGGCCACCGGCGCCTCCAACGCAGGCGTGGCCACGGCCTCGGCAACCACGCCCGGCGACGGCGACGGCGACGACGCAGCGGCCGCGCGCGGCGCACGCGGGTACGCCCAGTACCACGCGATCATCCACAGCAGCCCGGCCACGCCGGTGATCCAGAACGCACTGCGCCAGCCGTAAGCCAGCGCGATGCCGCCGATCAGCGGCGGTGCCAGCGTCGCGCCGATCATCGCCCCGGCGGTGTACAGGCCCAATGCCAGGCCGCGCTGCGGCGCCGGGAACTGCTCGGACACCACCTTGGTGCCCACCGTGTAGTTGCCCGGCTCGCCCAACCCCAGGGCAAACCGCGCCGCGCCCAGTTCAACGGCACTGCGCACGAAGCCGGTGGCGATGTTGGCCAGCGACCACCAGCCCACGAACAGCAGCAGCGCCACCCGCGCCCCCAGCCAGTCGGTGACCCGCCCGGCCATGACATAGGCCGCTGCATAGGCGAACAGGAAGACCTGCACCACGCGCGCGTATTCCAGGTCGCTCATGCCCAGGTCGGCCTGGATGGTGGTGGCCAGGATCGACAGCGCCTGGCGGTCCAGGTAGTTGATGACCGTGGAGAAGAACAGCAGGGCCAGCAGCACCCACTTGGTTTTCGCGGTCCCGGTCACCGGCCTGCACGCTTGGACATCGCTGACGCCTCCCCCTCGGAAGGCTGCAACGTATTGCTATTGTAGCAACATGTCAAACCGCACTGCGGCAAACTCCTCAGCCGATTTCCGCCGCCGCCACGCGCAGCGCCGCCACCAGTTCGGCGGTGGCCGCCTCCGGGATCCAGCCGGACATCGCGATGCCGGCGTGCACCGGATCGCCCATGGCGATGGCCACGATGTGGTGGTCGCGCTCGTCGGCCACGTGCACCCGCGCATGGCCCTGCGCGCGGGTCAGCGCCAGGGTGGCCAGCAGCTGCTCGATGCCCTCGGGGAACATCGGGATCGGCCGGTCGGCGTACAGCTCGCGCACTTCCTCGTCGGACAACTGCGCCAGCAGCACGATGCCGATGCCGCTGGTGGTGGCCGGCAGCAGGCCGATGCGGCCCAGCCCGCGCGCGGCCTCGATCCCCGGCGGCGCATGGAACAGGTAACTCACGCTGTCATTCCACAGCACGCCCAGTGCCACGGTGTGGCCAAACCGACGCAGGTGCTCCAGCACCGGCAGCGCGCGCCGGATCAACCCGGAAGCGAACAGGCTCTGCGCGGCCAGCACGTGCATGCCCGGGCCGGCGGTGTACTTGCGGTCGGCGGTCTGGCGGGCGATGCCCAGGTAGGCCAGGGTCTTGAGCAGCCGGTTGACCCGGGTGGGGTTGGCATCCAGTTGCCGGGCCAGCTCGCGGCAGCCCACCGGCTCGGGTGAGGAGGCCAGCGCCTGCAGCGTGGCGATGCCGTCGATCAGGCTCTGGTTGGGCTGTGCATTGGGCTTGGTTCGCATCGGGAAAGCGTACTGCGCCCCTGCGGGTAATGCCACCAATAGCAACACGCCAGCCCGCGGCGATCGCCGTTCACGGCGCCTTGCAGGCCGGTTGCGCCAGCAGCCAGGCGCGCGCGGCGACGGCGGCGTCCTCGCCCTCGGGCAGGGTCACGTCCGGCTGCAGCTTGTGTCCGTCACCGGCCCCGGTGCGGTCGGCCGACACGCTGCGGGTGAGCAGCAGCAGGCTGCCATCGGCCAGCATGGGCGTGGTGTTGGCGGTGGAAAAACCCGCGCTGGGCTGGCCAAAGCTGCGCGCGGCCAGGCGCCCGCGGAAGGCCAGCACGAGGGCCTCGCCGGAGCTGGCGGTGCGCGCACCGAACAGCACCGCCACCGGCGCGCCGGGCTGGCGCAGTGCGTAGGCGGTCTCGCGCGAACCGACCACCGGCCGGTTGTCGACCCAGGCCGCGCCATCGCGGTAAGCCCACGGCTGGCGCTGGCCGCCGCTGAGGAACATCCCCACCGGGTCGGCACCGCGCGCATCGCCCAGCAACGGCCCCACGCCCAGCAGCATCGGCCACATGTTGCCGCCACGGTTGCCGCGCAGGTCCACGATCCAGCCGCAGCGCCGGCCATCGTCCTGGTCGCGGATGCGCGCCTGCAGCGCGATGGCCGCGCGCGTGCTGGCCTGGTTGATCTGCGCGCGCGACTGGGTGTGGTCATTGAGGTAGGTGTCCACGGCGATCCAGCCCAGCTGCGTGGTCGGGCCGCCATCGGCCTTGGTCGCGGAGGACGTCTCGGGCGCGGCCTGCATCGCCGCCTGGGTCGCCTTCGCGTGTCCGGCCCCGTTGCGCAGCTGCTGCGCCGATATCCAACGCCCATGGCCGTCGCTGCTGGTCCGGATCGCGGCGTCCAGCAATGCGCGCTGCCGGGTCGCATCGGTGGCAGCGGCCAGGTCGGCGCGAAGCCGTGACCAATCCACGCGGTCGCGGTACAGCGACTGCTGCTGCAGCAACTGCAGCATCTGCGCCTGCGCGGCGGCGCTGGGCACCTCGGCCGCGACGGCCGGCGACGCACGCGGTACCTCCTGCGCCGTGGCCAGGCCCGCCACCGTCAGTGCCAGCGTCATCACCCACCCGCATCGGGCTATCGGCATCGCGCTACATCCATGTAGAAGAGACGCCGAAGCTTAGCAGCGGCCACCAACGCTGGCGGGCAGGCGATCACGCTTCGCCGCGTCACCGCGTTGATCGCGCGCCCACTTGCTGGGTATGCTCTGTGCGGGGCGGCTATGGAGGCGCTTCCTTCCACACCTCGAACTAGTGCCTCCGCTTTCCGCCCCACCTCTTTCCCACGCCCGACAGTCCGCCATGAACCCGATGCTGTTGCGGCGCCGTTCCAAGGTCATCCTCCGTGCCGGCCGCGCGTACCAGTCGCGCGAGGTGATGGCCACGTTGCAGACCAATCTCGACGCGCTGGGGTTCGAGATGTCGCCGGCCCTGTGCGAACGCGTGGCCACGCTGTCGCGCAGCGCGCTGGACACCTTCTACCGACAGCTCATCCACCTGCTGCGCGAGATGCTGGGCGCGCACCGCGCCTATGCGCCGCTGTACCCGGATTTTCCGGCGCAGGTGATGAATGCCAGCGAGGCCCAGCGCTACTGGAACGCGTGGCAGCACTACCAAGGCCTGCTGGACCAGGTGGGCAGCGCCACGGCACGTGCCGCGCTGGCCCACCGCCCGCGCCGGCGGGTGCTGGACCTGGGCACGCAGGAGGAACTGGACGCGCTGTTCGCGCAGCTGGTGGCTGCGCGCACGCCGTACTCGCCCGAAGACCGCGCCGATGTGCGCTGGTATGTGGCCCAGTATCGCGAGCGCGCGCTGGGGCTGCTGCCGGACGCGATCACCTGCAGGGAAAACCTGGCGGTAGTGGTGGCCGCGCTGCTGGCCGAGGACGGCGTGGCCGATCCGCGCGTGCTTGCGCTGGGGCGCCATGTGCGCACCGCGACCGACGTGCTGCGCATCGCGGTGGCCCTGGACGATGGCGATGTTTCACTGGCCGCGCCCACCCGATTCGGCCGCTATCGCCGCCCGCTGCGGCGCGCATTGCTGGACTGGCTGGAGCGCGTGCCCAACCGGCTGGAAGACCTGCAGCGCTGGACCCCGCGCTGGGTGCGCCTGGCCGAACGCCTGCACCCGGGCGAGCACGCGGCGCGCTGCCCCGGCGTGGCCGCTGATTTTTCGGCCCTGCGCGATGGCCGCCGCCTGCAGGGCTTCAACGCGCAGGTCGAGCGTGCGCTCGGCGCCGATGACATGCCCGCCGCGCTGGCCCTGCTGCGCACCCGGCCGGGCGAGCTGGCGCGGCGACTGGATGTGATGGCGCGCCGCAGCGCGGATCCGCAGGCCGTGGTGGCCGCGTTCGGCCAGGCCGCGCCGTCGGTGTCCACCCCGGTACTGCTGCAGGTGATGACCCATTTCCAGCATCGCAGCGCGCCGCGACCGCTGCGCGCCTTCCTGCCCAAGGGCGAGGTGGGCAAGCTGTATGCCATCGCCGATACCCTGGCCCCGCTGGATGCCGCGCTGTGCGAGGCGCTGGCCAGCTGCTGCGAACAGGCGCTGCTGGCCCGCTTTGCCACGTTGCCGGCGTTGGGCGCCAGCTATATCGACCCGGCCCTGCACCGCTACCTGGTGCCGTTCTCGCAGCGCTCGGCGTCCAAGGCACTGCGCACCCTGGTGCGCGGCAGCCGCGTGCCGCTGCCCAAGGACAACACGCTGCGCTTCTTCACCTGGTGGCGCAACGGGCGCAGCCGGGTCGACATCGACCTGTCGGCCGCGCTGTTCGGCGAAGACCTGGCGTACATCGATACGCTGGCCTATTACAACCTGGTCACCTATGGTGCCCATCACAGCGGCGACATCGTGGATGCGCCACACGGTGCCAGTGAATTCATCGACGTGGACATCGACGTCTGCCGCGCGCGCGGCGTGCGCTGGGTGGTGATGTGCCTGACCAGCTTCAGCGGGCAGCCGTACTGCGACCTGCCCGAATGTTTCGCCGGCTGGATGGCGCGCACCGCACCGGGCTCCGGCGAGATCTACGAGCCGGCCACCGTGGTGGACCGTTTCGACCTGGCCTCCAACACCACCTTCTGCCTGCCGATCGCCTTCGACCTGGTGGAGCGCCAGGCGCTGTGGCTGGACATCGGCCTGTCCAGCCACCCGCGCATGCTCATCAACGTGGACAGCAACCTGGCCGGGGTGTCGCTGATGCTGCGCGCGATGTCCTCGCTGCCCAAGACCACGCTGCACACGCTGTTCGACCTGCACGTGCGCGCCCGCGGCCATGCCGTGCAGGACCCCAACGCGGCGCGGAGCGTGTTCGCCGTGCATCGCGGCATCACCCCCACCGACCTGCCGACCATCACCGCGGAGTACCTGTAGCCGGCGACCGGGCCGCCGGTTACCAGTCCAGGCGCAGGCCGATGTTGCCCTCGACGATGCGGCGTTCGCGCTGCGCACTGCTTTCCAGGTCGCGGGTGTAGTCGGCCACCGCGAACGCGCTGACGTTGGCGTTGAAGCGCGCCACCACGCCCACGCCCACCTCCAGCGCACGCGCGCCCTGCTGGTTGCCGATGCGGTTGCTGTCGAAGTCGATGCGGTCTTCGCCGTCCAACGTCTGCCAGTAATTGAGTTTGAGGTAGGGCTGCCAGCCGTTGCCGGCGATGTCGTAGTCGGCGGCCAGGCGCAGGCCGACGCGTCCGGTCCAGGCGCTGTCGGTGTCGAAGCGCAACGCAGACACCGCATCGCCCGCATCATCGACCGACGTGCGCTGCCAGATCACCTGCAGCTGCGGCTCCAGCCACCACGCACTCTGCCCGAACCGCAGCAGCGGCTTGCCCACTTCCAGCGAGGCGGTCGTGCCATCACCACGCACGTCGATGCCCAGCCCGCGCGAGGAGGTGGCCTCGCCGTCGTAGCGGCTCTGCATCACCACCGCGTCCAGATAGCCACCGGCACTGCCGGCGCGGGTCCAGTACAGGCCCACGTGTTTGTCATCCAGCCGTGTGCGACCGACCGCCACATTTTCCCAGCCGATCGCAAAACCGGTCACGTTGCCCTGCGCGCGGGTGCGCCCGACGAACACGCCGAGCTGGTCGCGGTGGGTATCGCTCGCATTGGCGTACAGGTCCACGCCGGCCTGGAGGCCCTGCACGTCCCCGTCGAAGCCGGGCTGTGCGTCGCCTTCCCAGTGTTGTTCGTGGCTCTGCCCCACCAGCCGCGCCCAGGCCGCGCGCACGCCGCCCTGCCCGGCCAGCAGGCGTTGCTCGCCCTGGCGTTCGTGGAACGTGCCGAGGCTGGCCAGGCTGGTCTGCCGCAGCAACGGCGGCACCACCGCGTACAGGCCGGTCTCCACGCGGTACAGCGGAATGATGTCGCCCTGCGCGGGCCGCGCGCCAGGCGTGGGCGGCACCGCCAGCGGCCCGGGTACCGCAGCCACGTCGGCGGGCACCGGCGGCGGGGTGTCGATGGTGGGCGGCGCCACGTCGGGCGGTGGGGGTGGCGGCGGTGGCGGGGCCGGCTCGGGTGCGGCCGGGTTGGGATCGTCGGGCGGGTTGACGTCCGGCGGCGGCGGCGGGGCCGGCGGCAGGACCACCGGCGGGGTGCCGGTGCTGTCCGGTGGCGGCGGCGGTGCCGGGGTGCCGCCGCCGGGCGGTGGCGAGGGCGCCGGGGTGACACTGGCCACCAGGGTCGAGCGCAGGTACCAGTTCTCCGCCGTGCCGTCGCTGACCCCGCCCTTGAACAGGAAGTACTCATACGCGCCGGCCGCGACCGGGTTGTACAGCGCGAACGCCGCAGGCGCGGTGGTGGCGCCGTTGATCGCCTGCACCACCAGGATGCCGTCGGCCACCGTGGCCGCGCCCGCGCCGCCGGCGTTGAGGATGCCCACCCCGGTGGTGCCGCTGGCGCTGCCGGTGGAGATCACCAGCCTGTCCGAGGCCGCGTTGTCGCCGCCCAGCACCGTGTCGAGATACAGCGCGCCACCATTGCCGACGTAGTTGCCGACCACGGTGAAGGTGTCGCCGGGCCCGCCACCGTTGCTGAGGTCGATGCGGCCGGCATTGCCGAGGGTGGCCAGTTGCCCGGCCATGAACGGGGCGATGCCGCCGTTGCTGCCCCCACCGAACACGGCGCTGGTGGCATCGATGTCCAGCCGGCCGCTGCCGGTACCACTGTCACCGAGCACCAGCGTGCCATCGAAGGTGAGCTGGGTATCGTCGCGCAGGGCCACCTGCTCCCAGTTGCCCAAGCGCGCCACGCCGCTGGTCTTGACGTTGTCCAGCCCGAGCACATCGTTGCCCGGCCCACCGTCGAAGGACGGCAGCGCGCCCAGGTGGGCATTGTTGAGGTTGGTCAGCTGCGCCACGTCGTCGCCTTCACCGAAGTCGATGGCGCCGTACACCACGCCGCCGCCCTCCCAGGTGAGGCGATCGTTGCCGAAGCTCAGCCGGATCTCGCCGCGCACGGTGCCGCCGGTAACGGTCACCGCATCGTCGCCGCCGCTGACGCTGATGTTGCCGCCGATGTAGCCGTCGGACAGCACGATGGTGTCGCGGCCGAAGCCGGTGACCAGGTTGCCGTCGATGGTGCCGCCGGACATCAGGAAGGTGTTGTCGTCCAGCTTCATGTTGACCCGGCCGATGCGGCCGCCGGTCATCTCGGCGTAGTCGCCATCATCGAACGCCCCCACGATGCGCCCGCCGGTCATGCGGAAGCGGTCCAGCGCATCGCCCTGCAGCAGGGCGCCGATGCTGCCGCCGGTCATCAGGAAGGTGTCCACCCCACTGCCCTGCTGCACGGTGCCGGTGACGCTGCCACCGCTGATCTCCAGGCTGTCTTCGCCATCGCCCTGGTCGACGCTGTCGATCACCCCGTCGCGGATGACCAGCACGTCGTTGCCGGCGCCCTGCAGCACGCCACACTGCAGGCTGCCACCCAGCATGTCGATGCGGTCGTTGCCGCTGCCGGAGACCACCGCGCCGGTGCTGCCGCTGATGGTGCCGCGGTTGACCAGCCAGGTGGCCCCGTTGAGCTGCAGCGCGCGGCCGGCCGTGGCGATGAGGCTGCCATCGTTGGTGATCTGGTGGCCGCTGCCATCCTGCACGGTGAGCGCGGCGCCACTGGCCACGGCCAGCTGCGCGCCGGGCAGGATGTTGAAGGTGACCGAGGACGCACCGGCCACCGTGCCGATGGCGACCGTGGCCGGGTTGGGCGGCGCGCTGGAACAGGTGACGGTCTGCCCCGAGGTGGCGCCTGGGGTATCGCAGCCGGCCCAGGCCAGCGATGCGGTGGTGAGCAGTACGGTGCCAAGGGCGCCGCGGCGGCCCTGGCGCACGCAGGCGCCGAGGCGGTCGGCCAGCAGCAGGCGTGCCGGCATGGAGAGCGTGGGGCGCATACACCAGTCCTGTTCAACAAGAGGAGTACGGCACAGGCGACATGCGAAACAGGGGGACGCCGGCACCGGTACTGTCCCTGCCGATGGGTGAGGAACCCGTAAACATGTGATGTCGGTTGTGGGGGTGTCTCAGATCTTCAGGTAGATCCGGCGCCGGTCCAGCGCCCACACCACGCCCCACCACACGGCCACGAACAGCACCGCGCAGAGCAGCGAGGCCAGCCGTGGCGCGGCCGGGAGCAGCGCCGACAGCGTCGCATACAGGCCTGCCCAGGCGCCGCTGGCGATCAACACCAGCGCCATTGCCGAGGAGCCCAGGTAGGCGGCAATCGCATTGACCCCGAAGCGGCGGCCGATCGCCGGCACCCCGGCGCGGTCCACCAGCCCATGCGCCAGCAGCAGCGCGGCCACCGACAGGCCACCGGCCCACAGCACGAAGCTGGGCGTCCACAGCTGCTTGTTCAAGGGCAGCACCGTAGCCACCAGCGCCCCGCCGAGCAGGCAGGCCAGCGCCAGCAGCGCCAGCGCGCGCCACCGCCCGGCGCGCAGCCAGCCCCCGGCCAGCAGGCCCAGCAGCGTGCTGGCCAGCGCGCCGGCGCTGCTGAGCAGGCCTTCGGGGTCATGCCCCAGCCCGGTGAGGGGGTCGTAGCGGTACAGCAGCGGCGCGAACAAGGCCGTGTCCACGCGGCTGGCCGGGTTGTGCCACGGCGCCAGCGACGCCGCGCCCAGCAGCACCACGGCGTACCCGCCCAGCAGGCCGAGCAGCACCGCCCATTGCACGCGCACGGACGCGTAGATGGCCAGCAGGCCCACGCCGGCCACGCACAGCGCGATGCGCTGCAGCACGCCCCACAGCCGGTATGCCGGCAGGTCGAGCAGGCCCCACGCGAGCAGGTGCAGCAGCGCGCCGGCCACCAGGATGCGCAGCGCACGCTGCAACAGCGCGCGGCGCAGCGCCGGTCGCCGCGCGGCATCGGTGGCGCGCGGGGCCAGGCTGAAGGCCATCGACACCCCGGCAATGAACAGGAACAGGGGGAAGATCAGGTCGGTGGGCGTGAAGCCATGCCAGTCCGCATGCAGCAGCGGCGCATACACGTGGCCCCAGTCGCCGGGATTGTTGACCAGCAGCATCGCCGCCACGGTCAGCCCGCGCAGGGCATCGATCGAGCCCATGCGCGGAGCGGCGGCCGCGCTCATGCGTCCTCGCGCTGGCCGGCGATCCAGGTGCTGCGCACCTGCAGCGCGTCGTCCAGCAGCACCAGGTCGGCCTGGTAGCCCTCGGCGATCTCACCCAGGCGATCATCCAGGTTGAGGAACTGCGCGGGATAGCGCGAGGCCATGCGCGCCGCTTCGGCCAGCGGCAGGCCGAGCAGGTGCACGGCATTGCGCACCGCCGTGGCCATGTCCAGCGCCGAACCGGCCAGCGACCCGGCCGCGTTGCGCACCACCCCGTCCACGGCGGTGATGACCTCGCCATACAGTTCATAGCTGGGGCTGTCCGCGCCCACCGGCGGCATCGCATCGGTCACCAGCATCACCTTGCCGCGCGGCTTGGCCGCCAGCGCCACGCGCAGGCTGGCCGGGTGCACGTGCACGCCATCGGCGATGATCCCGATCCAGCTGTCGCGGTCTTCCAGCGCCGCGCCCACCGCGCCCGGCTCGCGCCCGGTCAGCGGCGACATCGCGTTGTACAGGTGGGTGAATCCGCGGATGCCCGCCTCCAGCCCGGCGCGCGCTTCCTCGTAGGTGGCCGCGGTGTGGCCGGCGGCCACGATCACGCCGCGCTCGACCAGCGCGCGGATGCTCTCCAGCGGCACCCGCTCCGGGGCCAGGGTGAGCAGGGTGACGCCGTTGTCCAGCGAGGCCGCCATCGCGATCTCATCGGCATCGGGCACGCGGAACTTGTTGGCGTCGTGGGTGCCCTTGCGTGCCGGGGCGATGTACGGCCCCTCCAGGTGAATGCCGAGCACGCCCGGCACGCCCTGCGCGATCGCCGTGCGGGTGGCGTCGATGGCCTGGCGCATCACCTGCACGTCGTCGCTGATCAGCGTGGGCAGCAGCCCGGTGGTGCCGAAGCGGCGATGCGCGGCGGCCAGCCGGCGCAGGCTGTCCACGTCGGGCGTGTTGTTGAACAGCACCCCGCCGCCACCGTTGACCTGGGCATCGATGAAGCCCGGCAGCAGCCAGCCGCCGCCCAGGTCCACCTGCTCGTCGGCACTGCCCAGCTGCGGGGCTGCGTCGGACAGCAACGCGGTGATCACCCCGTCTTCGATCACCACGGCCAGGTCATCGCGGAACTCGTCGCCGGCCAGCAGGCGGGCATTGCGCAGCACGGTCTTCATCAGACGGTTTCCGTCACCTTGTTCAGATGCGGCGGCAGGTCCGGGTTGTGGCCGCGGCGCAGGGCGAGTGCGTTGATGGCGCGATAGAACGCCTGCACGGTGAGCAGTGGCGCGCATGCCGGGTGCGGCGCGGCCGGCAGCGCCAGGTCGCCGCCCTCGTCGGCCAGCCACACCTGCGCATCGCGCGCGCCGAACTCGGCCAGCACCGCGCGGGTGCCGGCGCCGGTTTCATCCGGCTGGGCGAAGGCCAGCACCGGGAAGCCGGGGCCCACCAGCGCCATCGGGCCGTGTTTCACCTCGGCAGAGCTGTAGGCCTCGGCATGCAGGCCGCAGGTTTCCTTGAATTTGAGCGCCGCTTCCTGCGCGGCGCCCAGGCCCAGCCCACGGCCCAGCACGAACAGGTTGTGCGCCGGCACCAGGCCGTCGGTCAGTGCGGACCAGTCGCTGTTCCATGCCGCGCGCAGGGCGTCGGGCAGCGCGCGCAGCGATGCGATCAGCGCCGCGTCCTGGCTCCAGTAGGCCACCAGCTGCAGGATCGCCGACAGCGAGGCCAGGTAGCTCTTGGTGGCGGCCACGCTGCGCTCGGCACCGGCGCCGAGCGGGATCACCGTCTCGGCCAGCTGCGCCAGCGGCGAATCCTCCACGTTCACCAGTGCCACCACGCGCGCGCCGGCGGCGCGCGCGGCCTCGGCGTTGCGCAGCAGGTCCGGGCTCTTGCCCGACTGGGAAATCACGATGTAGAGCGCGCCGCGCAGCTTCAGCGGTGCCTCGTAGACCGAGCCCACCGACGGCGAGGCCGAGGCGGTGACCAGGCCCAGCCGGGTTTCCAGCAGGTACTTGGCATAGGTGGCGGCATGGTCCGAGCTGCCCCGCGCGCAGGTGACCACGAACGGCGGCGGTGCCGCGCGCAGGCTGGCGGCCAGCGTTTCCACCGCGGCCTGGTTGCGCGCGAACTGCGCGGCAATCACGTCGGCCGCTTCGGCCGCCTCGCGGTACATCAGGGTGTCGTGGGGGGCAGGCAGGGACATGCGGGACTCAGGTGGTTTCAAGGGAAGGAGGGCGCGCGCCCTGCGGGCGCATCGGCGCGGTGGAGCCACGCACCACCAGCTGCGGCACGAAGCCCTGGTTCTGCAGCTGCAGCGGTGCGTCGTCGTAGGCATCGCTGCGCAGCTGGGCGATCAGCAGGCGCGCGGCATGCCGGGCGATGTCTTCGGTGGCCTGCTTGGCCGTGGTCAGCGGCGGCCACGACTGGCGCGAGAACGGGCTGTCCTCGAAACCGGCGATGGACAGGTCGTAGGGCACGTTCATGCCGGCGGACTTGGCCGCGGCCAGCACGCCGGCGGCGATTTCATCGTTGGAACCGAAGATCGCGGTGGGCGGCTCGCGCAGCGCCAGCAGGCGCCGCGCGCCGCGGAAGCCATCGTCGAAGGTGTAGTCGCCCTGCACCACCAGGTGCTTGTCGATGCTCATGCCGTAATCGCGCAGCGCCGCCTCGTAGCCGGCATGGCGCTCGCCACTGGAGCGGTGCGAACTGCCGCCCCACAGGAACCCGATGCGTTGGTGGCCCAGCTGGATCAGGTGCTCGGTGATTTCATACGCGGCCTCGCGGTCGTCCACGAACACGCAGGCGCCGTCTTCCGGGTCGGCGGTGGCGGCGATGATCCGCACCAGCTTGATCCCGCGCGCGGTGAGCGCGGCCACCAGGTCGCGGCGCTCGGACATCGGCGCAGTCAGCACCAGTCCGGCCAGCCGCGAGCGCTGCACCCAGTCGGCCAGTTCCTCGGCCAGCATCGGGCTGCTCGAATCGCAGGGATGGATCTGCAGCCCGAAGCCGGTCTCGCGGCAGGCCGCCAGCACGCCGTTCTGCACGCCGATGATGTGGTACGGGTTGGGGTTGTCGTACACCAGCCCCACCACCAGCGTGGTGCCGGTGCGCAGGTTGCGCGCGGCCGGATCGGGCTCGTAATCCAGCTCGGCGATGGCGCGCAGCACGCGTGCCCGGGTGGCCTGCATCACCGACGGTTCGTTGTTGATGACGCGCGAGACGGTCTTGAGCGAGACCTTGGCCCGCTCAGCCACATCCTTGATGGTCGCTCTGCGCATGCTCTTTTCCTGCCGCTCCGGTGGGACGTCCATGATCGCCGATCACTGCCCGTCGCGGGGGAGCCCGACCCGATGGCCGCGCATGGAATAGAACAGGATGTACAGGTAGCACGGCACCATCAGCCCGGCGAACACGATCTGGAAGTCGACGTGCTGCTTGAGCACGGCAAACGCCTGGGGAATGATCGCGCCGCCGGCGATGGCCATCACCAGCAGCGCCGAGCCGGTCTCGGTGAAACGGCCCAGGCCGCGGATCGCCAGCGGGAAGATGGCCGGCCACATCATCGCGTTGGCAAAGCCCAGCGCGGCCACGAAGCCCACCGACACGTAGCCATGGGTGAGCAGCGCGCCGATGCTGAACAGCACGCCCAGCACGGCGGAGATGCTCAGGTAGCGCGACTGCGACACCCGGTGCGGGATCAACGCCAGGCCGACCAGGTAGCCCACCAGCATCGCGCCCAGGGTGATCGAGGTGAACATCTTGGTCTGGTCCAGCGGCAGGTCGAAGCCATGCCCGTAGGTGCCGATCGCATCGCCGGCCATCACCTCCACGCCCACGTAGACGAACAGGCACAGCACGCCCAGCCACAGGTGCGGGAACTGGAAAATGCTGGTGCGCTCGGCGGTGCCGGGCGCGCGCGCCGGGGTGGCGTTGGCTTCGGCGGTCTTCAGCTCGGGCAGCGGCGAGAACAGCACGCCGATGGCCAGCACCACCAGCAGCCCGGCCATGGCCATGTACGGCAGCTGGATCTTGGCGGCGAATTCATCCAGCAGCACGGTCTTGGCCGCCGCATCGGCCACCTTCACCTGCGCGTCCAGGTCGCCGATGCCATGCAGCACCAGCGTGCCGATCAGTACCGGGGCAAGCATGCCGGCGATCTTGTTGCAGATGCCCATCAGCGCGATGCGCCGCGCCGCCGTCTCGATCGGGCCGAGGATGCTGATGTACGGGTTGACCGCGGTCTGCAGCAGGGCCAGCCCGCTGCCGATCACGAACAGGCCGCCGAGCGCGCCGGGATACCAGCGCTGCTGGGCGTAGTGGGCAAACACCACCGCGCCGGCGGCCATCACCAGCAGGCTCAGGCTGAGGCCCTTCTTCATGCCGGTGCGGCGCAGGATCCACGAGGCCGGCAGCGCCAGGAAGAAATAGGACAGGTAGAACACCATCAGCACCAGGAAGGCGCCGACTTCGTCCAGCTCGAAGGCCAGTTTGACGAAGGTGATCAGCGGACCGTTGAGCCAGGTGAAGAAGCCGATCAGGAAGAACAGCACGCCGATGATCAGGATCGAGGTGAGCACGCTTGAACGCGCGGAAGCAGCAGGCACGGCAGACATCAAGAGAGCTCCTGCATCGACGGCGCGGGGCGGCGTCGGAAGAGTGGCTGGGAACAACGTTGTCACATTTATTCGTCGGCGCCGCCGGGTTTGTCAACACGTGGTGTCGGCGACGGTGCGCGCGGCGCGCATGCTGCACCTGCGCAGAGGCCACGCCCCGCCACGCCTCGCGGTACTCCGCGCCCTATTTTCAGCGGCGTTGCAAAAACATGACGGGGGTTGGATGAAAACGTTTTCTGATGACAGCGCCCGCTGCGCCGCAACATCGAAAGTGTGAGGTTATCGTTGACATCGTTGTCAGAACGATTACAGACTCCGCCTCAATCGCCGGGTCAGCCCGGCCGCGCACATCCAAGGGAGCCCGTGTGACCGCAGCCGCCCACTCTGTACCGGCCCATGCCCTGCCCGCCGCGGTGCCGCCGTTCCTGGCCGCCGACGTGGGCGGCACGCATGTCCGCGTGGCCAGGGTGCAGGCCGCCGCCGATCCCGAGCATCCGGTGCAGCTGCTGGAATACCGCAAGTTCCGCAATGCCGATTACCCCGGCCTGAGCGCGATCCTGGCCGAGTTCCTCGGCAGCGGCCCGCGCCCGGCCCATTGCGTGGTGGCCACCGCCGGCGTGGCCCGGCTCGATGGCACGGTGATCAGCGCCAACCTGCCGTGGCCGTTGTCGGCCCGCCGCATCGAACAGGACGTCGGCCTGGACCAGGTCTACATCGTCAACGACTTCGAAGCCGTGGCCTATGCCGCCGCCCAGGTCGATGCCAGCGGCGTGCTCCAGCTCACCGGCCCGGCCAGCGCCCCGCGCGGCCCCACGCTGGTGGTCGGCCCGGGCACCGGGCTGGGCGCGGCGGTCTGGATTCCCACCGCGCATGGTGCGGTGGTGCTGGCCACCGAAGCCGGCCAGCCCACGCTGGCCACCACCACCGAACTGGAAATGGCGATCGTGCGCCAGATGCAGCGCGAACACGCGCACGTCTCGGTCGAGCACGCGCTGTCCGGCCCGGGCCTGATGAACCTGTATCGCGCGTTGTGCGCGCTGGAAGGACGCAGCCCCACCCTGGCCACGCCCGATGCGGTGACCGCCGCGGCGATGGCCGACCAGGACGCCACGGCCCGGTTGAGCCTGGAGGTGTTCTGCGGCCTGCTCGGCAGCACCATCGGCGACATGGCCCTGCAGTACGGCGTCACCGGCGGGGTGTACCTGGCCGGCGGCATCCTGCCGCAGATCCGCCAGTTCCTGTTGAACAGCACCTTCGTGCCCCGCTACCTCAACAAGGGGCCGATGCGCGAGGCGCTGGAACGTATTCCCGTGAAGGTGGTCGAGCACGGGCAGCTGGGCGTCATCGGCGCCGCCAGCTGGTACCTGGGACATAGGGACCACCCGAACGCCTGACGGCGCGCCGGGCAAGCACTACGCAGTACGTGGCACCCATGGCGCGGCCCCGGTTTGGGACGCGCGGCAAAGTCGTACCAGACGCAAGAAGACACGCCGTCGCCGGCGAACCATCGGATTGATGAGGAGAGACATCATGAACCACCGCAAGAGTCTGCTTTCGGCAGCCATTTTCAGCTGTCTGGCATTCGGCGCGCAGGCGCAGGAAGCGGCCAGCACCCCGACCGACCTGGACACGGTCAGCGTGGTGGGCATCCGTGCCAGCCTGGAAAAGTCGCTGGACACCAAGCGCAACAACGTGACCGTCTCCGAGGCGATCACCGCCGAGGACATCGGCAAGTTCCCCAGCACCAACGTGGCCGAGGCGCTGTCCCAGCTGCCCGGCATCTCGCTGGACCGTCGCTTCGGCCAGGGTGAGCGGGTCAGCATCGACGGCACCGATCCCAGCCTCAACCTGTCCTTCCTGGACGGCCACCCGGTCGCGCAGGCGATCTGGCTGTACGGCGAGCAGCCCAACCGTGGCTTCGACTACACCCTGCTGTCGCCGCTGATCCTGGGCCGCATGGAAGTCATCAAGTCCTCCGAAGCGCGCCTGACCGAAGGCAGCCTGGGCGGCACCATCCTGATGCACACCCGCCAGCCGCTGGACATGCGCGCCAACGAAGTGGCCGCCTCGGTGGGCTACAGCTACAGCGACCAGGCCAGCAAGGGCAAGCCCAACGCCTCGGCGATCTACAGCTGGAAGAACAACGACGAAACCTTCGGCATCAACGTCGCCGCCCAGCATTACGAAGAGCGCGTGGACCGCCAGGGCATGGAAGTGTTCGGCTACGCCAAGGCCTCCACCTTCACCAACGCCACCGGCGTGGACCCCAACGCGGACGTGCCCAACTCGGTCAACGCCGCGTGGTTCCAGCAGGACCGCAAGCGCGACAGCGCGGTGGTCAACCTGCAGTTCAAGCCCAACGAGCAGCTCGAGTTCAACCTGAGCGGCCTGTACATCAAGGAAAACTTCGACAACTACAACCAGTCGATGTACTCCTTCCTGACCTGGAACCCGGGCACCGTCAACGCCGTCAACCAGCTGGGCGACGTGCGCAATGGCGTGGTCAGCAGCGGCCATTCCAATGCCAGCGCGATCGCCAACAGCGGCACGGTGATCTACGACAACAACGTGCGCGAATCCGAAGTGGTCACCAAGGGCCTGGACCTGCGCGGTGCATGGAAGGGTGAAGGCTGGGGCATCAGCGGCCAGGCCGGCCAGAGCAAGTCGGACAACAAGGCGCTGGCCCAGTACTTCATCGAGCCGTTCTACAACGGCGGCTTCAGCTGGAACCTGGACAACGGCATCACCTTCGACAACCCCGATGCGGCCCGCAACCCGGCCAACTGGGGCTCGGCCGGCGGCTGGTTCGGCAACAACGGCATCTTCTCCACCAGGAGCAAGGACACCTACGCCCAGCTCGACTTCAACGTGCAGTTCGACAGCATCTTCAACTCGCTGCAGTTCGGCGCGCGCCACGGCAAGCATGAAGAAAGCTTCGACCTCAACGTGTACGGCGGCGTACGCCCGGGCACCCTGGCCGACGTGGGCACCATCGGCCTGACCAACATCCAGGGCTTCGCCGACGGCCAGGGCCGCCACGTGCAGGCCGGCCGCGACAACGTGCTGAACTGGGTCAAGGGCAGCCCACTGGACTTCGCCAACCCCGATGCCGCCAGCTACCTCAACAACAGCTGGGCACTGGAGCAGACCAACAACGCGGCCTACGCGCAGTTGAACTTCTCCAACGGCCCGGTGCGCGGCAACGTCGGCGTGCGCTACGTGGATTCCAAGACCGCCGGCAGCGGCTTCGTCTACGGCGGCACCCCGACCCTGACCGACCTGGACGCCAAGTGGCAGACCCGCACCCGCAAGGAAGACTTCGTACTGCCCTCGGTCAACCTGGTGTATGACACCGACAACGACTGGGTGTTCCGCTTCGGCGCCAGCAAGGTCATCGCCTGGGCTCCGTACAACCAGATGGTGAACAACACCTTCCTCAACGACACCACGCTGACCGGCAGCGGCGGCAACGCCGACCTGTCGCCGTACGAGTCCTGGAACTACAACGTCTCGGCCGAGTACTACTTCGCGCCGCAGTCGGTGGTGGCCTGGTCGCTGTTCTACAAGAAGATCGACAACTACATCGACACCAGCGCGGTGATCGAACGCCAGTACAACTCGATCCGCGACACCTCCCCGGCCACCTGGGCGAACATCGTCGGTACCAACGGCTGCGCGGCCGACGGTTACTGCGATTACAGCATCCAGCGTCCGCGCAACGCCGGCAGCGGCCACGTCAAGGGCTTCAACCTCAGCTTCCAGCAGCCCTTCGGCGAGAGCGGCTTCGGTCTCACCGCCAACTACACCTATGCCAACGGCGAGAACAACTCCGGCGATCCGCTGCCCTACCAGTCGCGCAACTCGGTGGCCTTCAGCCCGTACTACGAGAAGGGCCCGATCAACGCGCGCCTGACCTACAACTGGCGTGACAGCTACCTGGCCGGCGGCTACGTGGCCGGCTCCGCACCGGCCAGCGTGGACGACTACGCCGAACTGGGCGCCAGCTTCGGTTACACCTTCAACGAGAACTGGTCGCTCACCCTGGACGCGCAGAACCTGCTGGATGAGGAATACTTCCAGTACGCCGGCGACAAGGAACACCTCGCCTCGCGTTACAAGAGTGGCCGCCGCTACATGGCCACGGTGCACTTCAAGTTCTGATCCAGGCCGCACCCTGTTGAACGCCTGAACGACGGGCCCGGACCTCCGGGCCCGTTTTTACAGGTGGAATCCGATTCGCTACAAAGGAATGACCCGATGCACACCCGCACCCGTCGTACCTCGCTGTCGCTGCTGTCCTTCGCACTGGCCCTGTCCCTGGCACCGCTCGCGCACGCCACCGATGCACAGGCGCCCGATGGCCCGCGTGCGCGGCCCGGTGCCCTGCCGCTGATTCCCGCCCCGGCCCACGTTGAGCGCCTGGAAGGCGCCGCCTTCAAGCTGGCCGCCAGCACCCCCGTGCGGGCGCGCGGCGAGGCAGCCACGCGCGTGGCCGGCCAGTTCAGCACCCTGTTGCGCAACAGCGGCGGCCCCACGCTGCAGGTGAGCAAGGGCAACGGCAAGAACGGCGTCAACTTCGTGCTGGACACCGCGCTGAAGACCGGCGCCGAAGGCTACCAGCTGCGCAGCAATGGCGACGGCGTGACCGTTGCCGCAGCCACCGAGGCCGGCCTGTTCTACGGTGCGGCCACGTTGTCGCAGCTGTTCACCAGCACTGCCGACGGTGCCCTGCCCGCACTGCGCATCGACGATGCCCCCCGTTTCAGCTGGCGCGGCCTGATGCTCGACTCGGCCCGCCACTTCCAGAGCCTGGACGAGATCAAGCGCGTGCTCGACGCGATGGCCGAACAGAAGCTCAACACCTTCCATTGGCATCTCACCGATGACCAGGGCTGGCGCATGGAGATCAAGCGCTACCCGAAGCTGACCGAGGTCGGCAGCTGCCGCATCCCGGCCGGCGATGGTGGCCGCGACCCGGTGACCGGCGCGGACCGGCCGTACTGCGGCTTCTACACCCAGGCGCAGATCCGCGAGGTGATCGCCTATGCGGCCGCGCGCCACATCCAGGTCATCCCCGAGATCGACGTGCCCGGCCATGCCACCGCCGCGATCGCCGCCTATCCCGAGCTGGGCACGCTGGCGACCCCGCTCAAGCCGCTCAGCGAATGGGGCGTGTTCCCCAACCTGTTCAACACCGAAGAGAGCACGTTCCAATTCCTCGAGAACGTGCTGGAAGAAGTGATCACCCTGTTCCCGGCGAAGTATGTGCACGTCGGCGGCGACGAAGCGGTCAAGGACCAGTGGGAAGCCTCGGCGCGCGTGCAGGCGCGCATGCGCGAGGTCGGGGCCGGCAATGAAATGGAAATGCAGAGCCACCTGATCAAGCGCCTGGAAACCTTCCTGGAGCAGCACGACCGCCGCCTGATCGGTTGGGACGAGATCCTCGAGGGCGGCCTGCCGCCGGAAGCCACGGTGATGTCCTGGCGCGGCACCGAAGGCGGCCTGAAGGCAGCCAGCGAGGGCCACGACGTGGTGATGTCGCCGGTCACCGACATGTACATGGACTACCTGCAGACCACCTCCGACAACGAGCCGCCGGGGCGCCCGCTGATCACTCCGCTGGCGCGCGTGTACGGCTTCGAGCCCGTGCCCGACGCGCTGGCCGCCGACAAGCGGCAGCACATCCTGGGCCTGCAGGCCAACATGTTCACCGAGCACACCCGCAGCTACGCGCGCCTGCAGCACAACCTGTTCCCGCGCCTGGCCGCCGTGGCCGAGACCGGCTGGTCGCCGCGCGGGCGCCGTGACTACGCCGACTTCCTGGCGCGCCTGCCCACCCAGCTGCAGCGCTGGCAGGCGATGGGCCTGGCGTATGCGCAGACCCCGTTCCAGGTGGAACAGGACAGCCGCGAGGACCGCAAGGCCGGCACCGTGACCGTGGCCCTGCACACCCCGCTCAACTATGAGGTGCGCTACAGCGTTGATGGCAGTGCGGTCACCGCGCAATCGCCGCGCTACACCGCGCCGCTGACCGAGGCCCTGCCGGTGACGGTGCAGGCGGCCACCTTCTTCCAGGGCAAACCGCTGGCCAGCGCCGCCAGCCGCTTCGAGCTCACCGCCGCCTCGCTGCTGCGCCGCAACGACCAACAGCTGGCGATGTGCCCGGGTGAGGGCAAGCTGCTGCTGCGTCTGGAAGATGACGGCCCGGCCGACGGCGAGCGCGCCATCTTCAACGTCAACATCTTCAACCCGTGCTGGGCGTGGAAGGACGCCGACCTGGCGGGCATCGCCACGGTGCGCGTGCGTGCCGGCCAGATTCCCTACTACTTCCAGCTGGCCCACGACGAGCCGCAGCGCCGGTTCCATCCCGCGCGCAGTGCGCATGGCGAGATGGACGTGCTCGCCGGCACCTGCGAGGGCACGCCGCTGGCCACGGTGACGCTGCCGGCCGCGCCGGGTCCGGATGGCTTCATCACGCTGGACGCGCCGCTGCCGCGAACGGTGAAGGGCACCCAGGACCTGTGCGTGCGTTTCACCGGCGACACCCGCCCCACGATGTGGGTGCTCGACGAGCTCACCCTGGTGCCCCGCTGACCGGTAGTGGCGGGCGGGGGGCCGGGGGGCGGGGCCGCCCCGCGCGCCGGGGTGGGGGGCCGCCGGCCCCCCCCCCCCACCACCCGGCCCTTGTCGATGACCGCAATGC
>NZ_JAVWXA010000011.1:55635-58301 GCF_036662295.1 Stenotrophomonas sp.
CCCGCGCCCCGGTGGGGCCGGCCGCGGCCGGGAACTACCTGACCTCCGGCACCGCCTGGTTGCCGGCCAGCGGCCGGCACTACCTGACCTCCGGCACCGCCTGGTTGCCGGCCAGCGGCCGGCACTACCTGGCCTCCGGCATCGCCTGGTTGCCGGCCAGCGGCCGGCACTACCTGACCTCCGGCATCGCCTGGTTGCCGGCCAGCGGCCGGCACTACCTCAAACCTGCATCACCCCATTACCCCCGCAGGCGCAGCAGCAGATCGCGCATCGGCGTGAGGGATACGGCCATGCCCGCCAGCACGCCCACGGTGTTGGCCAGCGCGTCCATCGCATCGGCCATGCGGTTGTCGGTGAAGGCACTCTGCAGGCCCTCGATGCCGATGCCCAGCCCGACCAGGCCCACGCCAGCCCACAGCAGGGCCGCGCGCGTGCGGTAGATCTGCACCGCCGAGGTGGCCAGCACGAAGTAGGCCAGGAAGTGCTCGACCTTGTCGCTGTTGGGCGGCAGGTCCAGCGGCGGCGGCGGAATCAGGCACACGGTGATCGTCACCGCGATCGCCAGCCACCACAGACCCAACCAGAAGCGCGGCCAGCGCAGCGGCTTCAACATCCCTGTCGCGGTCATCTCAGAGCCGCCAGGTCAGATCGCCAAGCGCGAACGCCGGTTCGAAGTCCACGTCGCGCTGGAAGCCCATCACCTGGAAGCGTTCACCCATGCCGGTGGGCAGGGTCAGCTTCTTGACCTGGTCGCGCAGGCGCACCTGGCCGAACGCGTCCACGCGCGCCTCGGCCTTGGCCAGCAGCGCATCCAGCCCGTTGCCGAGCAGGAAGTTGGCCTGGGTGCAGTAGCCGGCAATCTCGAACCCCGCCCCGGTGCCCGCCTCGGCCAGCGCGGTGAAGTCCACCGAGGCGGTGAGGTCCTGCAGGCCCGGCCAGCGGTACAGGTCGTTGTGCACCTGGTGGCGGTAGAACGCGCGCACCGTGCCGTCGTCGCGCTCGTCCTGGTAGTACTCCGCACGCGGGTAGCCGTAGTCGATGAACAACAGCGCGCCGCGCTGCATGCCACCGGCCACGGCCTGGATCCAGTACGGCAGCTGCGGCAGCAGCTCGGAGCGGTAGCCGTCGGCAAAGGGCTTTTCGCGGTAGCGCTCCAGGTGCCGCACCGCCGCGCCCAGCATCGCATCGGCCGGCTGCGCGCCGCGCATGAAGGCGCCCTGCGCATCCAGCTCCACGGTTTCCTCATAGACCATGCCGTCGCGGGTGAGGAAGCGCGGCGTGGGCAACGCATCGATCACCTCGTTGGCGAACACGATGCCGTCCCAGTCGTCATCGAAGGGCCCGTCGAGCCACTCCACCAGCTCGAACACCGGGCCGATCAGGGTCTTTTCCAGGCGCTCGCGCTGGCGTTCGCGCAGGTCCGCGCTGGGCTCCAGGATGGCGTAGCGCTCGGGCAGCGCATCCAGTTCCAGCATGCGCTTGAGCAGCACCTCGGCAAACGCGCCGCTGCCGCCGCCCAGTTCCATGAAGCGCGCCTTCGGGCCCAGCTGCTGCATCACCGGGGCGATCGCATTGGCCACGGTGGCCGCAAACAGCGGCCCCAGCTCCGGCGCGGTGGTGAAGTCGCCCGATTCACCGAACTTGCTTGCCCCGGCGCTGTAGTAGCCCAATCCCGGCGTGTACAGGCTCAGCTCCATGAACCGGGCGAACGGCATGGCACCGCCGTTGGCGAGGATCTCGGCGCGCAGCGCGTCGGCCAGCTGGTCGCTGTGGGCCAGGGCATCGGAATCGGGGGTAGGCAGTGGGGAATGCATGGTGCGGGCGATTGCGGTGACAATGCACAGCATAGCCGAGCACGGAGACCCCCCGATGACCGATACCGCACCCGTGGTGCTGATCACTGGCAGCGCGCGCCGGATCGGCGCGGCGATCGCCCGCCAGTTCCATGCCTGCGGCTGGTCGGTGGTGCTGCACGCCCATACCTCCACCGCCGAACTGCAGCAGATGGCCTTCGACCTGGACATGCTGCGCCCGGGCAGCGTGCTGGCCCTGCAGGCCGACCTGCGCGACGCCGATGCCCTGCCCGACCTGGTCGAGCAGACCGTGGCCCAGTTCGGGCGGCTGGACGCGCTGGTCAACAACGCCTCCAACTTCTATCCCACCCTGCTCGGCCAGATCACCGCCGCGCATTTCGACGACCTGTTCGCGGTCAACGCGCGCGCGCCGCTGCTGCTGGCCCAGGCCGCTGCGCCGCAGCTGCGCCGGCACCAGGGCTGCATCGTCAACCTGACCGACCTGCACGGCACCCAGCCGATGCGCGACCACCCGGTATACAGCGCGGCCAAGGCGGCGCTGGAGATGGTGACGCGCTCGCTGGCGCTGGAACTGGCCCCCAAGGTGCGGGTCAATGCGGTGGCCCCCGGCGCGATCCTGTGGCCCGAGCAAGGCAAGGACGACTACGCCCAGCAGGCGCTGCTGCAGCGCACGCCGCTGGCCCGCACCGGCACCGTGGAAGAGATCGCCGAGGCGGTGTACTGGCTGGTGACCGACGCGCCTTTCATCACCGGGCACACGCTGCGCGTGGACGGCGGGCGAACGCTGTCGTAGTGCCGGCCGCTGGCCGGCTCCGCGTGAACCTGGCATCGCTTGGTTGCCGGCCAACGGCC
>NZ_JAVWXA010000012.1:0-32538 GCF_036662295.1 Stenotrophomonas sp.
GGCGCTTCAGCCCTTCGATGAGGACCGGTACCACATCGCGATCCGCGATCGCTCCTACGATTCCACACATGCGGGCTGTTCCATTCCATTCAATCAGACGTGATCGCAGCGCATTCGAAAGCGCTGCGGTTTCTTTGTTCCATGGCCACAAACGCCGAGCCGTGGCCGCGGCACCGCGCGACCACCTGCGTCAGGCAATGCGCCCCGTCAGGCGATTTCCGCCAGGACGCGCTTGAGCCCGGCCTGCCATGTTGGCAGCGTCACGCCGAAATCCCGCTCCAGCTTGTCCACGTCCAGGTGCGAATACGCCGGGCGCTTGGCCGGGGTGGGGTAGTCGGCAGTGGTGATCGCCTCCACCGTCGGCGCGCGCGCCAGGATTCCCGCCGCCACCGCCTCGGCGAAGATCGCCTCGGCAAAGCCATGCCAGCTGGTTTCGCCGCGCGCGGTCAGGTGCCACGTCCCCGACAGGCCACCGTCATGCTGCAACGCCTGCACGGTGACGTCGGCGATCAACGCCGCCGGCGTGGGCGTGCCGACCTGGTCGGCCACCACGCGCAGCACATCACGCTCGGCGCCCACGCGCAGCATCGTGCGCATGAAGTTGGCGCTGTGCGAGGCATACACCCACGCGGTGCGGAAGATCAGGTGGCGGCCACCGGCCGCCTGCACGGCCTGCTCACCGGCCAGCTTGCTGGCGCCATACACGCCCAAGGGCGCGGTGGCATCGTCTTCGCGGTAAGGACGGGTGCCCTGGCCGTCGAACACGTAATCGGTGGAGTAATGCACCAACGGCACGCCGGCCGCCGCGCACCAGCGCGCGATCACGCCCGGCGCTTCGGCGTTGGCACGCCATGCCGCATCGCGCTCGTCTTCGGCACGATCCACCGCCGTGTAGGCGGCGGCGTTGACCACCACCGCCGGACGCACGCGGTCCAGCAGCGCGGTCAGGCTGTCGGGATCATTGAAATCCGCCGTTTCGCAGGCGCTGCCATCGGGCAGCGTGCCGCTGCGGGTGGTCGCGATGATCATCCCCAGCGGTGCCAGCGCGCGCCGCAGTTCCTGGCCCAGCTGGCCATTGCCACCAAACAGCAGCACGGTCACGGCTGGTAGACCGGCAGTCGGTCTTCGGCGATGTCCTTCAGGAACGGCGCCGCCTCGTCCTTGGCCGAGAGCGTGGGGGCACTGATCGGCCAGTCCACCGCAATGTCGGCATCATTCCAGCGTATTCCCGAGTCGTGTTCCTTCATGTACACATCGGTGCACAGGTAGGAGAAGAGTGCACGATCGGAGAGTACGGCAAACCCGTGTGCAAAGCCTTCGGGAATCCAGAACTGCCGCTTGTTTTCGGCACTGAGGATGACCGCCTCCCAGCGCCCGAACGTGGGCGAGCCGCGGCGGATGTCCACGGCCACGTCGAACACCTCGCCCTCGAGCACGGTGACGAGCTTGCCTTGAGGGTGGGGCCATTGGTAGTGGAGGCCCCGCAGCACCCCTTTGGCGGAGCTCGATACGTTGCTCTGCACGAAGGCACTGGGCAACCCGAGTTCACTGAAACGCGCCTTGTTCCATGTTTCGAAGAAAAAACCGCGGTCATCGCCAAACACGGCCGGCTCGATCACCTTGCATCCAGGCAGGGTGGTATCGATGACCTTCACGGAACAATGCCCCGTTTTGCCAGCGTGTGCAGGTACTGGCCGTAGCCATTCTTGATCAACGGGGCGGCCAGCGCTTCCAACTGTTCGGCACTGATCCAGCCCTGGCCGAACGCGATTTCTTCCGGGCAGCAGACCTGCAGGCCCTGACGGGTCTGGATGGTCTCGATGAAATTGGACGCTTCCAGCAGCGACTGGTGCGTGCCGGTATCCAGCCACGCATAACCGCGGCCCAGCGCTTCCAGGTGCAGGTTGCCCTCGCGCAGGTAACGCTGGTTGAGATCGGTGATCTCCAGCTCGCCGCGCGGCGAAGGCTTAAGCTCGGCCGCATGGTGGCTGGCATTGCCGTCGTAGAAATACAGCCCGGTCACCGCGTAGTTGGAGCGCGGGTTGGCCGGCTTCTCGACCAGGTCGATCACCTTGCCGGCCTTGTCGAACTCGGCCACGCCGTAGCGCTCCGGATCATTGACCCAGTAGCCGAACACGGTGGCGCCGGTGTCACGCTGGTCGGCGTTGCGCAGCACTTCGCGCAGGCCATGGCCGTGGAAGATGTTGTCGCCCAGCACCAGGCAGCTCGGCTTGCCGCCGATGAAATCCTTGCCGATCAGGTAGGCCTGCGCCAGCCCGTCCGGGCTCGGCTGCACGGCGTACTCGATGTTCATGCCCCACTGCGAGCCATCGCCCAGCAGGCTCTGGAACAGCGCCTGCTCGTGCGGCGTATTGATGATCAGCACGTCTCGGATCCCGGCCAGCATCAGCACGCTGAGCGGGTAATAGATCATCGGCTTGTCGTACACCGGCAGCAGCTGCTTGCTGACGCCCTTGGTGATCGGGTACAGGCGCGTGCCCGAACCGCCCGCCAGGATGATGCCCTTGCGTTGGGTCATACGTAGTTCCTCTGTCTGGTGATCACCGCCCTCAGGCGGTGGTGCCGATACGCTGCAGGCGGTAGCTGCCATCCAGCACGCCGTTGACCCAGGCCTGGTTGTCCAGGTACCAGTCCACGGTGAAGCCGATGCCCTGCTCGAAGGTGTACTTCGGTTCCCAGCCCAGCTGGTCCTTCAGCTTGGAGGCGTCGATCGCGTAGCGGCGGTCATGCCCGGGGCGGTCGGTGACGTAGGTGATCTGGCTGCTGCGCGGCTGGCCGTCCTCGCGCGGGCGGCGGGCGTCGAGCAGCGCGCAGATGGCGTGCACCACCTCGATGTTCTGCTTTTCCGAGTTGCCGCCCACGTTGTAAGTCTCGCCCACCTGGCCCTTGGCCAGCACGGTGCGGATCGCTTCGCAGTGGTCGCTCACAAAGAGCCAGTCGCGCACCTGCTTGCCATCGCCATAGACCGGCAGCGGCTCGCCGGCCAGGGCCTTGGCGATCACCAGCGGAATGAGCTTCTCCGGGAAGTGGTACGGGCCGTAGTTGTTGGAGCAGTTGGTGGTCAGCACCGGCAGCCCGTAGGTGTGGTGGAACGCGCGCACCAGGTGGTCCGAGGCGGCCTTGGAGGCCGAATACGGCGAATTGGGCGCAAACGGCGTGGTTTCGGTGAACTTGCCGGTCTCGCCCAGGGTGCCGTAGACCTCGTCGGTGGACACGTGCAGGAAGCGGAAGGCCGCGCCCTTGTCGGCGGGCAGCGCCTTCCAGTAGTCGCGCACGCTTTCCAGCAGGGCCAGGGTGCCCACCACGTTGGTCTGGATGAAGGCGCCCGGGCCGTCGATGGAGCGGTCCACGTGGCTCTCGGCGGCGAAGTTCAGCACCGCATCGGGCTGGTGCTCGGCCAGCAGGCGCGCCACCAGCGAGTGGTCGCCGATATCCCCGTGTACGAACACGTGGTCCGGGTTGCCATCCAGCGGGGCCAGGGTCTTCAGGTTGCCGGCGTAGGTCAGTGCATCAAGGTTGACCACCTTGACGCCCTTGGCGACCGCTTCGAGGACAAAGTTTCCGCCGATGAATCCGGCTCCGCCGGTGACAAGCCATGTGGGCACTACCCGTTCTCCTGTTCGCTTTGGATGCTGGGGCCGCATTTTGACGACCCGACTCAGCGCAACAGGATACATCGCGGCCGTCTTCACGACTGCCTGCTGCACGTGAACGGGCGCAAGGAAACGCCCATTTTGTGCGGCACTGCAACAAAACCATACGCATTCGCATGGTGCCCCGGAGCCAGTTAGAATCGCGGTCCCACCCCCGAACCGGTTGCTGGTCCCAGCACCGGACGTTCCCCAGTTACAAGGATCGAGCACCAGATGAAAATCCTCGTCGCGTACAAGCGCGTGGTGGACTACAACGTCCGCATTCAGGTCAAGCCGGACGGTTCCGGCGTGGTCACCGATGGCGTCAAGCTGTCCCCCAATCCGTTCGATGAGATCGCCCTGGAAGAAGCGCTGCGCCTGCGCGACAAGGGCATCGCCACGGAAGTGGTGGTCGCCACCATCGCCCCGGCCGATGCCCAGGCGCACCTGCGCAACGGCCTGGCCATGGGCGCCAACCGTGCCATCCACGTGGTCACCGACCAGGCCATCCAGCCGCTGACCGCCGCGCGCACCCTGCTCAAGCTGGTCGAGAAGGAACAGCCGGACCTGGTCATCCTGGGCAAGCAGGCCATCGACGACGATGCCAACCAGACCGGCCAGATGCTGGCCACGATCTGGGGCCGCCCGCAGGCCACCTTCGCCAGCAAGCTGGAGATCGACGGCGGCAAGGCCACGGTCACCCGTGAGGTGGACGCCGGCCTGGAAACGCTGGAAGTGGACCTGCCGGCCGTGGTCACCACCGACCTGCGCCTGAACGAGCCGCGCTTCATCAAGCTGCCGGACATCATGAAGGCCAAGGCCAAGCCGCTGGAAACCCTGCAGCTGGCCGACCTCGGCGTGGACGCCGCCGATACCTTCAAGACCACCCAGTACGCCGCGCCGGTCAAGCGCAGCAAAGGCGTGATGGTCAAGGACGCGGCCGAACTGGTCGCCGCACTCAAGCAGAAGGGGTTGCTGTAATGGCCAATATCCTCGTTGTCGCCGAACACCATGACGGCAAGCTCAACGCCGCCACCGCCAAGACCGTCAGCGCCGCCGCCGCCATCAGCGGTGCCAGCATCGACGTGCTGGTGCTGGCCGCAGACCCCGCTGCCGTGGCCGCCGAGGCGGCGCAGCTGGCCGGCGTGGCCAAGGTGCTGACCGTGGCCAACCCGGCCAATGCCCAGGCCCTGGCCCAGGTGCTGGCCCCGCAGATCGCGCAGCTGGCCAAGGGCTACACCCACGTGTTCGGCCCCTCCACCACCTTCGGCAAGGACCTGATGCCGTGCGTGGCCGCCCTGCTGGGCGTCAACCAGGTCTCGGACCTGATGACCGTCGAAGGCAGCCACAGCTTCAAGCGCCCGATCTACGCGGGCAACGCCATCATCACCGTCGAGGTGCCGGCCGACCAGATCGTGGTCGCCACGGTGCGCGCGGCCTCCTGGCCGGAAGCGGCCAAGGGTGGCAGCGCCACGGTGGAAGCGGCCAGCGTCGATGCCGCCCTGCCCGCCCACACCCGCTTCGTCGGCCTGGCCGCCGGTGCCACCGACCGCCCGGACCTGCAGAGCGCCAAGCGCGTGGTCTCCGGCGGCCGCGGCGTGGGCTCGGAAGAGAACTTCAAGGTGATCTTCCAGCTGGCCGACAAGCTCGGTGCCGCGGTGGGTGCCTCGCGTGCCGCCGTGGACGCCGGCTACGTGCCGAGCGACCTGCAGGTGGGCCAGACCGGCAAGATCATCTCCCCGGAGCTGTACGTGGCCGTGGGCATCAGCGGCGCGATCCAGCACCTGACCGGGATCAAGGACGCCGGCACGATCGTGGCGATCAACAAGGACCCGGACTCGCCGATCTTCGAGATCGCCGATATCGGGTTGGTGGGGGATCTGTTCACGCTGCTGCCGGAGCTTGAAGCGGCGCTCTGACGCGATACCGTTGAGGTCCAGTGGGACGAAGGCCAGGCGGTAGCGACCGCCTGGCCTTCTTTTTGCCTGTCAGAGACAGACCACGGCATCGCCGGAGGGGAGAACCGCCGTGAATCCCGCTGCCGGCCAGGTCGGGATGGTGTCGCACACTGCGATGTGCTCCGGCGTCGGCTCCACGGTGGACAGCTCGTGGCCCGTGGTCATCCGCAGAATGCCCTGCTGCGCACCGGTCAGGGCGAAGGCCGTCATGTTGAGGTCCATGTACGCCGTCGGCAGGGGGGCCGGGTGTGCCCAACGCATGTTGCGGTTGACGATCGCAATCCGGGCATGGTCATTGAACTCGGGATGCTGGTTGAGCGAGTGGTAGATCTCCGCCGCGAGCACCTTGTCATAGCCATTGAGCAGCATCTGGTCGCTGTGGATGCGATGGCCGATCGCGCTGGCCCCCAGTACCGCCAGGCCCACGGGGATGGCGATCGCCCATTGCTGCCAGCGCTGCCGCAGCAGGTAGAACAGCCAGTAGGCGCCCATGCCCCAGATGACGACGATGCCGCCCAGCACGCGCGGGACAGGCCACCAGGCGCTGCCGACGGCGATCACGCCGATACCGGCCACGGGGATCAACGCAGCAAGCAGCAGGCACAGCAGTGCCTGGCGCGGCCGCCGGATGGCAACCCACACCACGAAGCACAGCCAGCCCAGCGCCGCCGCGCTCCACATCAGCGCAGAGGCCACGGGCGCGTCCTGGACGATGTACGGCCGCTTCCAGAGGAAGTCGGAGAGCTTGACCAGTTCGTCAAACCGCGAACCGATCATGCTCAGGGGCAACAACTGGCTCCGGCTGGTTTCGCTCAGCCCGAAACCCGCGATGACCAGCTTGTAGGCCACCATGTACGCCACCAGTCCAACCAACGTCATCAGCAGCGGGGCTGCCAGCCCACGGTAGCGTTGCCAGTCCAGGACCGGCCCCTCTCGGCGCTTCACCAACAACTGGATCGCGCCGAACAGCAGCATCAGGGCGATGTAGTTGAGCAGGAGCTGGTACATCGACAGCGCGAGGACGAGCAGGATCGCGCCCACCCACCACCGCCGCGGCTGGCGCGCCACCAGGAAGGTGGCGCCAATACCCATTGCGGTAGCGAGCTGCGCGGTGAACGATGCCTCGGAGAACGACAAGATTTCGGCCGAGTACGGATGCAGCGTGATCAGCAGGCTGGTCAACACGAGCCCGGACCGTGAGACCTGGACGTCACGGTCGAAGGCGGTGAACACCAGCGGCACGCTCGCCGCAAAGCAGATCAAGCCAACGCCCTGCAACAGCGTGCCGAACGTCAGGGCGTTGAACCCCAGCGACTCACCTGCCACGAAAACCATGTACTGGCCGAAGCGCCCCTGCCCGAACAGCTGGGACATGGTGGGGAAGCCGCGCACATAGAAGTACGAATCGATCGACAGGCCATGCTGGACCACGAAGGGAAGCCGGGCAAGCACGGTTATCACCGTCACCGCAATGCAGACCTGGGCCAGGCGCGTGATCGGATCGGTGGTCCTGACCGACGTCAGGGATTGGAAAGTATTCATCTATATCCTGGATTACGTTGAATCTGACCCGTCCAAAGACGGGGTTAAATACACACAAGTACGCCGCCAGACGCACGTACAGTCGCGAATCCGGGGCTCGGCCACGCGGGCAGGGCGTTGCAGGCCTCGGTATCGGCCGGTAGCGCGGGAACTATATTCAGGACGCGTCCGTTGGACAGCTGCAATACGCCCTTGACGGCGCGCTTGTCTGCGAACGCGGTCAGATTCAGATCCATCCAGGCGGTGGCCAGCGGTAGTACATGCGACCAGCTCAAGCGATGATTGACCACCACGACGGGGGTCTGGTCGGTAAAGCCGTCGACATGGGTGAGCTCGGCATAGACACGCTGCGCCAGCAGGCGATCAAGGGCGTTCAACTGCAGCTGGTCGCTGTGCACGCGGTGGCCTACGGCGATGAAGCCCAGCAGCAGCGCGCTGCCAGCCACACCGGTCAGCACGCGTCCCAGGCGCCCATTGGCCAGCCAGGCCAGCCAGTAGATCCCCATTGCCCATGCAGCGACCACCCCGCCGAGAATGCGGGGCGCCGGCCACCAGACCGCACCTACCGCCACCACGCCGATGGCAGCGACCGGCACCAGCAGCATCGCCACCACCGGCAACGCGGCGTCCGTGCGCGGCCGCAGGAGCAGGCGGATCAGGAGCAGCATCCAACCGGCGAGGGCCATCGCCCACAGGAGCAGTTTTGCGGCCGGACCGTAGGTGACCAGGAGCGGCCGCTGCCACAGGAATCCGCCCAGGGCCAGTACTTCCTGGAAGCGTGCGCCCACCTTGCCCAACGGCAGGAAGCCGGCGCGCCCCACTTCCTGGATGCCCAGCGACATGACCACCGCCTTGTGCACCACCAGGTACACCACCAGTGCAGCGGCCATGACCATGACCGCGTTGAGCAGGGGCCGGTACTCCGGCCAGGCATCGCGCCGGACATGGCCAACCCGCAGGTAGGTCTGCAGGAAGCCGAACAGCACCATCAGGCCAACGAAATTGACCAGCAGTTGGTACATCGACAGCCCGGCCACCAGCATCACGCCAGACAACCACCACCAGCGCGGCCGCCGTGCCAGCAGGAACACCGCGACAGTGCCCAGTGCGGTGGCCAGCAGCGCGGTGAAGGATGCTTCGGAGAATGTCAGGATTTCTGCCGAGTAAGGATGCAGCGTGACCACCAGCGCCGCCAGGCACAGGGGCAGCAACCGGTTCTGCTGCGGCGTGGAAAATGCCGCGAACATCAGCGGCACCGCGAGGCCGAACACGGCCAGCCCGACGCCCTGCAGCAGGGTGGCAAAGCTCAGGGGATCCACGGCCAGGGCTTCGAGCAGGCGGAACACCAGGAACTGGCCGAACCGCCCCTGCCCGGCCAACTGCGCCAGGGTCGGCCAGCCGTCCAGGTAGGCGTAGGAATCGGTGGACATGCCCGGGGCCAGCACGAACGGCAGGCGAGCGAACAGCGTAATCGCGGCCACCGCCATGCACGCCACCAAGAGCCGACGATTGCCACCGGCGGGCGTGAATGCGGCGCGCAACCGGGTCACGCCTGGCAAAGCAGCCATTTTCTTGTTCTCTTCATCATGTCTGGATAACGACTTCAATAACTATCGGGATTGTGTGGAGAAAGCACCCAGACCAGGTGCTTATCAATGATCAGCCATTGCGGAACCTCGGCACGCCGGTCGATCTCGGCCTGCACTTTCGCGCACAGTTCGCCTTCGCATTGCCGGCTGTATATCTCAAATTCCTTGTAGAGATAGTTCCGCATGGCCCTGTTGCTGTGCACCCAGCCCATTGATCGGTTTGCGTGAACATCGCCGAAGAGGACCACGTCCGTGACCTTTCCGGTGTTGGCCGCCTGCACGCGCATCATTTCCAGGGCGGTCTGCTGCAAGGCGGGATAGGCGTACTGCGTGCCGCCAAAGGTGGACATCCACCCCGACACCCCCGTGACGGCCAGCGGCAGCGCAAGCAGGAACCCCAGTGCGATGGTCCTTCGCTCATGAACCAGGAAGATCACGGGAATGCAGAGCAGCAACCACAGCCATACCGTGGAACGCAACGGCATGGAAAGGCCGGACACCACCGAAAGCGAGGCATCGATACCCAGCAGCAGGCCGCCGAACAGGAGCAGGGCCGCGCACTGCTGCGCCCGGATGCGGTAACGGAAACACAGCACGAACGCGGCCGCCCCACCCAGCAGCGCGGGCCAGAGGTACTTCACCTGGTCGAACCAGGTCAGGTACCGCTCGATGTTGCCCAGCAGGGTTCCCCCGTGCATCAGCGGCGTCGCTTCCCGCCATGCGGCCGGCTTGATCGAGAAGGTGTCGTGGAAGATGTAGTTCAGGGAAAACACCAGCAGGACCGCGCAGGCGAAGCTGGCCACATACACGAAGGCCCCCAGCAGCACGCTCCGGCGGGTGCCGGTGCAGCGCGTGGCATACATCAACAGGAACAGGGGGCCGAACGAGGGGTAGAAGAGAAAGCCGGCGACCACGGCCACTGCCATGACCAGCCGGCGGGGTCCATCGGACTGCACCTTCAGCATCGCCAGGCAGCCCAGGATGGTTACCGCGACACCGGTCACCTGGGTCACCGGCCACTGCATGGTCTCCGCCGTCATCGGCGAGAGGAAAAGCAGCATGGCGCCGAACACCCCCGCCGTCGCCGAGACCACGCGGGAGATCAGGACGCACATGACGGAGAACGCGACCAGATACAGGATGAAGGCCGCGCGGATACTCAGGAAATGGCTGAACTGGGCCCAGATGACGTTGCCCCAGCGACCTTCCGAGCCAGCCTTGCTCAACGGGGTCTCGAAGCCCTGATCGAACCCGGACAGCAGCCAATCGAATTCATCGTGTGCGATGAACGGGGCGGTGAGCTGGCCGATCCCATACATGCCCAGCAAGATCAGGACGATGTACCCGAGGTAGTTGCGGTCCAGGCGATCCAGCGCGTTCCCGCAATAGCGTCCAAGTCGATCCAATTTCGCACCTCGTCCGTTCGTCAGCGTGGCCCTGATCTGGCCATCGACCGGGGTCCAGGGCACAGCTGGTGCGCCACTGCCCCACCGTGCACGGCTTCAGGTTCGGGCATATACTACCCGACTGAGTGATTTTTCCTCCAGATTGAGACCGCCATGGCGACCCACATAGCGACTGACGACTCGGTGGAGCTGATCGACCTTTCCATCGTGGTCCCGGCCTATCGAAGCGAAAAGACGCTCGCTGCCCTGGTCGATGCCATCGACGCGGCCATTGGCGGGCGCTACTCGCTGGAGCTGATCCTGGTCAACGACCGCAGCCCCGATGGCTCGTGGCAGGTGGCCAGCACGCTGGCCCGCACCCACTCCTGGGTCCGGGCATTGAACCTTCGAAAGAACGTCGGCCAGCACATGGCCATTTTCGCCGGCCTGCGCGAATGCCGCGGCCGGGTCATCGTCACCATGGACGACGACCTCCAGCACGCGCCCTCGGACATCCCCGCCCTGGTGGACGCCCTGGATGACGGCCACGACGTCTGCTACGGCACCTTCGTCGGGCGCAAGCATGCGGCCTGGAAGATCCTTGGCAGCCGCTTCAACGACCGCGTGGCCACCTGGCTGCTTGAAAAGCCCAAGGGACTCTATCTCTCCCCGTTCAAGGCGATGAAGCGCGGAGTGCGCGATGAAGTGGTGATGTTCCGGGGTCCGGCGATCTACCTGGACGGCCTGATCCTGGCGGCGACCTCGCGCATCACCACGCGCGTGGTGGGCCACCACGCGCGCGAGGACGGCACCTCTGGCTACAGCCTCAAGAAGTCCATCTCGCTGTGGCTCAAGATGGCGACCAGCTTCTCGGTTGCCCCGTTGCGGATGGCGTCACTTACCGGCATGGCCATCTCGGGGGCGGGCTTCATCTTCGCGGCGGTCATCGTGATCCACAAACTGCTGGATCCCGGCGTCGCGGTCGGCTGGTCCTCGCTGATTGTCGCCATCCTGATCATGGGCGGCGTACAGCTGCTTGCGCTGGGAGCCATTGGCGAGTACGTCGGCCGCATCCTGCTCAACTTCACGACCCCCACCCAGTATTCGATCGCCGAGCGCGTGGACTCGACGGCGGACACCCTGCCGTGAATCCGGCAGACATGAAGTCGCTGGCCGGCAAGCTGATCCGCTTCGGCGCGGTCGGCGGCACCAGCACCCTGTTGTTTGCCTTGCTCACGTGGCTGCTGGTGGACAAAGCCGGCATGCATCCGGTGCTGGCCACCGTCGTGGCCTACCTGCTGTTGCTGGCACCCAACTTCCTCGCCCACAAGTACTTCACCTTCGGATCCAAGGGCGAAGTGGCGCGGGAGTCGGGCAAATTCCTGGTGGTCCACGG
Source organism: Stenotrophomonas sp. (assembly GCF_036662295.1). Taxonomy (GTDB): domain Bacteria; phylum Pseudomonadota; class Gammaproteobacteria; order Xanthomonadales; family Xanthomonadaceae; genus Stenotrophomonas. Next base: position 11,524 of record NZ_JAVWXA010000012.1, read on the forward strand.
GCTCAACATCGGCCTGTCGGCCGGCGGCATGGCGGTGATCTCCCACGCGCAGCTGGACTACCGCTGGGGCATCCTGTTCTCGGCCATCGCCGTGCCCGTCATCGTCTTCATCGTGATGAACTTCTGGGTGTTCCGCATCGCGCCCGAGCGCTGATACCCCAACCGCGCGACAGCGCGGCCAGGGCAATCTCATTCTGCCGCGGACACGCACGCCTGTTGCCAACGCCAGGCATCGGCACAGATTTCCTCCAGCGTTTTCTCGGCTTGCCAACCCAGAACGGTGTTGGCCAGCGTCGGGTCTGCCCAGCACTCGCCGATGTCACCGGCGCGGCGGCCTTGCACCACATACGGGATCGGCTTGCCGACGACGGCCGAAAACGTCTCGATCAGTTCCAGCACCGAATAGCCGCGCCCGGTGCCCAGGTTCAGCGTCAATGCGCGCGCCTCGCCGGCCGACAACAGGGTCAGTGCCGCGACGTGGGCCTTGGCCAGGTCCACCACATGGATGTAATCACGTACGCCGGTACCGTCAGGCGTGGCGTAATCATCGCCAAATACCCGGATGTGGTCGCGCAGGCCCAGGGCGGTCTGGGTAATGTACGGCGCCAGGTTGTTGGGCACGCCACGCGGCAGTTCACCAATGAGACCGCTGGGATGCGCCCCTACCGGATTGAAGTAACGCAGGATGGCGGCACTGAGCACGGCCCCGGGCACGGATGCACAGTCCCGGATCATCCATTCGCCCACCAGCTTGGTGCGGCCGTAGGGGTTTCCCGGATCGACACGCGCGCCTTCGGCCACCGGGCATGCCTCCGGCTGGCCGTATACCGTGGCCGAGGAGCTGAACACGATCTGCCGGCACTCCACCTCGCGCATCACCTCCAGCAGCGTGGCGGTGCCCGTCACGTTGACATCGTAATAGCTGGCCGGCTGCTGCGTGCTTTCCGATACCGATTTCAACGCAGCGAAATGGATGACCGCATCGGGCCTGAAGCGATGCATGCTCGAGCGCATCGCCTCGCGGTCGCGGATATCCAGCTCATCCAGCGAGAGTGACTGGCCGGTAAGACGCTCGATGCGTTCGACAATCCAGCGCTCGCTGTTGCAGAAATTCTCCACCACGTGCACGTCATGACCGGCAGCGACCAGCTCCACGACCGTATGCGACCCGACAAAGCCTGCGCCGCCGGTAACCAGAACTCTCATTGGGCTTGCTCTCTCTTCATCATGCGTCGTTGCCAGTGGTACCCGTGATCGGGAGGGATGATGGCGCAAGGTAGCCTTCCAGCGCCTCCAGCCGATCGCTAAAGCCCTGCCAATGCCGATCATGCGCCAACGACGCAAGCTGGCGCTGCACCACCTCGTCGCGAAGCGCGGAGGAGGCATGCAGTTGCTGCAGGCGGGTGACGAACGCCTGCACGTCTTCCGGGTTGTCGACTAGGTCCTGTTCCGCCATGAAGTCGACGATGCCGCCCACGGCCGGCGCACAGATGGGCAGGCGGGCCGCGGCAACGTCGAACAGGATGGTGGGCGTTCCTTCCCACGCAGTGGTGTGCAGGTAGGCAAAATGCGCGGGGCCGGCCACGGCCTCCAGGCGCTGGAACTCACCATGCAGCGTGACGTTCGGCAGCGCCCCCAGTTCGATGAGCCCCGGGGCATTCACGCCTGACATGACCTGTGAGCCGTAGACATCGAAATGCATGTCCGGCATGCGGGCCGCGATGGCCGCCAGCAGATCGGGGCGCTTCTGGCGATCCAGCCGCCCGGCCCATAGCACCCGCCCGGCACCCGTTGCCGACAGCGCAGTGGCCGGCAGGTCGGCCACCTCACCGTCATACGGGAACGGGACGACAGTGAACGATGCCGCCGGAACGCCCAGCTCACGCGACCATACCTGCGGATATCGCGAGTTGTCGCAGATCACCGTGGCCAGGTAGGGGTAGCAGTAACGCAGGTAGTCGCGCGCGTAGCCCACCGGATTCATGCGCAGGTCGTAGTCGTCGCAGAACAGCGATGCGAACAATCGCGAATGCTGCCCCAACGCCAGCCCATGCCGGAGGACGGCCTCCCAACCCACGCGCGAGTTGACCAGGTGCACCATCGGCGCGCGCAGCTGGACCAGGATGCGAACCATCACCATGACCTGCTGGTTGAACTGCAACGCAGCGGCGTGATGCCCGAAATCGACATGCGTGGCCTGTGCAGGCAGGCGCGATGCCCAGGGCGAGGGGGAGTTTTCGGTACTCAGCACCAGGATTCGCGCGGTCGGATCACGCTCGGCAATGGCCCGCGCATGATAAAGAATGCCGCGATCGGCGCCGCCGGGCTTCAGCCACGGAATGAGCAGGACATGGCTGTACGGCGCCTGGCCAATCTCACGCGACAACGCATCGTAGACATCACCTGGCTGGACGTCCATCGGGACAGCGTAGAAAGCGTACTTGTCGATGCTGGTACCGGGCGGCAGCAGCTCGGGCTCCAGCGCAGCAAGGGTGAGCAGTTCTTCCTGCAACCAGGCGGGCATCGGCGGTGCCGAGCCGCCATGCCCGGAGGGGCTGGCCACGTGGCCCGGGTCGGCACCGAACAGCAGCGCGAAAAGACGACGTGCCATCTGCGCGAGCCGGCGCGTGTATCGATTGCGGACCCAGCGATTGTGCGTCCAACGATCAAACATGGCGCGGCTCCTTGCCGATCTCGCGCCCCAGCGCAAACAGCGACGTGCGCGGGATGACGGTCTTCATCGCATGGCTTGCCTCGTTGAGCGAGCCGTACCACTTGCGCCGGTAGAAGTAGGCACTGCCCCACGCCAGGCGATGCACCACGCCGCGTGCGATGGTTTCCGAATTCCAGTACCAGTCTTCGTAGCCGAATCCTGTCTGCCTCGGGTAACAGGCGACATACGGAATGGTTTCATAAAGGCGGCGTGTGGAGAACGCCGCGCTGATCCAGGGATTGACCGCCAGCAGTGCACGTTCGTCGTAGTAGTCCCCACTCTGGTCGACCTGCCAGTTGTAGGCACTGTACATGCCGAAGCTCAACACCATTTCCGGATGCAGGACGAAGGGGCCTTCCAATCGAGCGGCCTCCTTGAGGTGCATGAGGAAATAGCCGGTGGTGATCAGGTCGTCGCCGTCCAGGGTGCAGATGTAGTCCGCACGGCTTGCCATCACGCCCGCGTTGCGCGCCAGGGCAAGGTCACCGACCTGGGTTTCGACCACGGTCTCGCTTCCATCCAGGTCGGGATGACCGACCACGAATGCGCGCGTCTGGGGATCGGCGCGGTCCAGGACCAGCACCAGTTGGACCTCCACGCCCTGGGCCCTCGCCGCGTTGCGGGACAGCGCATAGGACCGCAGCGAGGTGTGCGCCAGGATGCCCTCTCCGTGGAACGTCACGATGACACTCAATGCCGGCACGATCACGCCGCGCTCCCGCAGCCCGACCATGCGTTTCCATGCCGCTTGCTCTTCGCATTCATTCCAAACCACCAATTCTTGGGTTAGGACCCGTACCGTGGCTCACGCCGTCGGCTGTCCATTGATCATACTTGCGTGCCCTGGCACCGGGTGAATGGCCGGCGTTGGCCGCGGTGTCCCGGACCGGGACACCCGCGGGGTGGCCGTTCATACAGCCGGACCCGGTCACCTGGTCGGGGGCACGGCTTGGCCGGCGTAGTACCTGGCCAGCAGCCTGGCCAGGTAGCCGTCGCCCAAGGGGATGCCACAGTCCATGGCCGCCCGCTGGCAATCGCGCGTGTCGATGGGGAAGGCGACGCCCTGCTCCAGCACCCTGCAGTTGGCGGCACGCCCCAGCACGCTTTCCATGCAACGGACGATCTGGAGCATGTTGGTGGACTGGATATCGGCCAGCGACATCATGCGCGGGTAGTCCTCGGCATGTTGCAGCACATGCGTGCCCAGCGCCGCCACGTCCTGGATATCGATCAGGTTGCGTTCCGCCTTCGCCCATACGTCGAACGGCTCGCCGGACAAGATCCGCGCGCACAGGAAGTTGGTCAGCGTGTGCGGGTTGCCGCCCTCGCCCACGACCTGCGGAAGGCGAAACACACGTCCGCGCGGATCGGCCAGGACGCGGGCTTCCATCGCGGCCTTGTGCTGCAGATAGGGCGTCTTGCGCTCATCCGGGTTGCCCACCGCGCAGCTGCCGAAATACACGATATGCCGCTGCACATCCGATGCGAAGACCTCGTCCAGCAGCGCCTCTTCGCGCTCGAAGGCGGCCCGATCATGCTCGGCGGAATTTGAAACACCGGCAGCGACGATGACCGTGCCCGGATCATGCTGCCATTGGCCTGAGAAGGCCGTTGCGACCAAGCCCCGTCCGATAATCACGTTGTGCTTCCTTGGTTACTCATGTTCTTGGTTTCGTGCTGCCGCTCGGGCAGATACTGATGGATGCCGCGCAGGATACGGGTGAAATCAGCCCAGTCCCGCCCCGTCGACAGCCCTGCGTATTGTTCCCGTCTGCGCGCGCTGCGCAACCCGGGATCGGAAAGCAATTGCCGCAGGCGGTCCACATAGGCGTCCACATCATCCGGCAGCGCCACCAGCCAATCGCGCCTGATCAGATCGACGATGCCGCCGACGGCCGGTGCGACGATCGGAATGCCGGCGGCGGCAGCGTCCAGCAGGATGGTGGGCAGCCCCTCCCAGGAGGTCGTGAACAGGTAGGCCGCGTGATCTGCCTTGACGATGCCTTCAAAGCGCGGGAAAGCGCCGTGCATCGTCACATTCGGCAGTCGGCGAAGCGCATCGATGGCCGGATGGTGGGCGCCCAGTTCAGACACCCCGTGCACGTCGAAGCCGACGTCAGGCATGGCCCGGGCGATCGCCACCAGGATGTCCGGGCGCTTCTGCCGGTCCAATCGCCCTGCCCACAACACACGCGGTTGGCCCTCGATCGGGAACGCGTCTTCCTTGATGACCACCGCACGATCGTAGGGAAACGGCAGAACGGTAAACAGGTCGCGCGGCACGCCGAGCTCCACGCTCCAGCGTGCCGGGTAGACGCTGTTGTCACAGAAAACGCTGGTCAGGTGCTGGAAACAGCTGCGCAGGTAGCTGCGCGCATAGCCCACCGGCACGCCGTTCTCGTCCTGATCGTCGCAGAACAGCGAAGCGAACAGCGTCGAGCGTTGCCGCAAGGCAAGGCCGAACTTCCGGTACGCCTCCCAGGCCACGCGCGAATTGATGGTGTGGATGACCGACGGCTGCATCTGCAGCAACAGCCGGGTCAGGAGCTGGACCTTTCCCTCCATGGCCATGCTGCCGGCGATGCGTCCGAAAGGCAGTACCCGGATACCCGCAGGGATGCGATCCAGCCAGGGAGACTCGATATCGTCGGTCAGGATGACCAGTACATCGGCCGCCGGCATGGCGTCGACCCACGCCTGGAGGTGGTAGAGCGCGCCTCGATCAGCGCCCCCCCGGACCAGCCAGGGGATGATCATTACGTGGCTGCAGGGCCGCTCGCCGACGGCGTCGACAATCTGCCGATAGAGCTCACCGGGACGGGTGACCATCGGGACACCGTAATGCCGGTAGTGCGCGGTGCTTCCTTTCTCGCCCAGCAACTCAGGTTCGATGCTGGCCAGCGCGATCATTTCCGCATCCAGCCAGGCCGGGAGCGTGGCGTGCCCGTGTGCAACCACCGTGGCGGCACCCTGCAACCGCCGCCCGACCCAGCCCAGGATGCGGCCCAACTCGGCGCGCGGGTTGGCCAACAACTGGCGGACACTCACGCGCCTGGCCAGCGCGTACAGCCTGCGGATCATGGGCACACCCACCGTCCGAAAAGGTCGCTTGGTGGCATGACCGCGCCGAGCGCACTGCTGCTGGTATTGACTGAGCCGGATGGCTTGAGCCGATAGAAATACGCGGTGTCGGCGACGGCGACATGTTCATAGCCGGCCGCCACGGTCTGGCAGTTCCAGTGCCAGTCTTCGTAGCCGAACCCGGTCTGGCGGGGCAAACAGGCGACGTAGGGGATGTCGGTGAAAACCTCGCGCCGCGCGAACACCGCGCTGATCCACGGATTCTCGGAGAGCAGCAGGTCGGGGGAGAACGGCATCGTCCGCTGGTCCAACTGCCAGGTGAAGCGGCTGTCCATGCCGAAACTGACCACGACCTGCGGATGCAGGATCACCCGGCCCGGCGTGCGCTCGGCCAACTGGACATGACGCTGGAAATAGTCGCGACTGATCAGGTCGTCCCCGTCCAGGGTGCACAGGTACTTGCCGGTGGCTTGGGCGATGCCCTGGTTGCGCGCCAGCGCCGCGTCGCCTACGGCGGCCATGACGAGGACTTCGTCGCCCAGCAGCTCAGGATGGCCGCAGACGATCGCCAAGGTTTCAGCGTCGGCGTTGTCCAGCACCAGGACCAGCTCGACCTCGATGCCGGCCGTGCGCGCCGACGCGCGCGCAAGCAGGTAGCTGCGCAGCGCGGCGTGGGCAAGGATGCCCTCCTGGTGGAAGGTGACGATGACCGACAACACTGGGCTCACCGGATCACCTCCGACCCAGCAGCGAGGCAAGCCCGCGCAGAATCGCTCGCACGGTGCCCTTCAACGGCAGCCCCTGCAGCGCCGCTGCCAGCCGTGACATTTCTTCAGCGATCGACTCCGCCGGAAGTCGGGGCTGCGGTGCCGGGCCCATGATCATCGTGGTCGCCACGGTCAGGTTGCGCGCGGCACTATCCAGTCGCGCGTGGGCCGCCGCGAGCTGCGCATGCTCGGCCTGCACCTGCTGGAGCTGCTGCTGCAGTGCCGCCCGCTCAGCCACGGCGTGGCGGTGCGCCAACCCGAACGCGGCGCGGACGCCGTCCATTTCCAACGTCAGCCTCTGCTTGTCGGCCTCCAACGCGTGGGCGGCCTGCGCCTGTCGCTGCACCTCGGCGGTCAGCTGGTGGTACTGGCCGTCCAGCCAGTCCTTGGCATCCTGCAGTTGATCCTGCCACAGCTGCCCGCGTCCCTGCGCAAGGTGTGCATCGGCCAGCTGGGACCGCCACGACCGGTTTGCCCACTGCCATGCCACGCCCGGGCGAAGCGGATGCTCGGCGGTGATACGAAGCGCTGCCGCCAGGCATCCGGCTTCATCCATCACGGCGGCGAACTCCGGCATGGCGAAGGTCTCCGGCGCATCGGGATCGCCGACCACCTCCGACCAGGCCGACGAGGTGGCCAGGCGCCGTGCCTCGTTCATGCCACGCGCCCAGGCACGCCGGGCGGCGACCAGGTCGCCGGCACCGAAATGAATCCAGCCCAGCCTCAACGCCGCCGCCGTGGTCTTGGTCCCCAGCAGAGGGCTGAAGGCGAGGACGTCGAATCCAAGGACCCGCTCATACAACAAGGCCGCGCGCGCAAGCTCATCGTTGTCCTGGAGCAGCGCGGCGGCGGCGAACGCCAGCGATACCTGCCATCGCAGCATGGTCGGGTTGACCGCCGGCGCGTCGATGTACCGCTGTGCCGCCGCGACCAGTACATCGCGCCCGACCGCGGAAACGGCGACCGGGTCGTACAGCAGTACGCAGACCGCCGCGCCGTGGTCGGCCGAGGCGATCGGCGCCTCTTGCATGACATGCAATGCAATCTGGCGCCGATGCAGCGCCGATTCCAATCGCAACCCGACCGCCACGATGAGACGGACCAGGCTTGCATCGAGATAATCGCGCTGGAAGGCCACGATGTTGGGCATATCCGCGCCCGGATCCTGCGTGATGCCGGCGCCGGTGGTCTTGACTGCCATCAGCACCAGGGCATCGGCCATGGCGATCCGCTCGGCATCGATGGCCAGGCGATCGTCGGCATCGCGCTCCACTTCGATGAACTGGCCCAGCCCCGGCGGCCGCGTCAGGCTCTGCCACCAGGCCCGGTCAAGCACCAGCCCGTGGTGCTCAAGCGCCGCCAGCAAGGGCCCTTCCAGTGCGTTTCGACCGGATTGCAGGGGAACCAGTACGACCAGGCGTCCACTGCGGACCAATGCCTCGCCGGCCTCGTGCAGCTGCTGGGGCCAGTCGCCTGCCTCATGGGAGAACCGGGTGACCAGCACATCGACGTGCAGGTCGGCGGGCGCCGCTGCCTGCATGTCCAGCCAGTCCACGCCAGGGTCGAGTTCGTACGGCGCAGGGCGATCGGCCAGAACGCCCAGCCACCCACAACGCGATTGTTGCTGCACGATCCGCCACAGACCACCCTGCGCGGCATCTGTCAGCAGCACCCTGTCCCCGGGACGCACCAGGGCGGCCGCCAGCCCGTGATAGCTGGCGCGCAGGTCATCCCCACGCAGCGCCGCATCGACGCCCCGGCGCGCGAGCATCACCACCGTCAGGCCATCGGGCACCCCGGCGAACGCGAACTCCGCAGGGTGCAGCGCCCAGCCAGTGGCCAACGCATCGTCCAGCCACCGTCCCATCGCCGCCGCCGCGTCCACCCGGGCGACCAGGACCAGCGACGCGACGTCCAGCCGCAATGCCGTGGCGCGCAGGGGGATGTCCTGTGCCCAGACGATGGCCAGGTCGTCGCGCGCGTCCACCTGCTGTTCAGATGCGCGGCCCGCGACGTGGCAGCCGGCGCGTAGAAGCGGCACGACCAGGGGTTCCAGGGCATCACCCAGCAGCCGCACGCGACACGGCCCGGCCGCACGCAGGCAGTACTCGACCAGATCGGTCACCTGCAACGGCGCCAACGGCACCGCAGGTGCGTCATCGAGCTGGGGCGCGCTCATGGGCTGATTCACATGGTGCCGTCAGGGGCCGGCGGATCAGAACGGCCGAGGCGCTGCAGTTCGGCCGTCAACGCATGGTACTGGCCGTCAAGCCAGTGGCGCGCCGATTCCAGTTCAGCGGTGTGGGCCTCCAACGCGCTGATGCGGCTCATGTGCTCGTGGTACTTGCCGTCCAGCCACTGCTTGGCATCGATGAGCTGGCGCACCTCGCGCGCCCCCATGTTGATCTGCTCGGCACCATCACATGGCCCGGAAACCACGGCCCGGTCATCGTTGTCGGCCAGAAGCGAGGCATTCTCGCCCAGCAGCACGGACAGCACGGCTGCGTGTTCGCGCAGCTGTCGGTACAGGGCACCGGGGCGGGCATCGCCAGGCGGCGACTGCTGGCGCAGGGCCAGGTGCAACAGCCCGGCTGCCTCCGCCTCCGCATGCGGCAGCGACAACGCCCGTCGGGCGGCGTCCTGGACGCCACGCCAATGCGTGGCGGCCATGTCCAACCAGCCCGACGACGCTGCGACGATCGCCGCAAGGCCGTGGGCCTTGGCAGCGCGCAGCGGGTCGGCGTCGTTGATCTCCACATCCAGCAGTGCCATCGCTTGGCTCGGCTGCCCCGCAGCCAGGAGCGCGCGCGCGCGCGCCAGCGGCTCGGTCACCGCCTCCGGCAGCACATCGGCCTTGCGTGCGAGCACCAGCAGCCATTCGCCATCACAGGTGGGACCAGCGAGCGGATCGATTTCCAGCATCGAGCGTGCCGCCAGGTGCCGCGTCTGACCACCGCCTGCATCCTGCAACCATGCCTTCTCGATCACGAAGCCATTGCGCTGGAACTGCGCCACCAGCCGTGGCCAGTCGTACACATGGAAGTGGAAGGGATTGGGATCCTCGCCGGTCTCGTCGGACCAGTCATTGGGCACGCTGGCGTACACGCGACCCTGCGGGGAAAGCACACGATGCAGTTCGGCCAGCAGCCGGTCCGGCTCCGGCAGGTGCTCAAGGGTTTCCACGCTGACGGCAAACTCCGCCGAGCCGTCGGGCATGCCCGACAGGTTCTGGGCGTCGCCCACGACGAACTGCATCGGCGTCGGCGAGGCGGGGGCGAAGTTGACGTTGGCGTAGTCCACCGCGTACTCACTGGCGTCCAGGCCGGTAAAGGAGGCAGCCGCGCTGTTGTGCGCCAGCTCATAGGAGCCGTACCCCAGGCCACATGCCACGTCGACCACCCTGTCCCCCGGCCGGATGAACTGCGCGGCCTGGGCATAGCGGGTCATATGGGCATCGGAGCGCCGGCCCGGCTCGCGGGTCATGTCCGTGTGCAGGTCACGTTCTTCCACCAATGCCTGCAGCGGATAGCGTGCGATGGCCGCCTCCGGGACGCGCTCGAAAGCAATCATCAGCAGGCCGGTGACGCGATCGAGTTCGCCATACGGCGCAACGCGCTCATTGAGCGGATGCTTGCGCCATTCGGCACGAATGACCGCCTGCTCCCAGGTGGCACGATCCACGCTGGCCGCGGCGGCGCCTGCGACGACAAGGCAGACAGGGCCGGCGATGTCCGCCAGCAGGGGCGCAAGGCGTTCGGCGGGCGCGTTGCCGTCGGCCCGCTCGACCACGATGATGGCAGCGACCGCAGCCTCTTCCTGCAGCGCGATGCCCGCGCGGCGCAGCGCCTGCGCCAGGTCAGGCGCGGCGTCGCCGCGCAGGGCGATCGCACCGGCGGGCAGCCACGACAGCAGGCGATCCACGGCAACCCGCACAGCGGCAGGAGCGAGCGCGGATTGGGGGGCATTCTGGATCTTGTCCATTGCAGGGCGTTCCTGGTTCATTGGGCGTCAGCGATTTCTGCGCGCATGCGCAGGTCGCAGACGCCGCCAAAGGTGTACTCCTTCTGCCGCATGCCAACCTGGAAGAAGGCGGCTTCGTCACGCCAGTGAAGCATGCGCTGGGCACCGCCAAAGCGCTCGACTTCCTCGGACACCGAGACCTGCACTTCGTAGAAGTTGACGCCGAGGGAGCAGTCGAACTCGAAACGCACCCGGAAGGGTTCATCGGCACGGAAGGTAGTGCCCCAGACGCCCGGCTGCTCCTTGCCTTCTTCAGCCCACATGCGCACATCCTGGTTGAGCGTGCCCCACGAATAGAGCTTGACGCCCTCTTTGTTGCGCAGGCGGACATTCACGTTGAGCTTGTCCATGTCGCGCACCGGGCGAGCCGTGACCTCGATCACTGCCCGCTCGCGGGGAAGGAAGTACGCACACTCTTCGCCGTCGGCATCGAGCACGCGAACGTGCTCGATCACGCAATCGTAGTCACCGAAGGAGAGCTTGTCGCTGCGCGCGCCGAGCACGGGCGACGCATCATGCACGGGTCCCTCCGAAGGAACCTCGTCGGCCGATTGGGCCTCGATGATCTTCTGGGCATGCTGCAGGTGCTGCGCACTGATGGACGCGTAATAGTCGCGCTCATCGTCGTGCAGTTGCTTGCGGTATTCCAGCACGACCTCCGAGGAAGGACCGGCAGCCCGCACCGTGCCGTCCCGCAGCAGGATGGCGTGGTCGGTCAGGGTACGGATCGACTCCTGGTCATGCGACACCAGCAGCAGCGTGCAGCCATTGGCGCGGAGGGCTTCCATCTGTTGGAAGCAGCGTTTCTGGAACAACGCATCACCCACCGCCAGCGCCTCATCCACGATCAGGATGTCAGGCTCGACCTGCGTCTGCACCGCGAACGCCAGGCGCAGCATCATGCCGCTGGAGTAGGTGCGCACCGGCTGGTCGATGAAGTCGCCGATGTCGGCGAATGCCGCGATGGCGTCGAAGCGCTGCATCACCTCGCGCTCGGTCAGGCCCAGGATCATGCCATTGAGAACCACGTTCTCGCGCCCGGTGAAGTCGGGGTTGAATCCACTACCTAGTTCCAGCAACGCCGCGATCCGCCCGTTGACCTTGGCATGGCCGGTGGTCGGCGCCAATGTCCCGGCGATGATCTGCAGCAGCGTGGATTTACCCGAACCATTGCGCCCGATGATGCCGACCGCATCGCCACGCTTTACCTGCAGACTCACGTTCTGCAGTGCCCAGAATTCACGTCCGCGCTGGCGCGTCGACCAGTCCGCCTTGCCCGGCATTACCCGGCCCAGGCGGGGCAGCAGCATCTGCAGCAGGCGGTCGGCAGGCTTCTCGAATATGTTGAAGACCTTGCTGACGCCCGAGATATCAATAACCAGCTCTTCAGACGACATCAGCGAAAGCCCTCCGCGTGCGTTGGAACCACCAGTACCCGAAGAAGAAGATGAGTACCGAACAAGCCACCGCCCAGGCGTAGGACCCCCACTCGGGGAGCGTGCCGCTGACGATCAAGGCGCGGATCTGCTCGACATAGACGGCGAGCGGACTGAGCCGCATCCACTTGCCGATGGCGTCTGGGAAGATGATCGAAGGATAGAGGACCGGCGTGAGGTACTGAAGGATCCGGGCCATCAGGCCGGCCAACTGGTCCACGTCCCGGAAGAACACGCCCAACGACGCGAACAGGTAAGTGACGCCCATCGTCAGCAGGAACAGCGGCACGACCAGCACCGGCAGGAGAATCATCTGCCAATGGAAGCCGAAACTGCTGAAGGCAAGGAATGCCCCCAGCGCAATGGTCGCAACGCCCGCGTTGTAGAGCGAAGACAACACCACCACCGGCGGCAGGACTTCCAGCGGGAAAACGACCTTCTTCACCAGGTTCGGATTGCTGAGCACGGCAGTCGGTGCGCGCGTGATCGACTCGGCGAAGAAGTTGTACACAATGAGCCCGATGAACAGGAGCACCGCGTAGTCGACCTTGGTATGGACTTCGATGCCTTTCCATTTCGCGCTGAAGATCGTGCTGAAGATCACCGTGTATATCGCCAGCATGATCAACGGCACCAGCACGCCCCAGAGCGCGCCCAGCATTGAATCCTTGTACTTCTTCTGGATGTCGCGGCCGGTCAGGCTCAACATCAGTTCCAGGCGCCTGCGGATCATGCAGACGCGCCTTCCAGCGCCCGTTCCAGATCCACCTGCAGATCCCCCAACTCCTCAACCCCCACGCTCAGCCGCACCAGCGCATCGCTGATGCCCAGCTGCTCGCGGCGCTCCACCGGGATCGACGCATGGGTCATCACCGCCGGATGGTTGACCAGGCTTTCCACCCCGCCCAGCGACTCGGCCAGGGTGAACAGTTCGGTCTTCTCGCAGAAGCGCCTGGCCGCCTCGAACCCGCCCTTGAGCACGATCGAGACGATGCCGCCGTAGCCATTCATCTGGCGCGTGGCCAGTTCGTGCTGCGGGTGGCTGGTCAGGCCCGGGTAGATCACCTTCTCCACCGCCGGGTGGGTGTCCAGCCACTGGGCCAGGGCCAGCGCATTGGCGCAGTGCGCCTTCATGCGCAGTGGCAGGGTCTTCAGGCCGCGCAGGGCCAGGAAGCTGTCGAACGGGCCCTGCACGCCACCGATGGAGTTCTGCAGGAAGGCCATCTGCTCGGCCAGTTCTGCGTTGTCGCCCACCACCACCATGCCGCCCACCATGTCCGAATGGCCATTGAGGTACTTGGTGGCCGAGTGCAGGACCAGGTCGGCGCCCAGTTCCAGCGGGCGCTGCAGCATCGGCGAGGCGAAGGTGTTGTCCACCACCACGATCAGGCCATGGCGCTTGGCGATGGCGGCCACCGCGGCGATGTCCACGATCTTCAGCATCGGGTTGGTCGGGGTTTCGATCCAGACCATCTTCGTCTGCGCGTTGATCGAGGCCTCGAAGGCGGCCAGGTCGGTCAGGTCGACGAAGCTGAATTGCAGGTTGGCGGTGCGCTTGCGCACGCGCTCGAACAGCCGGAAGGTGCCGCCGTAGATGTCATCCATCGCCACCACGTGGCTGCCGGCGTCCAGCAGCTCCATCACGGTGGAGCTGGCGGCCATGCCCGAGGCGAAGGCGAAGCCGCGGCTGCCGCCCTCCAGCGAGGCCACGCAGCGCTCGTAGGCGAAGCGGGTGGGATTGTGGGTGCGCGAGTACTCAAAGCCCTGGTGTTCGCCGGGGCTGGACTGGGCGTAGGTGGAGGTCGCGTAGATCGGCGGCATCACCGCGCCGGTGCTCGGATCGGGCGACTGTCCGCCGTGGATGGCCAGGGTAGCCAGGGCAAGCGCACGGTTGCCGTGCCCGGAGGAAGCGTGGTCGGACATGTTGTTTCCCAGCGAGGGGAGCCCCGGCAGGGGCGCCCGCAAAAGGAGCGGAAGTCTATCAGCGGTGCCTTAATCGGCCATTGACGCGGATAAACGCAGGTTCAGTGCGGAGACGGCCGGCCGCGGGGTTACTGGACCCGGCGGCGCAGGTAGTTCAGCAGGTCGATCCGGGTGATCAGGCCCAGGAAGGTGCCGCCGTCCATGACGATGGCCACCTGGCCACGGTCGAACACCGGCAACAGCGCCTCGATCGGGGACTTCACGTCCAGCCGGTCCAGCTTGCTCACCATCGCGGTGGCCACCGGGTCGCGGAAGCGCGCTTCGTCGCCGTACACGTGCAGCAGCACGTCGCTTTCGTCCACGATGCCGACCAGCTGGTCGCCTTCCATGACCGGCAGCTGGGACACGTCGTACAGCTTCATGCGCTGGTAGGCGGTGGTCAGCAGGTCATTGGGGCCGATCACGACGGTATCGCGCTGGCCATACGGGCGCAGGATCAGGTCGCGCAGGTCGCCGCTCTGCGGGCGCTCCAGGAAGCCGTTGTCCAGCATCCAGTAGTCGTTGTACATCTTGGAGAGGTACTTGTTGCCGGTGTCGCAGACCAGCACCAGCACCTTCTTGGGGGTGGTCTGCTCCTTGCAGTACTTCAGCGCGGCCGCCAGCAGGGTGCCGGTGGAGGAGCCGCCGAGGATGCCCTCGGTGCCCAGCAGTTCGCGGGCGGTATGGAAGCTCTCGGCGTCGGTGATCGCGTAGGCCTTGGTGACCCGGCTGAAGTCGGCGATCGAGGGCAGGAAGTCCTCGCCGATGCCTTCCACCAGCCAGCTGCCCGACTTGTCGTTGAGCACGCCGTCGTTGATGTACTCGGCCAGGATCGAGCCGACCGGGTCGGCCAGCACCAGCTCGGTCTTGGGCGAGGCGGCGGCGAAGGCGCGCGACAGGCCGGTCATGGTGCCCGAGCTGCCGCAGCCGAAGACGATCGCGTCCAGGTCGCCGTCCATCTGGGCCAGGATCTCCGGGCCGGTGCCGAACTCGTGGGCGGCCGGGTTGTCCGGGTTGCCGAACTGGTTGATGAAGTACGCGCCGGGGGTTTCCTCGGCCACGCGCTTGGCCATGTCCTGGTAGTACTCCGGATGGCCCTTGGCCACGTCCGAGCGGGTCAGGCGCACTTCGGCCCCCATCGCCTTGAGGTTGAAGATCTTCTCGCGGCTCATCTTGTCCGGCACGACCAGGATCAGCTTGTAGCCCTTCTGCTGGGCCACCAGTGCCAGGCCCAGGCCGGTGTTGCCGGCGGTGCCTTCCACCAGGGTGGCGCCGGGCTTGAGCTCGCCGCGCTTTTCGGCCGCTTCGATCATCGACAGGCCGATGCGGTCCTTGATCGATCCTCCGGGATTGGCGCTTTCGAGCTTCAGGTAGAGCTCGCAGACGCCGGTGTCCAGGCGCTGGGCCTTGACGATCGGGGTCTGGCCAATGAGGTCGAGTACGGAGGAATGGATTGCCATCGGTTCACGTCGATTCGCGCCGCAATGCGGCCGGACCGGTGATTATCCGACGGTTGGCGGAGAAAGTCAGGTTGGGCCGTGCAATGGCCGTCGCCGGGCCTTCAACCACGGCGCTGGCAGGACGGCCGGCCCACAAAGAGCGACGCGGACGGCGCCCGTCGACGAGGAGACGGACGCCGCCCGCGGCGGTCGGTGGAAGGTGCCGACCGTGGGGCCGGCACCCGAAAGGCGTCAATGCATGGGGGAGTCGTACATCCTTTCCAGCTTCTGCTTGGCCAGCAGCTTCTCACGCTTCATCTGGCCCAAGGTGAGATCGTCTATCGGAAGTACACCCAGTTGGGCATCCATGCACTTTTTGTTCAACTTCTGGTGACGCTCGTAAAGTGCTTTGAATTCCGGGTCACGCTTGCGGCGTGCATCGATCTCGCTCTGGGGCTGACCTTCGAACATGATGAACCTCCTATCGCTGTCTTGCAGAAACAAGAACGCCCCGGCCTTGCGGCACGGGGCGTTGCTTTTGGGTGGAGCGCTGGACGTTGACCGCGACGGCACCTGCATGCGCAACCGGGATGCCCCGGACTGCAGACTGCTGTGGTGCGTGCCCTCGGTTCATCGGCCCGGCCCTCCAATCGTCCGGGTCGCGGAAGGCCACCCGGACAACTGACCCTACGCCTGCTCTGAAGGGTCTTCAAGCGTTTCATCTGAAATTTTCGACGCGGCCCAGCAGAGGTTCAGGCTGAACACGCAGAACAACGAAAATTAAACGAAAACAACGGGTTGCATCCAACCCGACGGTCACGACGCATGGCGTCCAGCGGGCTCAGGGCGAGATGATCACCTCGGCCGACCGCGCCTTGGTGGCCGCCGCCTTCTTGCCGCTCACCTGCAGCCGGCTGGCACTGACCCCGGCAGCCACCAGGGCATCGCGCAGGGCCTGCGCCCGCTGGTCGCCGACCCCGGCCGCGGCATCATAGGCCTCGATCCGCACCCGGCCCTTCTTGCCGATGTTGAGGTACTCGGCCAGGGCCTTGGCCTGGCCCTTGGCGCCGGCGGACAGGGCGCCCTTGCCGGCGGCGAAGGCCTCGCCATTGAAGGTGAACACCTCACCGCGGGTGTCGAACTTCGAGCCGGGCAGCTTGTTGCCGGACACCAGCTCGGCCTCCTCGCGGGCCAGCTTGGCCGCATTCTGCTGGGCCGCGCTGAGCCGGGCGGTCTGCTTGCCGGCCACGCTGGTCAGCGCGGTCTCGGCATCCTGGCGGGCCAGGGCCTCCTGTTCGGCGGCCAGGCGCAGGCGCTCGCTTTCCTCGGCCTGGATCTGGGCCTGCACGCGCAGGCGCTCGGCCTCCTGCCGGGCGCGCTGGGCGTCGCGGCGGCTGGCTTCGATCAGCAGTTCGCTGCGGGTGCGTTCGAGCTGGTCGACCTCGCGCTGGGCCAGGGCGGCGCGCACGCTGGTCTCGGCGATGTCCACCCGGCGCTCGGCCAGGTAACGGGCCTGGTCCAGGTCACGGCGCTTGGCCTTGGCCAGCTCGGCCACGGCCTGCTGGGCCTGCAGCCGCTCGAAGGCGGCCAGCTGGGCGGCATCGGGGTTGGCCTGGATGGCCATCAGGCGCTGGGTGAGCTGGGCCACGGCCGGGTCTTCGGCGGCCTGGACCAGCAGCGGCAGGGCCAGGCCGACGGCCAGCGCCAGGGTGGCCGCGCGCAGCGGGCGGGAGGTCTTGGGCGCGACGGTCATCAACGGTTCTCCCCGGTGGACAGCTGGCGTTGCAGCTGGCTGACCTCATTGCGGCGCAGCTTCAGCTGGGCGGTGGCGGTGGCTTCATCGCTGCGGGCGCGGGCCAGGTCTGCATCGGCGGTGGCGCGCAGGGCCAGCGCCGGGGCGTTCTTGCGCTCGCGGCGGTCGCCGGCCGCGCGCTGGGCCTGTTCCAGGCCTTGCCGGGCCACGGCGATGAGGTCAGGGGCGTACTGGTCGGCGTCGGCCTGGGTGGCCTTGTCCACCGCCTGCCGGGCCTGCATCAGCTCCAGCGCGCCGTCCTGCGCCTGGGCGCTGCCGGCGAACGCGAGTGTGCACACCGTCACGCAAATCAGCAGGGTGAGGTACGGGACGCGTCGTATTTGTGCGAAGCTAGGATTCATTGGGGGTGCCGTCGCCAGAAGTAGGAGCGCGGCCATTGTCGGAAGCCTGCGGCGTGCTTGCAATGGCACGCGGCCGATTGTTGGGGAAACATTTCGCATGGATATCGGCTATTTCCTGAAGCTGATGACCGAAAAGAACGCGTCCGACATGTTCTTGACCACCGGAGCCCCGGTGTACATCAAGATCGAGGGCAAGCTGTACCCGCTTGGCAATACCGGCCTGCCGCCGGGGATGGTCAAGAAAATCGCCTACTCGCTCATGGACGAGGGCCAGGTGCCCGAGTTCGAGCGCGAGCTGGAGCTCAACATGGCCATCGCCCTGCCCGACGCCGGGCGCTTCCGCGTCAACGTGTTCAAGCAACGCGGCGAAGTGGGCATGGTGATCCGCGCCATCCGCAGCAAGATCCCCAGCATCGAAGAGCTCAACCTGCCGCAGGTGCTCAAGGACGTCATCATGACCCCGCGCGGGCTGGTGCTGGTGGTCGGCTCGACCGGCTCGGGCAAGTCGACCTCGCTGGCCTCGATGATCGACCACCGCAACAGCACCACCACCGGTCACATCCTCACCATCGAGGATCCGATCGAGTACCTGCACAAGCACAAGATGTCCATCGTCAACCAGCGCGAGGTCGGCCTGGACACCCACGCCTTCCACAACGCGCTGAAGAACGCGATGCGCGAGGCGCCGGACGTGATCCTGATCGGCGAAATCCTGGATGCCGAAACCATGGAGGCGGCCATCGCCTTTGCCGAGACCGGGCACCTGTGCCTGGCCACGCTGCACTCCAACAACGCCGACCAGACCATCGAGCGCATCCTCAACTTCTTCCCGGAAAGCGCGCACCGCAACGTGCTGATGAACCTGTCGCTGAACCTGCGCGCGGTGGTTTCCCAGCGCCTGGTCAAGGGCAAGGACGGGCGCCGCCTGCCGGCCACCGAGGTGTTGATCAACACCCCGATGATCCGCGACCTGCTGCGCCGCGGCCAGGTGCACGAGGTCAAGGCGGCGATGGAAGCCTCGCTGGAAGAAGGCATGGAGAGCTTCGACCAGTGCCTGTTCCGGATGGCCAAGGGCGGCATCATCGAGCAGGAGGAAGCGCTGCGCGCGGCCGACTCGCGCGACGGCCTGGCGTTGAAGTTCCGCCTGTCCGAGGGCGGCAGCGGCGAACACGACCCGTATGCCGATTTCTCGGCCAACAGCGCACCGGCGGCGATCACCCACGGGTTCTGAGGGCGCCGGCCCCGGGGCGCATCGACCCACGGTCGATGCCTGCCGGCTCAGGCGGCGTCGATCTGGTTTTCCGGACGGGCGCTGTCGAAGGCCGGCAGGGCCAGGCAGGCGGCATCGATCCGGACCAGGGTGGGATACGGCTCCAGGTCCAGGTGGAAGCGCCGTGCGTTGTACAACTGCGGCACCAGGCAGCAGTCGGCCAGGCCGGGGCTGTCGCCATGGCAGAAGCGGCCGGTATCGACCGACTCCACCAGCATCCGCTCCATCGCCTCGAACCCGGCCCGCATCCAGTGCCGGGTCCAGTCGTCGCGCTCGGGCTGCGGCACGCTCCAGGTATCGCTGAAGAACTGCATCACCCGCAGGTTGTTGAGCGGGTGGATATCGCAGGCCACCAGCTGGGCCAGCGCGCGCACCCGGGCACGGCCGGCCGCGTCGTCGGGCAGCAGCGCCGGCAGCGGGAACACCTCGTCCAGGTACTCCAGGATCGCCATCGACTGCTGCAGCGCCTGGCCGTCATGGCACAGGGTGGGCACCAGCTCCTGCGGGTTGAGCGCGGCGTAGGCTTCGCTGTGCTGCTGGCCGCCATCGCGCAGCAGGTGCACCGGGGTGATCCGGTGCGCCAGCTGCTTGAGGTTCAAGCCGATCCGCACGCGATAGGCCGCGCTCGAGCGCCAGTAGCTGAACAGTTCGATGGCGTGCCCGTCGGTGGCGGTGGTGGCGTTCAGGGCTTGGCGGCCTGTTCGATGCGCTGTTCGATCGCGCCGAAGATGCTCTCGCCGGCCGCGTCGAACATCTCGATGCGGACCACGTCGCCGAAGGACATGAACGGCGTGCTCGGCTTGCCATCGCGCAGGGTTTCCACGGTGCGCTGTTCGGCAAAGCAGGAGGCGCCCTTGCCGGTGTCCTCGTTGGCGATGGTGCCCGAGCCGACGATCGCCCCGGCGCCCAGCGGCCGGGTCTTGGCCGCGTGCGCGACCAGCTCGGCGAAGTTGAACTGCATGTCCACCCCGGCTTCCGGCGCGCCGAACCAGGCGCCGTTGACGTGGGTGACCAACGGCAGGTGCACCTTGCTGTCCTGCCAGGCCGGCCCGAGCTCGTCGGGAGTGACGAACACCGGCGACAGCGCCGAGCGCGGCTTGGACTGCAGGAAGCCGAAGCCCTTGGCCAGCTCCCCCGGGATCAGGTTGCGCAGCGACACATCGTTGACCAGGCCCACCAGCTGGATGTGGCCGGCCGCCTGCGCCGGCGTCACCGCCATCGGCACATCGTCGGTGATGACCACCAGCTCGGCCTCCAGGTCGATGCCGTACTCCTCGCTGACCACCTTGACCGCATCGCGCGGGCCATAAAAACCGGCACTGGTGGCCTGGTACATCAGCGGGTCGGTGTAGAAGCTCTCGGGCACCTCGGCACCCCGCGCACGGCGCACGCGCGCCACGTGCGGCAGGTAGGCGCTGCCGTCCACGAACTCATACGCCCGCGGCAACGGCGCGGCCAGCGCCTGCAGGTCGATATCGAACACCCCATCGGCACTGCCGTCGTTGAGCGATTCGGACAATGCGTTCAGCCGCGGCGCCAGGTGGCTCCAGTCTTCCAGCGCCTGCTGCAGCGTCGCGGCAATGCCGGTGGCCCGCACCCCGTGGCGCAGGTCGCGCGAAACCACGATCAGGGTGCCGTCACGGCCGCCTTCCTTCAAAGAACCAAGCTTCATGGGTGGGTATCCGGGATCGCAGAAAATAGGTTTCAAGTGTAATCAAAATCACCCCATCGCCAAGCTGCAACGCGGCAACCCACCCTACAACACCCCGCATCAAACCCGGCTCCACCCGACCCCCCTCCGGTCCCCCAACCTTCCCCCCACCACCCAATCACCCATCACAAGGCCCGTGGCACCCGGCCGTTGGCCGATTGCAGTCGGCAGTCGGCAGTTGGCTCTCGGCACCAGCTACCGACCCACTATCAAGGGGCGGGGTGGGTCCGGTTGAGGGGGCATGAGCCGCATGGGTCGGGCGTATACGCCCGACGGGTTGGGCAGGAGCCCAACCCCGGTCTTGCGGTGTGCGCAGGATCGCGCACACGAGCAAGCGGCGACTGAGCTTACATGGACGTACTTGCAGCGTCCCCCTCGGCCGGACCCCCCCCCCCCCCCGCCGCGGAGCCGGGGGGTGCCGGGGGCGGGGCCGGGGCCGGTGGCGGGGCCGGCCCAAGCCCC